>NZ_JADJDD010000030.1:0-329180 GCF_016702885.1 Candidatus Villigracilis vicinus
GTTCAAAACCTCACAGGAGAAGAGAAAATGTCCCACATCAAGTTGAGTTGGCGCAACATCATCATCGCCGCGACCCTGCCCGCCGTGATGGAAGTGATCTGGCAGTTGTATAACACCTACGTCCCTGTCTATTTGCAGGCAGGCAACCCCGCCTTCACCGAAGCGGGAGCCACCACCGTCGGCTTCGGGCTCGGACCCGCCCTGACGGGTTTCATCCTCGTCTTCGATAACATTGCGGGCTTGTTTATCAGTCCCATTGTCGGCGCGTGGAGCGACAGCCTGCGCTCAAAATGGGGGCGCCGCATGCCGTTCATTCTCTTTGGCGTACCTGTTGCCATCGCCGCCTTCGTCTTTATTCCGCTTGTCCCGATGGGTATCGCCCCCGAACTCAACGGGCAGACGGGTCAACTCACAGGCTTGCTTGTCCCCTTCATCATCTCGCTCTTCATTGTCTTTGCTCGCCTTCGCTGTCGTCCGCCCCGTTGCGGATGTGCTCCTCTTTGATGTGACTCCCTCGCCCCAACGCGCCACCGCCAATGGGATTGCGGGCGCGATTGCGGGTCTGCTGGTGGTGATCACCGCCCTGGCTGGCGCTGCGCTCTATGACGTGTACGGACCGCTTCCTTTCTGGATCGCAGCTGGTCTTGCACTTCTGATCTTTATCCTCACCTGGGCATTTGTCAAAGAACCCGAAGAACTTGCCAGTGCCAAGGAACTTGCAGGTGAGCCGTTCAATTTAAAAGGCATCATCACCTTCCTGCGCGGACTCCCCAAAGAACACGCATCCAGTTTAAAGTATCTACTCCTGAGCAACTTGCTCGCGTACGTAGCTCTTGCGCAAATGCAAGCCTTCCTCAGCTCCTATGGCGTCTTCTCGCTCGGTATGGAGGAATCTTCCGCCGCCATGCTGGTTGCCATCCCAGCAATTGCGTTCATGATCATGGCTGTGCCTTCGGGTTTGATCTCCAACAAGATCGGACGCAAGAACACCCAGATCGTCGGCTTGGTCGGGTACGCCATCGGCGCTCTCGTCATCTACCTCTTCCCCGACGCGACCATGCTCAATGTAGGACTGCTCATCTGCGGCTTGACCTGGCCCCTCGCCAACGTCGTCCAAGTCGCCATGATCGTGGACAGCGCCCCCGTCGAAACACTGATGGGAACCTACACAGGTCTACGCCAAATCGCCGTGACCCTCGGCTTCATCATTGGGCCCATCCTCGGCGGGACTCTCGTCGAAGCGATGGGCAATGACTACCGATGGGTCTGGCTCATCATGTTCGTCTTCCTCGTCCTCGCCACTGTTGCGATTCTGCCTGTTACGAAGGGTGAAGCGAAGAAAGAAATGGCGTAATTACCAATCTCCAATTACTAATCTCGAATATTAGAGATTGGTAATTGGAGATTATTTCATCATGCTTGTCCTTTACGTTATTCTCGCTGTTCTGGTTTTAATCGCGTTGTATGTAGCGATTGCATACTATCTCTACAACCGCGTCCTACCCCAATCCCGCCCCTGCGTGGACTGTGCCACTCCCGTCCACATCAACGGCTATGACTTGTACTACCGCGAACTCGGCACGGACAAAGGCGCTCCGCCCGTCATCCTCGTCCACGGCGGACCTGGTCACTCGAGCCTGAGTTTCAAGAACGGATTCGACTTCCTCGCCGAGCAGACTCGCGTCATCTTCTACGACCAGCGCGGTTCGGGCAATTCGCAAATCAAGCCCAATCCCGAGGACTACACCATCGAGCAACTCGTGGAAGAACTTGAAGCCCTGCGTCGTGACGTGGTCAAAGCGGATATGGTCATCCTCGTCGGTCATTCCTTCGGCAGCGCGTTGGTTCAACGCTACGCACTCAAGTATCCGCAACACGTCGAGAAGATGGTCATCGCGGGCGGGATCTCAGATCAACAACGGCATGAGCAACCGCTTCATCTGGAAATAGTTTGGCGGATTGCTGTACTCCACCGCCCTCGGCTTCCCTCCCGCGGATTCAAAATCCGCAGACGCATGGTTTACCAAATCATCCGAAAAAGATAATCCACAAAGATTATTTGATAAAACAAAAACAGATTTACTCAAAGATACAGGCACAGTCTCCTTCGCCCCGTGGCGTGAAATTTCTTTTTCGCTCACAGGTTACGATTACAAAAAAGAACTCAGCCAGTTGCAAGTGCCAACCCTCTTCATCTACGGCACAGCGGACTCACAATACACAGGCAAACCCGTCGCCGATGAACTCTGCGCCACGCTCCCCAATTGCCAATCCGTAGAATTCACCCAAAGCGGACACTGGGCATTCCTCGAAGAACCAGAAAAATTTCAGCAAGTAATAAATGATTTTATTTCAAACAAAATTCCCAATTCCTAATTCCGCATTCATCATTCTGCATTCTTCATTTCAAAATGACCTTTCCTTCGGGAAAATGACTTTCCTCCTGAACTCCCTCCGCCCTCCTTCATACAAAGGCTCCACCGAGCAGACTTTGTACATCCCCATGCGCGATGGGACTCGTCTCGCCGTTGACCTTTACCTCCCGCGCGGACTTACGCCCGAAACCAAAATCCCCGCGCTCTTCGCCGCCACACGCTACTGGCGCAATCAACAACTCAAAGCGCCGTTCTCATGGTTTCTCTCTCTGCCCGACTCCGCCCGCAACTTTTTCACCGCCTTTGGTTACGCCATCCTCCGCATTGACATGCGCGGCACGGGCGCGTCGGAAGGCAATCATCCGCACCCGTGGTCAGCGACCGACCTCACCGACCTCTACGACCTGACCGAATGGGTCATACAACAACCGTGGAGCAACGGGCAAGTCGGCGGCTTCGGCAACTCGTATCAAGCCACCACTGCTGAAATGCTCGGCGCGTGCGGACATCCCGCCGTCACCTCCGCGCTCGTGCGCTTCAACGAGTTCGACGTTTACACCGACATCGCTTTCCCTGGCGGCGTGCCCAACGAGTTCATGCTCACGCAATGGGCAGAGTACAACCGCGCCCTCGACGCCAATCAACTTCCCAAAAGCATGAGCGCGCTCGAAAAGATTCTCGTCAAAGGTGTCAAGCCTGTTGGCAACAATCCCATTCCCAAACACACCAACCAGCAAGTGGACTCCGCCCTGCGTCACATCACCTTCCGCGATGACCTCGACCCCGAGCTCAACATCCGCATGGACGACATCAGCATGTTCACTCGCCCCACCACGCACGCGCTCGACCATTGGGGCAGTTGGTTCGACGCCGCCACCGCCAGCGCCGTCATTCATCGCTTCGCGAACAATCCCCGCCCGCAGCGCGCCGTCATCGGCGCGTGGAATCACGGCGCAACCCAACACGTCGGCGCGAAGGAAAATCCATTTCCATTGCTCGCGCAAATGAAAGAGTCCCTGCGCTTCTTCGACAATCCGCCCGCGACCCGCGAGTTGCATTACTTCACCATCTTTGAAAATGAATGGAAATCGACGCCTGAGTTTCCACCTGCGGGTTTGACCTCCACCCGATTCTTTTTCCAACCCCAAAGCGGACTCTCCTCGCTTCTCCCCCGCCCCAGCCTGCTGACCACTACCAGACCGATTTCAACGCCTCAACAGGATTGAACAACCGCTGGCAAACTGAACTCGACCAGCGCCCTGTAAAGTACGCGCCCATCAAAGGACAACTCGCGTACACATCCGCGCCGCTTGAACAGGATACCGAAATCACAGGCTATCCCATCGTGACATTGTTCGTCAAATCAACACATGACGATGGCAACTTCTTCGTCTATCTCGAAGCGATTGATGAACAAGGCAACGCGCATTACCTCACCGAAGGAATGTTGCGCGCCATCCATCGCAAAGTTTCAACAGACACGCCGCCATATAAACAATTCGTCCCCTATCACTCCTTCAAACGCGCCGACGCCATGCCGCTTGTCCCTGGTGAAGTGGCAGAAATCACCTTCGGGTTGAATCCCATCTCGGCGCTGATTCGCCGCGGGTGGAGTTTACGAGTATCCCTCTCAGGCGCAGACAAAGATACCTTTGCCAGAATCCCGCTCACGGGTAGTCCGAGCGTGGAGATTATGATTGGCGGAGACCAAGCCTCCTTCATCGAGATTCCCATCAAATGACAGATATCCTTTTCCAATCCCAAGAAAATATAGCCGTTATCACCTTCAACCGCCCCGACGTGTTGAACGCGTTCAAGCGCAGTATGTTCCAGCAATTGCTCGACATGCTCGATACGATTGCAAACGACGATTCGATTCGTGCCGCGCTCATCACGGGCAATGGACGCGCGTTCTCGGCAGGCATTGACCTCGAAGAACTGTCGCACCTCTTCGACGGTTCGACGGTGGCAGAGCAGGCGCGCGCCGAGTTGGACGAAATGCAGGAACTCACGCGCCGCATGGTGAATTTGCGCAAGCCGATTATCTCTGCCATCAATGGCGTTGCGGTTGGCGTGGGCGCGGAGATTGCGATTGCGAGCGACATCCGCATTGCGGCGGAGAGCGCCTATTTTCAATTCGCCGAAGTGAAGCGCGGCATTTTTGAAACCAACGGAGTCATGCACCGCCTGCCGAGACTCATCGGCATGGGACGCGCCGCGCATGTGATGATGACAGGCGAACGCATTTCCGCACAATCAGCTTTCGAGATGGGCTTGGTCACGAAAGTGACATCGGCAGAAACCATTATTCAAGAAGGCATGGACATCGCCCGCACGCTCGCGTCGAACGCGCCCATCTCTGTGCGGTTGGTGAAAGAAGTTTTGCAAAAGTCCTACGACCTCGACCTCGAAGCCGTCATGCAACTCGAAACCGAAGGCACGCTCGAATGCTTCGCCAGCGAAGACATGCGCGAAGGCGTGAAGGCATTCGTGGAAAAACGCGCGCCGATTTATAAAGGAAAATAAACCAGATACACGGTTAACGGATGATTGATAAAAGAACGGATTTCTTAAAAAAAAATCCGTGTTCATCCGTGAAATCCGCGTAAAAAAAGTTTTATGCCAACCATCACCAAAATCGAAATCATCGACCTCAACATCCCCTTCAATCACCCGTTCAAGATTGCTTTGGCGGTGATGAACAGCGCCCACAACATCATCGTCCGCGTGCATGACAGCGACGGATTGATTGGCGTGGGCGAAGGCGTTCCATCGCGTTTTGTGACAGGCGAAGACGCCGACAACGGATTTGAATCCGCCAAACTGTATGCGCAACTGCTCATTGGCAAAAATCCGTTAGAGATTGACACACGCCTGCGCGAACTTGAACAGTACATGCTCAAGAATCCCGCCATCCGCTGTGCGTATGACCTCGCGCTCTACGACCTGCTTGCCAAACATGCGGAACTTCCACTGTATGCCTTGCTCGGCGGCGACAAAGCAAGTCCTGTACTCCAACCGCACCATCGGCATTGACTCGCCCGATAAAATGGCGAAAACTGCCAAACAGCACGTTGAGAACGGCGTGAAGGCATTGAAGGTCAAGGTCGGCACGGGACGTAATGAAGACCTCGCGCGGATTCGCGCCATTCGTGAAGCAGTCGGGAGCGGCGTCCCCATGCGGCTCGACGCGAATCAAGCCTGGGACGAAATCACCGCCATCAACATCCTCACCGCACTGGCAGAATACGAAATCGAAGTCTGCGAACAGCCGCTGCCCTATTGGAACATCGAAGGTTTGAAGCGAGTCCGTGAGCGCAGTCCCATCGCCATCATGGCAGATGAATCCATCTTCGACGCGCATGACGCTTTCCGTCTCGCCTCCCTCGGTGCCGTGGATTATTTCAACATCAAACTCGCCAAGTCCGCGGGCATTCATGGCGCGCTGAAAATCAACGCCATCGGCGAAGCGGCTGGAATCAAATGTATGCTCGGCGGCATGTCCGAGTCGCTCATCGGAGTCAGCGCGGGCGCGCATTTGGTCTGTGCCTGCCCGAATATTTCTCTGCACGACCTCGACTCTCCCTTTCACTTTGCCGAAGAACCCTCCATTGGCGGCGTGGACTTCCAACCCAACGGAACAGTGACTCTCTCCGACGCTCACGGTCACGGCGCGGATGTGAGCCCTGAGTGGATGGAGAAGAGCAAGAGAATAGTAATCAGTTGAAAAGTAAACAGTGGCTTTCCTTCGTGAAACTTCGTGTTCTTTGTGCATAAAAGGAACTTATGCCCACTTTCCCTCCCTTCCCCACCCCCGCCCGCATTGGCTTACTCGGTGTGGCGTTCGATGAGAACTCATCTTATAAACGCGGCTCGGCGTTGGCTCCGCAGAGAATCCGTGAAGCCTTCTTCTGTGACTCGTCCAATCTGTGGACGGAGAACGAAACCTATCTCGGCGCGGATGGACTCTTCGCAGACGCGGGCGACATCACACCGTCAGCGGAGAGAATGCCCATAGAGACCGAGCAAGCCGCAGGTAAATTATATGAAGCGGGGTTGAAGGTCATGGCATTTGGCGGCGACCACTCCGTCACCTATCCGCTGGTAAAGGCTGCGGCGAAGAATCATCCCAATCTCACCATCTTGCACTTCGACGCGCACCCCGATTTATACGATGACTTTGAAGGCAATCCGCACTCGCACGCCAGCCCCTTTGCGCGGATCATGGAAGCGGGCTTGGCAAAGCGGCTCGTGCAAGTGGGCATTCGCACCATCAACGGACATCAGCGCGAGCAAGCCAAGCGTTTCGGCGTGGAAGTGCTGACCATGCAACGTTGGCGTGATGTATTCAACCTGCAATTTGACTCGCCGCTTTACATCACCTTCGACATGGATTGTCTCGACCCCGCTTTCGCGCCTGGCATATCGCACCGCGAACCTGGCGGGCTGTCCACGCGTGAAGCGTTGAGCGTGATTCAATCGCTCAATGCAAACATCATCGGCGCGGATGTGGTGGAATTAAATCCAACACAAGATGTTTCGGGTGTCACTGAGATGGTGGCGGCGAAAGTGTTCAAAGAGATTGTGGCGAAGATGTTGGAAAGGGAGGGCACACGAGTAAATTAGCTCACTCTACTCATGATAAGGGTTTTAAATATGAACTCACGCGAACGAATTCAAGCAGTGTTCCAACGAAAAACTCCAGACCGCGTGCCGCGCTTCGAGGTCTGGATCGATGGCATGTTCGATGAACTCGGTGTCACTGACCCTTATCGCGCGTATGCCGAATTGGGGCAGGATGGAATCCTCATGCCATACCAAACCCCAACAGACAGCAACGCCTGGAAAGATGGCGTGGATGAATTCGGGCGCGTGTGGAAAAAGGGGATGTATTTTTACGGCGCCGTGCAAACAGCGGATGACCTCAAACAGTACACGCCGCCATTGAGTTACGCGGATCGTTTCTTCGACGTGAAGCGGGTCGCTGACATTCGGACGAATTATCCGCACCTTTGCCTTTTCTTCGGCACGCATATCGGTCCGTTCATGGGGACGTATATGGCAATGGGCATGGAGCACATGTTCGCCATGTATCGCAAAGACAAGCCTTTCGTCCATGCGGTCATGCAAGCGCGGACAGATTGGTGTATCGCCATCTTCCAGCGTGCCATCGAACTCGGCGCGGAAGTCATCATCATGGGCGATGATTCGGCACACCGCGGCGGCTCGATGATTTCCCCGACGATGTGGCGTGAGTTGGTACTGCCCTATCATCAGCGCGTGGTGCGCGAGTTGTCTGTCCCTGTCATTTGGCACACGGATGGAAAAATTGACAAACTTCTGCCCTTCGCCGTTGAAGCAGGCTTTGCAGGCATGCACGGACTCGAAACGTTATCTGGCAACAAACTCGATGAAATCAAACGCGACTACGGCGACAAATTAATTTTGATGGGCAACGTGGACATCAATCTATTTTTTGAGCCAAACATCGAACTCATCCGCGCCGATGTGAAGCGCAGTTACGAGCAAGGCGGCAGGGAAGGCTTCATGCTCTCTTCTTGCAATAGCATTTACCCTGGGATGAATCCCGAAGCCGTGCGCGAGTTCTTCCGCTGTCAGGTAGAATTTGGCGGAGAATGATTTTTACCACCACAGCACAGAGATTTTTTGTGGTGAAACCAACCCGCGCAAAAGGAAAATAAGATGGTTAAAAAACCTAGCAAATCAGAACAGCCTACTTTCATCGAAGAAGCCCGCCGCAAACAAATCATCGACGCGGCGTTGCAGACAATTGCCGAGCATGGATATACCCAAACGTCCTTTGCGGAGATTGCCAAGAGTCTGGGAATCACCAAGGGACTGATCGCCTATCACTTCAACGGCAAGCATGACCTCATCACCTCTGCCATTCACACCATTCTGAATCGACAGGGCGCATACATCCGCGGGCGGGTGGAAGAAGAGACAAAAGGCAGTGCCAAACTACGCGTGTATATCGAAGCCAGTTTTGAGTACATTTCGCAGAACCGTTCGCAGTTCGTGGCGTTGGTGGATTTATGGGGCAGTTTTACGTCACCTGAAGAGAAGAAGGCATTCAGTGATTCCGCGTATGACCCTTGCCGTGCTCATCTCAAGAAAATTTTCCGCATTGGTGTGGAGCAGAAGGAATTTACGAAGTTCGATGAGCAGAGTATGGCGTCAGTGATTCAAGGCGCAATTGACGGAATCATGCTGCAATGGGTCTTTGACCCGAAGGCAGTGGATTTGCAAGAGTCGAGCCGTGAGTTGAGTGAGATGTTTGTGAAGCGGTTGAAAAAATCTTAACCACGAAGGAGCACAAAGGGTCACAAAGGAAAAACCTTCGTGTACCTTCGTGACCCTTTGTGGTTGAAAAAGGAGAGTGTGCATGGAGTGGAAGAGTTTAGGTCATTTGGTGGAGAGCGCGGCAGAGCGGTTTGGAGAGAAACCGTTGTTCATCTTTGAAGACAAGCCGCTTTCGTTCGCGGAAGCGGATCGACGGGCGAACAAAACGGCGAATGCGCTGAAATCTCTCGGCGTGACGAAGGGCGAACGCGTGGCGGTGATGCTGCCCAACGGCGTGGACTTCCCCATCGTCTGGTTTGCGCTGGCGAAGTTGGGCGCGGTCATCGTGCCTGTCAACATCAACTACCATGACCATGACCTGACTTATACGCTCGATGATTCACAGGCGGGATTCTTTGTTGTCCACGAAAATTATCTGGAGCAATGGGAGCGGGTGCGCGCGCACTTGCCGTCGGTGAAGGAAACGCTTCTCGTGACTGAATCAGTTAACAGGTCAGAGTGGATGCGTTTGGTGGATGAGTCATCTGACTCGTTCGAGTCATCCAATGTTTCAGCGGAGGATTTGGTCAATATCCAATATACATCAGGCACGACGGGTTTTCCAAAGGGCTGCATGTTGACCCAAAAATATTGGATGATGCTCGGGCAGGTGGCGGCGGATTATTTCGGGCTGACGCCAGCGGATTGCGACCTGACCGCACAGCCTTTTTATTATATGGACCCGCAGTGGAACACGGTGTCGTGTTTGATTGGCGGCGCGCCGTTGGTGATTTTGCCGAGATTCTCACCGTCACATTTTTGGGGCGAAGTGATTCGACATAATGTGACCGTGCTGTATTTGATTGGCACCATGCCTTTCTTTTTGTTGAAGATGCCAGAGGATGTTTCTTTAGAGCACGGACATAAATTGAAAATGATTCTGTGCTCGGGGATTCATCCGAAGTTCCATGCGGAGTTTGAGCGGCGTTGGAATGTGCCGTGGCGCGAAGCGTTCGGCATGACCGAAACAGGCGTGGACTTGTTGATTCCGTTCGAGGATGTGGAGAGTGTGGGCAGTGGCGCGATGGGCAAACCGATTGCGACGAAGGAAGCGCGCATGGTGGACGCAAACGGAAATGATGTGCCCGAGGGCGGCGTGGGTGAGTTGATTCTGCGCGGCGAGCCGATGATGTTGGGGTATTGGAACAAACCCGAAGCGACGGCGGAAGTCATGAAGAATGGCTGGCTGCATACAGGTGACATGGTCACAAAAGATGCGAAGGGATATTTTCATTGGCAGGCGCGCTTGAAAGATACGATTCGACGTGCGGGTGAAAATATTTCATCGGTGGAAGTGGAAGGTGTGCTGATGGAACATCCCGCTGTAAAAGTGGCGGCGGTGGTACCTGTCCCTGACGAGTTGCGCGGTGAAGAAGTGAAGGCGTATATCGTGTTGAAGGATGGATACACAAAAGAAAACGCTTCGCCTGAATCTATTTTGGATTATGCCCGTGAGCAGTTGGCATATTTCAAAGTGCCGAGGTTTATCGAGTATGCTGATGATTTGCCGAGAACACCATCAGAACGGGTGGAGAAGCATAAGTTGGTGAAGTTGAAAGCGGACTTGCGCGTTGGAAGTTACGACGCTGTGGAAAAAATTTGGCGGTAAAAATCTTCAACCACGAAGGTCACCAGGAAAGAACAAAAGGCCTTTTGTTTTCCTTAGTGACACTTTGTGACCCTTTGTGGTGTAAAGAAGGAATTTATGAACACACAACAACTCAACGAAACAATTTCAAAAACGCTCGCTGCATGGAATATCCCTGGCGGGGCGGTGGCGGTAGTGCAAGGTGATGATGTTTTCACGCAAGGCTACGGCGTGCTCGAAGCGGGCAAGCCCGAAGCCGTGAACGCGGATACCATCTTTGCAATTGGCTCCACCACCAAAGCCTTCACATCCGCGCTGATCGGCATGTTGGTGGATGAAGGCAAACTGGCATGGGATGACCTCGTTATTCAATACATTCCTGAGTTTGAACTATATGATGATTGGGTCGCTCGTCATGTCACCGTGCGCGATTTGCTCTGTCATCGTCTCGGCTTGGAACGTGCCCAAAAGATATACTATCATCGCGGATACGACCAGCGCGAGATCATCCGCCGCATGAAATATCTCAAGCCTGCCGTGGGTTTTCGCACAGGCTTCAACTACGCCAATCAACAATATGGCGTGGCAGGTCTGCTCGTCGAAGCAGTCACTGGCAAGTCATGGGACGATTTCATCACCGAAAGAATTTTTAACGCGCTGAACATGTCACGCTCGTTCAGTGGACACGACCGAATCACCGATAACAAAAACTTCGCCTCACCTCACGCTGTGCTCAATGAAACGTATCCCGCGGGCGTGCGTTTTCTTGGCGAGATGAGCGCCATCGAAAATTTCAAACTTACGCACGAACCTGCTGGCTCGATTCATACTTCCGCCAACGACCTCGCGCAATGGCTCAAAGCATTACTCAACAACGGCGCGCCGCTCTTGCAACCCAACACTTTCAACGAACTCACCACGCCGCAAGTCGTCATGCAGGATGTGCTCAACTCCGAACTCGCGCCGCTCGCTTATCTTCAACCCGCCACGCACTTCTGGACGTACGCGCTCGGTTGGTGGGCAATGGATTATCGCGGCGAAAAAGTTCTCATGCACGGCGGTCAAATGCCTGGCTACAATTCCGCTGTCGCGTTTTTTCCGCAGCGCAAACTCGCGCTTGCCGTCATGGTCAACGTCCATCAAACCCTCGCCCACGCCGCACTTTTTTATGCGATTTCAGATATTCTGCTCGACAAAAAAGACCGCGACTGGTCAACTGAATTTCAGATGGTCGCACAGGGATACATGGCACAAGTCAAAGGTCAAGTGGACGAAATGCGCCTCAAACGTGACCCGAACCTGCCTCTGTCCAATAAGCTGGATTCCTACACTGGGACATTCTCCAACGACCTCTTCGGCGAAATGACCGTGATTATCAAAGACGACTCGCTCAACTTGAAGTACGGAGTCAACACCGCCACGCTCGAACACTGGCAAGGTGATACCTTCCTCGCCCATTGGAATCTCAAAGGTCTGATGGACGACTCGATGATTGCTTTCAGCCCCAATGGCAAGACAATGACATTACTCAATGACAGAGCGGAATACAGGAAAACATCATGAACCCCACCGAACTCATCCTCAAGAATTTTGAAAAAGTATCATCCATCCCGCGTGGTTCGAAGAACGAAGCGGCAATTCGCAACTGGCTCATCAAATGGGCGGCTGAACACAACTGCACCTCCAAAACCGACGCGGCAGGCAATCTCGTTATTTACGTTCCTGCCAGCCAAGGCTACGAAGACCGCCCAACGTTAATTTTGCAAGGTCACATGGACATGGTCTGCCAGAAGACGCTTGAATCCACGCATGATTTCACAAAAGACCCCATTCAACTCATCCGTGATGGTGATTGGATTCGCGCCAACAGCACCACCCTCGGTGCAGACAACGGCATTGGCATTGCGTTGATGATGTCGCTGGTTGAAGATGAGTCCGTAAAACATCCGCCGCTTGAGTTGCTGCTGACCGTCGAAGAAGAGTCGGGGCTTGTCGGCGCAGATACACTTGACCCAGCCTTACTCACAGGCAAAACGCTCATCAATGTGGATTCCGAAACCGAAGGCGTTTTTACGGTCGGCTGTGCAGGCGGCGGTAATGTGTACATGACCTTGCCCGTCACATGGGATTCACAAAAGCAAAATGAAGTCGCTTTTGAGTTGAAAGTCCGCGGCTTGCAAGGCGGACATTCTGGTGAAGACATCAACAAGTTCCGCACGAATGCCAATAAACTCATCGCCCGCGTACTGGACTTTATTCAACGAGATATGGAAATTCGCCTGTCCACGCTCAAAGGTGGGACGGCACGCAACGCCATCCCACGCGACGCGGAAGCAGTATTTGTGTGTGCAAAAGAAAATGCGACACTATGCAAGGAAAAATTCTCTACCATTCAAGCCACCATCAAAAGTGAACTCGCCAAAACAGAGACAGGGCTGGTGCTCACGCTGAACGAAATCAGCGGCGAGCCTGTTCGCACCATTAATCCCACTGAAACACAGGCAGCAATCCGCTTGCTGATGGCATTGCCGCATGGAGTCACATCCATGTTTGCGGATATGCCCGCCTTCGTCGAAACGTCCAATAACATTGGCGTGATGGAATTGAAAGAGGATGGGCTGTCAGTCGTCTCTACAAATCGCAGCGCGGTCTTTTCGAGATTGGATGAAATTACCAGACGAGTCGAAACTGTCGCATGGCTGGCAGGCGCAAAGACCGAGCGAACGAAGATGTTCCCGCCCTGGCAGCCGAACATGGAATCCCCGCTCCTCAAGCAATGCGTAGACACCTATCGCGGCATCGTCGAAGAAGACCCCAAGATCGAGCTCACTCACGGCGGACTCGAATGCGGCATCATCAGCGATCGCTGCGGCGGACTGGATACCATCTCAATGGGACCGACGATCAGAGATCTGCACTCACCTGAAGAGAGGTTGTTTATTCCGTCGCTTGCAAGTACTTGGGAATTTCTAAGAGGAATACTGGCTTCGTAAAGCAGGTTGGAGATAAAGATGTTCTCCCTGTTCAAATCGCCGAAGATGGCAGCTTGAACAGGGATTTTTCTTTCAAGTTTAATTTTCATTCGCAGTGTAGAAAAAATAGAAATAGAAACCGCTTGCCAGTAAGCAAGAAGCGGTTCATCATCCAGAAAGAAAAATTCTGTTAACAAGCCTAAAAAAGAAATTCCCAATGACGGAAATTTTTTAACCGACCCCTTAAGCAGCGGCTTTGACCGTTGGAAGAAAAATAACGGCGCTTCCATAGAGTAAAAATGCCGTAAAATATTGAGAACTATTCTTCAAGGAACCAAAGATGAAACCATCCAGCTTATCCAACTCTCCTCGATATAACTCGCTCGATGAAGCCCTTGCTGCCATCTACGGCATGAAAGATGACCCGCTGGTAAACGCGGGTACGAACGTGGTTATCAGCCGGGGCAACCCCAGGGCAAAAATATTACTGGTAGGCGAAGCACCTGGTCCGCAGGAAAACATCAAAGGCAAACCGTTTGTGGGTCCCGCCGGACAGCTGCTCGATAAAATTTTGCAAGCAGGCGAGATAGACCCAGAGAACGATGTGTACATTACAAACTCGGTCTTCCGTATGCCCCCGGGCGAAAACGGCGCGAATTTCCGTAAACCGAACGATAAAGAGATCGAGTATTACCGTCCGTTCGTATTCGAGATCATCCGCCTGGTCGACCCTCTCGTGATCCTGCTCACTGGCAATGTGGCGTGTCAATCTGTCCTGCAAAAGACCGGTATCACCTCCCTGCGCGGTAAATGGACAGAACTGGACGGTCGCTGGCTCATGCCCATTTTTCATCCTTCTTATTTACTGCGTAATCAATCACGTGAGCCCGGCTCACCCAAGTCGCTGATGTGGGAGGACATTCGCGAAGTGAAGCGGAAGTATGATGAACTTCGCGGTAAGTAATAAAAGCGGCTGCCACCTTGAAGGTGGCAGCCGCTTTTATAAATCCAGACTGCTCTTGGTATAATTCGGCTCTATTTTAGGAGCAGGCATGAAATACCACATCTGGACCGAAGGCTGCCAAATGAACGTTGCCGACTCACAGCGGGTCGGTGCGTCGCTGGAGCACCTCGGTTATACCCTTACTGAAACCATCGAAGAAGCCGACGTTATTGTTTTAAACACCTGTGTCGTCCGGCAATCTGCCGAAGATAAAGCGATCGGGCGCGTTTCGTCCCTCGCACCTTTGAAGAAGAAAAATCCCAACCTCGTCATCAACTTAATGGGCTGTATGGTCGGCGTGCGTGGCGCAGAGAAACTTCGCGCCAAAATGCCCTACGTGGATGTCTTCTCACCCCCCTCTGACCCGGGTCCATTGATCGCACATCTTACTCAGGGTGAGATCCAATCACTGGAAGATGCTGAGACCACACGCCGCTTCCTGATGATGGACGAAGAGCTCAAACTGCCGGTTGCTGAACAAGGCAAGACCGTCAGCGTACATGTCCCCATTGTGTACGGCTGCTCGCACGCCTGCACCTTTTGCATCATCCCTTACAAGCGCGGTGTGGAGCGTTCACGTCCAGTCGGCGATATTGTTGGTGAAGTCCGCTCGCTGGCGAAACAAGGCGTGAAGGAAATCACCCTGCTTGGTCAGATCGTAGACCGCTACGGCAAGGACATTCCAGACGGACCCAAACTCGCCGATCTTCTTCGCATTCTCCATGAAGTGGAAGGCATTGAACGCATCCGCTTCTTAACTTCGCACCCCAACTACTTCGACGATGACCTCATCCATGCCATTGCCGAGTTGCCGCGCGTCATGCCGCACATCGAGCTGCCCATCCAAGCTGGTGATGACACCGTTCTCGAAAACATGAAACGCGGCTATACCCAGCAGCAATTCCGCGACCTCGTGGCAAAGATCCGCCAGCACATCCCGAACTGCTCCATCGCAACCGACATCATCGTTGGCTTTCCCGGCGAGACCGAAGAACAGTTCATGGAAACGCATCGCGTCTTATCAGACCTAAAACTGGACGTAGCCCATTTAGCGCGCTACTCCATCCGTGAAGGCACCGTCGCCACCCGCCGCATGGTGGATGATGTGCCTGAAGAAGAGAAGATGCGTCGCTTGCACATGCTCGACGATCTGCAAGAACAGATCGTTGGCGAGATCAACAAAAAGTACCTGGGCGAAACCGTGGAAGTCCTCTTCGAAAACCAGGTCAAAGGTCGCTGGCGCGGACGCACCCCCACCAATAAACTGGTCTTCGTGGAAAGTACAGAAGACCTGCGCGGCAAAGTCCTGCCCGTCACCGTCACCTGGACCGGTCCGTGGTCGATGCAGGCAAATTTGGTCAGGCAGCCTGCCGAATTGATTTCGTTGTAATTTTGTAGGGGCGGATCGCGATCCGCCCCTACGTTTTTCGGGGGTTATAATTTCATTCCATATGTCCTTCATTGAACTGTTCAATACCTTCGCCAACAACTTGCTGCCCATCATGCTCATCGCCGCAGCGGGATATATCCTTGGCAAAACCCTCACCGTCGATTCGCGCACTATTGGGCGCATGGTTTTTTATATCTTCAGCCCGCTGCTCGTTTTCAATCTAATGGTCACCAGCCGTCTAAATTTACAGCAGGCACTCACTACGATCAAATACACAGCAGCAGTCATTGCCATCATGGGAGGCATCGCCTTCATCCTTGGCAAACTCTTCCGCCTGGAACGTTCCCACTTGCTCGCTGTCGTTCTCACAGTTGCCTTTGGGAACACCGGCAATTATGGCTTACCACTGGTCAAATTCGCATTCGGTGACGAGGCATTGGCGGTCGCATCCATCTTCTACGTCACCACCACCATTCTGTTCAACACGGTCGGTGTAGTCATCGCCTCGCTCGGACATCTGGATTTGAAATCCGCTATACTGGGAGTGTTCAAGTTGCCCATTCTTTATGCGGTGACGGTTGCTTTGCTCGTCAAAGGCTTTGGCATCGAAATTCCCCTGCCCCTTTCACGCACCATTGAGATCGCCGCGAATGGAGCCATCCCCGCCATGATCATTTTGCTCGGCTTGGAATTGACCCGCATCGAATGGTCACATAGTTTGCGAGCCACTGGTTTGGGCGTTGCAGCCAAGCTGCTTATTGGTCCATTGGTCGGACTATTCCTTGCCAGTCTCTTCGGTTTACAAGGGCATACCCGTCAGGGCAGCGCCATCGAAGCTGCCATGCCCGCCGCCGTGGCCACTACCGTGGTCGCTACTGAATATAAACTCGAACCCTCACTCGTCACCGCCATCGTCTTCTTTGGCACTGTGCTCAGTCCGCTCACACTCACGCCGTTGATCGTATTCCTAACGAGGTAATCCATATGACTGCCACACGCAACAGAATATTGCAAATCATTGTGGTCACACTTCTCGTGGCGACCCTGTCTCTGAAACCGAAACAGGCACAGGCGCAGGAAGGGATCGTGGTGGAAAACCCAAAGGCAGTGCCAGATTTCGGCAGGTCGATCACTTTCACAGCGAAGATCAAGGCGTCGAGTCCCATCCAGCAGGCTTCACTTTTATTCCGCGGCATCAACGAAGAAGCCACCCGTGTGGAAACCTTGCAAGTAGCGGAAGATGGCTCGGTGAATTTTGTCTATGATGCTTCGTTGAATGTCTTTCCGCCTTTCAGTTGGGTAGTCTACTGGTTTCAGGCAACCCTAAGCGACGGAAAAACCTATACCAGCGAACCAAACCGTATTCAATATAACGACAATCGTTTTCCCTGGCGCGAAGTTTCGCAGGCGAATGTCACGGTCCACTGGTATGCCGGTGATGACTCCTTCGGCACATCGGCATTGAACAGCGCTGGTGCAGGCATGCTCTCAATGAAAGATTTCATTCCGCTCTCACTAACCGAACCGCTGCACATTTATATTTATTCCAATGTCACCGATTTACGCGATACCATGCTGCTCGGCGGACGGGAATGGTCTGGCGGGCATGCACACGCCGATCTTGGCGTGGTACTGGTGGCGATCCCGCCCGGACCAAGTCAACTCACCGAAATGGAATCAAAGATTCCCCACGAACTCGCACACATCATGCTCTACCGCGCACTTGGCGATCAATATGAAAAACAACCGGCATGGTTGATCGAGGGCATCGCCTCGATGGTGGAAATTTACCCAAACCCCGATTATGACCGTGCACTGGAGATTGCCAGTGCGAACAATACCCTGATCCCCATCGTGGACTTATGCGATTCCTTCCCCGCCGATTCTGGTTCGGCATTTCTGGCATACGCCCAATCCCAATCCTTTGTCACCTACATTCGCGATTCGTTCGGGCTCTCCGGTCTCTCACGCCTGACCGGCACATACAGCGAAGGCTTCGAATGCGACCTCGGCGTAACGAAAGCCCTCGGTGCATCGCTCAATCAATTGGACGCGCGCTGGCGCGAGAATGTCCTCGGTCAAAATCGCACTGGGGTTGCCCTGCGCAACCTGCTGCCATTTTTATTATTACTCGTGTTGGTGCTTATCGTTCCCATATGGGGAGCCATTGACCTGGTGCGCCAGAAGAGGAAACATGCAGCCCAATCCAAATGAGATCATCCGCGCCCACATTTGGGTCAAGGGACGTGTGCAAGGCGTGGGCTTTCGTGCGCATGTCGAATATCACGCACGGAAAGTTGGCGGCATCACTGGCTGGGTGCGCAATGTCGGCTACGACACGGTCGAAGCCGTTGCCGAGGGCAGCCGCGAAAATATCGAACGCTTTATTGAGAAAATGAAGGAAGGTCCCCGTGCTTCACGGGTGGATGAGTCAAGAGTGGAATACGAAGATGTAACAGGCGAGTTCAGTGAGTTTGGCGTTAAGAGAAGCATGTAGCTCACGCAAACCCAAGACCTCTTTCTTTTAAAGAAACCCATTTTCCCAAGCCGATCACCAGATGGTCCAATACATCGATATCCATTAGTTTTCCTGCCTGTACAATGGCGCGGGTCACTGCCACATCGTCAGGGCTGGGCGTCGGGTCACCGCTGGGATGATTATGGATCACAATAATCGCCGAGGCGTTGGTACGAACCGCATCTTTGAACAATTCCCCCACCCGCACTTGAGAAGAATTCACCGAGCCTTTATAGACCTCCACCACTTCCAAGACGCGGTTACGCCGATCCAAAAGCATCACCCGCAAATGTTCCTGCTCCAGCGCAGACATGTCATATTGAACCAGCGCTGCCGCATCTGCCGGGCTGTTGATGGCAGGTTTCTCTTCCGGCGCTTCCAATATCAGACGCCGGCCCAGTTCAATGGCAGCCTTGATCTGCGACGCCTTGGCTTCCCCCATGCCATGCTGGTTCATCAAGTCTTTAAAGGGAGCGCGATGCAACCCCCGCAGACCATCAAACTCATGCAAGAGCCGCTGCCCCACCTCCACCGCATTCTCGCCCTGTACACCCACACGCAGCAGGATCGCCAACAACTCGGCATTGGTCAACGCCTGCGGACCCAACGCCGCCAATCTCTCACGCGGACGATCCGATTCGTGCAAGTCTGAAATTCGATATGTAGGTTTGGAATTGGGTTCGGTCATGTCGCCTCCCTAATGATCAGAATATCCAATTTTACAACCATTTTCAACAGGCGGGTACCAAGTTCGGTTAGAATCCCAGCCATGCAGCGAGACTCCATCCCAAACCATTACATTCCGATCCTAATATTCGCAGATGGGTTGGTAAGTGTTTGTTTTGCCATCTTTGCTCACACGCTGGGCATGGATCCAACTCCCGATTGGGGTCGTTCGCGTCTCTTCCTGTTCCTGCTTGGCATGGCACTCATCATTACCGCACTCGTTCTATTTAAACAACGCACATCTTTCACCTCAGCTGAAACAACCAAGACGGTCGTATTGTTTGCTCACCTCTGGGCATTCATTTTTATTATTTACACCTGGTACATCACCTTCGGCACCTTCACAGAATGGCGGGCATCCACGCATTACTATTCGCTTTTAGCAGATGCCTTCGGCAAAGGGCAATTGCATGTGGATGTAGAGCCGGGCGCTGCACTTCTCGCCGCAGCCGACCCCTACAACTCAGAAGGACGCCCCGCCTTCGATGACGATGTCTGGGATTTATCCCTCTACAAAGGCAAATTATATTTATATTGGGGACCCGTCCCTGCAGTGCTGATGACGCCGGTGCAACTTGTGCTGAAGACCCGCCTGGCTGATATGTACCCCGTCTTCTTTTTCCTGTGTGGGCTGCTTATATTTAACTCGCTCATCATCGTGAAGATCTGGCGGAAGTTCTTTACAGACATTCCTGCATGGAACATCATCGTTTCGATCTTCGTCGTCGGCTTGGTGCTGCCTATTCCCTGGTCGCTCAGCATCCCGGATGTGTACGAAGCGGCGATCGGCGCGGGGCAATTTTTCCTCATCGGTGGGATCTATTTCATCATCCTTGCCTTCGAAAATGAAGTAAAAAAACGGTATCTATTCCTGGCTGGTCTTTTTTTGGGCATGTTCCGTTGGTTCGCGAGCCATCAATGTCATCCCAATATTGTTCCTGATCGCGCTGACTGCATTCTGGTTCTGGAAAGACCAACCCAAAAACTGGATGACCTTTGCCGCTGCCCTGTTGACTCCCCTTGCTGCCGGAGCGCTTCTCCTCGGAGCTTACAACTGGGCGCGCTTCGACTCTCCGCTCGAATTTGGTCTGCGTTACCAGATCACCATCTACAACCTGAACCGCGACATGCCGCTCGCCTTTCAGGCAGACTACCTGCCATACAATATCGGTGCATATATATTGCAGCCGTTTGACTTTATTACTAGCTTCCCCTTCATTCGCCCGATTGGGTATTCCGCCATGTTACAAAGCCGGGGCATTACCGAACCCAAACTCTATGCAGCCGGGAATGTCACAGGCATTCTGGCTTTCGCACCATTCCTAGTACTCGCCATCCTGCCTTTCCTGAAAAAGAGAGCAAGCTCTCCATTTAGTGCACAACCCCTGACGATCTATCTATTGGGCGGGTCCTTCCTCATCAGCTTGACCTCCCTGCTGCTGTATTACTATGGTCAAATGCGCTTCCTTGTGGATGTCATTTCGCAGATCACCCTGCTGGCAATTTTCGGATATTGGCTGATCCTGCGCAGGTCACATTACAAAAAGACTATGTTACATTTTTCCAATTTTCTCATTCTCGTAACCTTGATAGCCAGCCTGCTGCTCGCTGTCACCAGTGAAAGCGGCAGGATGCCCAAACTCAACCCCGCTCTTATGGATAAAATAAATACCTTTTTCATTGAAAATTAAAAACATCAATACAAATAAAAAAACTCCCGCTCAAATTTTAGACTGCGGGAGTTTTTTTATCTATGGGGTTGGCGGAGTAGGCACTTCAACCGTTTGAACTGCATCAACATGTGTGCCGCCTGCCGAACCACCCGAAGGTGAAAAGATATACACAAAGTCATAATCACCCGGCGGCGGGCTGCTTGATGCAGTGTCCACATCGATCAGAATACCAGTTCCGTTATAAAGGGAATTCGGGTTCCCAGGTTCCGCCGGACTGGCAGGGTTATTGTTAAAGTGACGGTCATCACACTCAGTGTTTGTGGGGCAATCTGCGCTGGCTACCAGATCGGCAGTATCCACATTGGTATTGGTATCTCTGTCGGGGTTCCCCCAGTTAAAAACCTCATAGTAGCTGCCAGTGTTCACTTTTGATATACCAACAACGACCCGATCCAAGTATACGATTTCCGAATTGTTATATTCATATAGAACAAGATCGTAATTATTATCCGGAATACTTTCCACTCGTACACGCAGGCTAATCACTATATAAGTCTCATCTGCCAACTCAGCAGTAACGTTATCAGGCGGGCCGCCAACTGCAATTTCTGCAGGGAGCGGCGAGACTGGCGTTCCATACATACCTGTATCCACTGTTGAAACATCACCATAATCGCATGGCAGGGGTCCATTCGGGTTGTTTGCTCCAGGGCAAACCGGTGGAGGCGGCGGATATGTACACGGCAGAGCCTGTCCCTGATTATTTGCCAATGGATCTGTGCAAGTTGTAGGCGGCGGAGAGGTAGATGGATAATCACACGGCAAAGAGTCGCCATAATTTAAAGCATTTGCATCCTCACATATGGAGGAGGAAGTTGGGGGGGTAACACTAGCTGTAGCGCTCGTTCCAGTTGGCACGGGTGTGGCGGAGGCCGTTGGTGTCTCTGTTGTAGCTGCAGCAGATGGCGCGGAAGGGGTGGCACTTGGCTCAAAAGAAAGGAAGGGAGGAAAAGATATTTCCGCGCCGGGGGTGAGGTAACTCTCCGCCCATGCCATCGGTGTGAGAATTTGAGGCAGAATCGGTTCAAGCAATGCGAACGGACGGGCAGAACCAACATTTGGCTCCAGGTTCGAGTGCATATCTGCATTCACACTCCAGATCGGAACCAAACGAACCGCCATTTGCCCAACAATAACGATCAGAAAAATGCCAATAGGAATAATAAAGATAAGCAGGGTTAGATCGCGCCGTTCATGGTTTCCTGTATTCATGGTCAGCTCTCCTTCTTTTGAGCTGGAAGCGAAACAATAAATTTACTGCCTGGGAATTTCTCTTCATCATGCCCGGAACTTTCCACCCAGATGCGCCCGCCGTGTGCATGCACAATACCACGCGCAATGGCAAGCCCAAGACCGGGACCGCCGCCTTTGAACTTGGTCTTACCCGAGGAATGCAGAAGCACTTCGCCGGTCTGGTTAAATTTTTGGAAGATCATTTCGTGCATGCCAGGGTCCACACCAATGCCAGTGTCACAGACAGTGATCTCCAACTGAGGCGGCACAACGCCATTGACATATCGTCCTGAAACCTTCACCTGCCCGCCATCGGGTGTGTATTTGATCGCATTCATTACCAAATGATAAAAGACTTTTTGAAGCATCTCCGGGTCGGCACATACGGACGGAAGTTTCTCCAGGTTTTCGGTATCAAACCTGATGCTCCGTTCTTCAAACGCAGATCCAAATTCCTTGTACACTTTACGGATGATGAGATTCACATGTGTATCGATCTTGCGTAACACGAGGGAATTGCTATCGATGCGAGATACATCCAACATGCTATCCACTACATCGGTCATGCGTTCGGCCCCCTCCAGGATTCCCTGGGCGAGGTTTTGTAATTCAGGGTTGTTCTTGAGGTCCTGTTCAAGCATTTGGGAATACCCCATAATAAGGGTCAACGGGGTTCGCAATTCATGCGCCGAGATCTGAATGAAATTGGTCTTGGTCTTATCCATCTTACGAAGGGTCTCGTTTTTCTCTTCAAGTTCGATGGTTCGATCCTGCAAGCGGGAAGTCATTTCATCAAATGTGTTCGCCAATGCCCCGATCTCATCCCCGGTGCGAATGCCGGTCCTTCGGTTTAAATCACCTCCGGCAATGGCTTGTGAAGTATTTACCAATGAATACAATGGGACAATGATCATGCGTGAAACAAAATATCCGATGACAACCACTGCCAGCATCAAGGCAGTAAAAACGAGCACGTAAACGGTACGATTGCTCGCGCCGAATTGAACTACAAAATCGGTCGGCAATGCCACGGCAAAGACCCCGATCCGGTCGTTTCCGATCTGTATAGGGGCACGTCCAATTGTAAATTGCCGACCCGACACTTCGATATTTACACCTGTGACCAGGTTCTCTTTGGTGTTGATGATCTCAAGGTATTGGTCCTCCGGGATATTCAACAATGAAAGCATTTCTTCATCTGCGGCGCCGATCGTTGTGGAGATCGCCTGCCCGGTATTCCCATAGAGGACAATATCTGCAAGTGCCACTTGTTTGAAAGCAGGTAAAAGTGTTTTAATCGATGTTCCGAGAATAATAACCCCACCAAACCTGCCATCCACCGAGATCGGCATGGCAGTATAGTAATAAACCTCATCATCAACTTGATTCCCTCCCAATGCGCGCCGGGGAGGATCGTCTGGATTACGTTCTTCTAAAAAGGGAATCACGATCGGCGACTGAGGTGCCCCCGTATCCTGCTCAACGACAATAATCTCCCCCGTGGTATCCCTGAGCAAATGCAGGATCTCTTTCCCCTGCGGTGACACAATGATCAAATTTTCGATTGTGCCTGAGCCGAATGCCGGTTCCACGATCTTCAATACGGTTTCACGATCATCATTATCCACGGCATCTGCCAACCCTGCGGTATAGATGATGCGGATAGCTTCTTTAACATGTTGCCCCTCCTGCCGGATAAAACTATCAGAGACCACCCTGCCCGACTCGAGGAGTTGATTGGTCAAACGCTCTGTCAAAGTCCCGGTGACGAGGCGCGTAACAACATAAACCCCGATCACTGAAACGACCACGGTTAGTAAAAGGAATGGCAGAGCTACCTTGAGGCGAATGCTCATGTGAAAACCTGTACAAAATTGCCAGAGGCATTATACAGTTTGGCTCCAAAAAGATCGAAAATGTAACATTATTATAATGTCAGAAAGGGCTAAAAATAAGTGACTTTCTCTTTTTTGTAGCTTAAATTCGCTTGACGAAATGCACCAAACGCTCCACCTCTGAATAGCCCAGTTTCAGGTGCGCACGGATACTCTCCTCGTTACTCAGCCAGGTATCCGATGCCATTTCGGTGCATCCCAAATTTCGTGCCCAATTCTCTGCTGCATCTACCAACAGCCCTGCCAGCCCTTGGCGTCTAAGTTGTGGATATAAATACCACCCTTCGATATACCCCACCGGGCTGGTCGTACAACCTTCACCATAATCCCGTAAACACGCCTCGATCATCCGTGCCATCTACAATTACCACAAAGACAGCATTTTCCTCACTGGCAAGGATTACGTCCATATCAGATAGTAGATATTCATCGGGAGCCTCGGGACAGATGCCTTTGCGCATTTTGAATCAATCATCCCGATCGGCCTTGGTAACTGTGCGAATCGTAGCATCCATGTTGCGCATCCTCATCCTTCATTGTGAAAGTTTTCCGCCAGGCGCCGCCCTTATTGGCATTCCTTACTGCTCATCATTTCGCAATTGAATGGAAGTTAAAGTGACTTTTGGATCAATTTGCGAAAACTCGCATAGGAGACCCACAAAGTGACCAAGCCAAATAACGCACCTGCCCCACCGAACAAGAACCGACCAAAGAAGGAACTCCCTTCCCCAGTTGAAGTGATGCCTCCAAATGAAGATGTAGTTTGAAATTCCCGCTCACCCGGACCAAACCCCACCCATAAAAATACACTTGAAAATGCAACCATCACTGCCAAACGCAGCAAAAACCAGACCCAAGCCAGAAAAGGCTTGTTCATTTCCTCTTCTGAAAAACTACCGCCAAGAAAGATCATTAATCCCGCCAGCGCAAAAACCAACCCTGCCGCCGCAACAACAATACGCGGCGCATTGAAATTTTCCGGCGGTGTTGGGATGACATCAAACGAGATCAACATAATAAAAAGCCCCATCCCAAAAAAGGAAAGGGACATGATCAGAACGACACAACCACTCACCCAGGGCGGCAACGGTTTGACTTCCTTCGATTCGCTCATTCATTCCTCTTGAAGCGACTCACGATCCAAGCACCAACGACATACCAAATCA
Organism: Candidatus Villigracilis vicinus; assembly: GCF_016702885.1. Taxonomy (NCBI): domain Bacteria; kingdom Bacillati; phylum Chloroflexota; class Anaerolineae; order Anaerolineales; family Candidatus Villigracilaceae; genus Candidatus Villigracilis; species Candidatus Villigracilis vicinus. The sequence goes on from NZ_JADJDD010000030.1 coordinate 24,963, forward strand.
GAATGTCTAAAACCAGATACAACCCATTGAACTCTGAACAATTTTCACCAGGTCGACAGGGTCCCCAGGCAAGGAAGAATTGAAACGGGAAACCGAACGGAAAAGTATCCGAAATTCGAGAAATGACATAAATGCTCCAAAACCAGCCAGAGAGCATAAACAATGCAATAAACAGGACGACCTTTAATAACGATGGTTTGAGAAACGAAAACATCCTATCCTCTCTTCTTCAACCAATCTGTTAACTTCTTTGGCGTCCAGGTATTGATGACATCCTTCGGTTCGAGCCAGGCACGGCGTGCGGTGGCAATACCATAAGGAAGTACGTCAAAGCCATCACCTGCATGCGAATCGGTGTTGATGCTGATGAGCACACCCAAGTCTTTGGCGCGGCGGGCAAAAGCATCATCGAGGTCGAGGCGTGAGGGATGGGCGTTGATCTCCAATGCCACGCCCGATTTCGCGGCGGCTTGAAAGACGGCTTCCATGTCCAGGTCTGCACCTTCTCTATCAGGAATTTCGCGTCCGGTAGGGTGACCGATGATATCGACATGCGGATTGTTGATCGCATTCAACAAGCGCTGGGTGACCTTCTCTCTCGGCTGGCGCAAACTCGAATGGAGAGAGGCAACTACGAGGTCGAGCGAGGCGAGGAATTCATCCGGATAATCCAATGACCCATCGGCTTTAATTTCCACTTCGCTGCCGTGCAAGATCAGAATCTCATCCCCAAGTTGTTTTTGAATCTTTTTGATCTCAGCGGCTTGCTGTTTGTGTCTTTCAATGGACAAACCATTTGCCACGCCAAGGCTGACGGAGTGATCGGTGAACGTGATGACCTTCAATCCGCGCTTGATGGCTTCACGCGCCATATCGAGCATGGATAGTTTGCCGTCGCTATATGTCGAATGCATATGCAGATCAGACTTGATGTCTTTGACCTGGATCAGCTTGGGAAGTTTATTCGCCTTCGCCGCCTCCACCTCGCCGCGGTCTTCACGCATCTCCGGCGGGACATATTGCAAGCCGAGCGTCTTATACACTTCCTCTTCGGTGGCACAGAATATCTCTTGCCCACCTTTTATTTTCTTAAATGAATGATCCGAAAGCGACAACCCCTTATCCAACGCAATTTGCCGCAATTGAACATTATGGTCTTTCGAGCCAGTGGCATATTGCAGTGCGGTTCCAAATTCCTGTGGCGGATGCACCCAAACCTGTGCGCGCACGCCATCAAAGAATTCAATACTGGCTTTGAATTCACCGCGCCCCAGCACACGCTCCACACCTTTTAAGTTGACAAAGGCATCCATCACTGGCGCCGAATCTTTGGCTGCGACAAGGATATCAAGATCACCAACGGTCGAACGCATCCTTCTTAAACTGCCAGCGGGTTGCACATCCACAACGCCTTTTACAGCTTTGAGAACCTTGATGATCTCCTGTACCAGTGGATACGCCTTGCCTAAGGGGAGTCTTCCCGAGCGTCGTGCCAACGAAGCGATTCCTTCGAGAATTGCAGTTTCTGATTTGGCGCCCATGCCGGGCAGGTCTTTTAGTTTACCCGCTTTCGCCGCCGCTTCCAGTTCAGGGAGCGTGGTGATGTTCAGTGCTTTCCAGATCATGGCGATCTTCTTGGGTCCCAACGAAGGGACTTGCAACCAGCCCGCCAAACTCTCTGGCACTTCTTTCTTCAACTTTTCAAGAAATTCAAGTTTGCCCGTGTTGAGCAACTCGTCAATTTTTTCGGCAATGGCTTTGCCCACACCGGGGATGTCAGCCAGTTTCCCCTCTTTCCAATACTCACTGGCTTCACGCCCGAGCGTATCGAGACTCTCTGATGCTTTGCGATAGGCAAGCGTCTTATAAATGATCTCACCTTTGATCTCAAGCAAATTGGCTATGAGCGTAAATACACCAGCAAGTTGTTTGTTATTCATCATGGGGCACCTCTAATAGGTCAATTATAAGGCAACAAGCGGCTAGCACCTTTATACGATTTATGGTTGCTTTGGCACATCCAACGATTTCAACTTTCGCATCTCAGGGAAAATGCGGGCAATTGCCAGCACGACCAGAATGGTCCCTATGCCTCCACCCACTACTGTGATTACGGGTCCTACGAGTGCCGCGACAAAGCCCGACTCAAAAGCGCCAAGCTCATTCGAGACGCCGATGAAGATATTATTCACTGCTGAAGTACGTCCACGCATTTCATCGGGCACTTGGGTCAACATGAGGGTACTGCGAATCACCACACTAATGTTATCAAAGCCGCCAAGCAGCACAAGCATAATGACCGAGAGTAAGAAGTTAGTTGAAAGACCAAAGACCATGGTCGCCAAACCAAAACCAGTCACAGCGAACAATAAGGTCTTGCCTGCATTCCTCATGGGCGGTAAATGTGCAATGAGAAATGCCATCGCCAAAGCGCCAAGCGACGGCGCTGCCCGCAAAATGCCCAGTCCCTGTGCGCCCACATTCAGAATATCAGTAGCGTAGATGGGCAGTAATGCCACGGCTCCGCCGAAGAGAACAGCGAACATGTCCAGCGTGATCGCAGCAAGGATCACTTTTGTGGTCCACATAAAGCGCAGACCTTCACGGACCGAATCCAGTGTGGCAGATTTTTCTGCCAACGGCAACTGCCTACCTTTGATCAAAGAAATGAGTACACAATACGTTACAGCAGAGAGCGCCGCATAGATGTAGATAAAAGTGACAGAGTGGAAAAAGCCCACGAGCAAGCCAGCCAATGCCGGTCCGGTGATCGAGGCGAAGTGCCAGACTCCGCTGCCCCATGTGGCGGCTTGCGAAAATAATTCCGGCGGCACGGTCTCTGGAGTCAGCGTTGAAGAAGCTGGTTCATTAAAAGCGCGAGCGATGCCAATTCCCAATAATGAGATATAAATCAAAACCAGCGACCCTTCGGTATAGGAAAGCCAGCCCAAAGCAATCACACACAGGGCGATCAAAACTTCACTGATAATGACAATACGACGACGATTATATTGATCTGCCACATGTCCGGCTGGCAAAGACAGCAGAATCACCGGCACCACCTGCACCAATCCCACCATGCCCAAGGCAAAAGCGCTGTGTGTACGCAGCCATAGCTCCCAACTGATGGCAAAGGACAGCATCTCATTTGCAAATGAGCTGATAAAGCGCCCACTGAGCAGCAAGCGATAATCTCTAAAACGCAGCGGCGCATAGGGATCGTGGTACGTAGAGTTTTCCATTTCAAATCCTATTTTCGGAGATGGTGTGTATGATACCATTCGTAGATTTAAAGACTTAGCCCTTTTCATAAGATTGAAAAGGGAGTCTTAAATTTCATGACAACCCTCAGGATCATGGGTATGATACGATTCACCTATGGATCACACAGACCATGTTAACCTATTGCGCCCGGCTTCTTTGGATAAAGGCGGCTCCTGGGCGGACCTCGGAGCGGGCTCCGGCGCCTTTACCCTTGCCTTACGCGAGGTGCTGGGTGCCGCCACCACCATCCATGCCGTGGATAAGGACAAATCCAGCCTTGAACAATTGAAGCGGTCGTATCAAGCGCGTTTTGGTAGTCTCGAAAATCTGCAAACACAAGTTGGGGATTTTTCTCGCAGCATCAACCTTCCGCCGCTCGATGGCATCCTTGCCGCCAACTCTCTACATTACTTCAAAGATAGGGTGAAGGTCTTGGAACACATCAAGACATTTCTAAAACCAAACGGCAAACTCATCGTCATCGAATACAACGTAGATTCGGGCAACCCGTGGGTTCCATACCCATTCACACTCCAAACATTCGGGAAGCTGGCAAAAGAAGCTGGCTACTCAGATCCGCTTCTACTTGCCACCCACCCCTCTAGCTTTTTGCGCGAGTTCTATTCCGCACTGACCACCAAGGCTGATCAATAGATATGTCTCAACGAAACTCAAACCTCTTCGTGATGGGGCTTATTCTTGCAAGCGCAGCCCTTGCCATTCTGCGTTTTGACTCTCTCCAGATCGGCACTTCCTACGACGACGCCAAGTACATCATCCTTGCCGAAAGCCTCGCCAGCGGACAGGGCTATGAGCTCATCAACTTCCCACGCCCGCAGATCGAGCGGAACTTCCCGCCGGGCTGGCCGCTTGTGCTTGCGCCGTTCACATTGGCCTTCCCAAAAAATTATGATGCGCTCAAGGTCGTTTCGCTTGTGCTTTGGCTGGTATCTATTTTATGGGTCTATAAGCTGTTCTCGAAACGGCTGAATTCTCCCTACCTTGAAATTCTCACCGCACTGGTAGCATTGAATCCGCTGCTGATCGGCACATCGGTCACGGTGATGTCTGAGTCTGCGTACTTGTTCTTCTCTCTGCTGGCATTGCTCACCTTTGACAAAGTTGATGATAAGAAACTTGGCTGGCTTATCCTTGCTGCAATTCTCGCTTTTTACACGCAGCAGGTCCGCACGATCGGGATCGCACTTATCGCCTCGCTGCTCATCCTTTTGCTGCTTAAGCGTCGGTTCAAAGATTTGAGTTTCGTGGCAGCCCTATTCGTTATTGGGTTCCTCATCCAAGCCGGAATCAACCTCCGCAACGGCGGGACCGTCATCTCATCGGGCTATGAGGCGCAGGTGTTGAGCGGGTCAATGATCGAGAAGGCTGGGCAAGTCTGGTCAAATGCATCCGGCTACTTGAATCAGGTTCTTGCAGGATCATTAATTCCGATCTTCGGCACGCGGCTGGATACGATGTTCAGTTGGCTGTTCCTTCTATTAAATATCGCCATCTTGTTCTTGCTTGTGTTGGGCATGCTCACCACCAAACTCAAGTTCGAGTGGATGCATATTTATTTTGTCATTTACATGGCTGGTATTTTGGCATTTTGGAATCCGCAAGTGGGAAGCGTGAAAGCACGCTTCTTGACCCCGATCTTGCCCCTGCTATATTTTTACTTTTTACGTGGGGTTCAGTGGTTGTTAAGCACTTTGTTCACGCAAAACACAACCACGACTACACGCAGTTTATTTGCCGTCACACTTTTTATCTCGGTTGTAATGATCGCACGCAACCTACAAGACTGGCGTTCCCCTATCCGCGAACAGATGACAGATCTCTCCATTGGTGCAAGCTGGGTGGCAGAGAACGCCCCGGCAGATGCGCTCGTGATGGTGAATGAACCTGTGCCAGCCTATGTACATGTGCAGCGCAAGACCATCAACTTCCCAAAGAACGGACAAGACTTGCAGCAGTATCTTGATAATCAGGGAATTGACTACATTATTATTGCGCCGTTACTGCAATCCCCCAAATCTACAGAGTTGACTAAAGATGTAAAAGAGATCCTGCTTATCCTTGAGACTTCACCAGAAATATTTGTGCCAGCCTTTGAAGACAGCGAGAACAACGTCAGGGTCTATGGTTATAAGGGTCAATAAAAATACAGCCCGATCAATATCGGGCTGTATTTTTATTTCTAATTGGTCATATCCTTGAAACGCTGACGTTCGAACATGGTTGCAAGTGTCAACGCCGGGATCGCCCAACGTTCCTGCTGATCGGTCAGCTCGCCTGTTTTCTCAAGGACATATTTGTCCACGAACAGGTCGCGTTGCTTTTTTAATACCAATACAGTAGGTGAATAAAGGTCACCAATTTTAAATTCATACGAAGGTGCATATGCCCGCGATATAAATGGCAGGTTTAGAATCTGCCTGCGGGTGGCATAGGGCAAAAAGTTTTCCAAATAGTCAACCCACCCAGTGCCGCGTGAGGGGACGATCCAACCGAGTACACTGCCGCCTTCGCGATCCAAAACTTCATACACTAATCTGCGCGGAATATTATTTCGAATATTGTAATTAACATCTGTGGCAACCATGGCGCCTACTATTTTCCCTACAGACAAACCGGCATCACCATATGAAGGACCTATATCAGTTACGTTCTTGAATTCTTCCATACGCGCCCAGTAACGGTCAATATGGGCAATCATCTTTTCATCGGGTGTGGTAATCGACCAATCAAATGAGAAGCTGAACAGTCTGAACATGAAACGAAAGGAGGTATCTCCATTTGCCCGCATCACTTCATTGCCGCTGCCATCAATGATCTGAATGGAATCTTTGAAAGAAAAGAATGGATCAATGGCACGCATAATAAATCTGCCATCGCCATTGGTGACATCCACCTGACGACCAATGCTGATCATCGGAAACTCAAACTTGAGGGGATAGGTATACATGAATGATAACTCCTGTGTAATTTGAACAACTCGCCAAATTATATGGATGTGAACATCGTTATGAAATAGGACAAAGGTCTGATTTATCGTGTAAACTAGCATGCCTTTGGTACTATCCGCATGGTCCTTTGGCAGATAACCAGTGTAAAATTACAAAATTCCACCCTTCAACAAGGCACATCGACTTATGTCATCCGAGGCGTTACCTGTTATTACGAAAAGCTCGTCCGAATTCAAACTGGACGCTTACGCATCCATCCCCGCCGGGGAGTTGGTCGTTTTTGCCGTTCAAGTTTTACAAGCCGACGCCGCTCCGGTCGCGGTCGAAGAGATCGTTTCGACCTGCTTCCGCTTCTTCCCGCACAGTTTTGCACTAAAAAACTACTTCTACTGGCCCGACTCAGCCCTGGTGACCCGCCGTCTGCATGACGCCAAAGAAAAGGGACTCCTCAAAGGCAGCCCGGCAGAGGGATTCGAAGTTAAGGGAAAGGGCAGGCAGGTTGCCAGACAAACCGCAAAGGCGCTGAGGGTGTCTCTGCCCATGCCACCCAAAGTGGAAGAACCCGCACCTGTCATCCAAAAAGAAGAAACGCCTGTGCCCGTCAAGGTGGAAGAAAAAGTTGAAGCGGCTCCACGTTTGAAAGAAAAGCCAATTCAATCCGTAAAAACGGACAAGAAAGTACAACCTGCAAAAACGATTGAAAAGAAGCAGGTTAAAAAGACAAAGAAACCGACTGCGAAACCGAAGGTCAAACCAAAAGCGGAGACCGCCAAAGTCATTGCGCCGGTTAAGAAGAAACCAGCGCCCAAACCAAAACCATCTTTAAAGAAGACGGTAAAGCTTGCAGCAAAAGTAAAAGCACAGCCCAAGCCAAACCAGATCAAGACTGCGCCCAAATCCAAAGGGCAGATTAGCAAACCTGCCGTAAAGGTGAAGGCAAAAGTGCCAAAGAAGGAACAGGTCAAGGCGGCGCCTGTGGCGAAGATCGAAACGCCAAAGGTGCAAAAAACAAAAAACGCCCAAGCGACCCAAATGACCATGGCGCTCACTCCGCCGCCCGCAGCGTGGAAAAAAGCTGAGGCTCCGGCAATCAAGCCCAAGGTTAAGGAAGAAGCGAAGCAGCCCGTCAAAGTAGAAGTATTGGCTCCGGTGGCAGCATCCAAGGAAGAAAAAGATAAAGCCGCCAAGGTCATCAAACAGATCGAACGTTCAGATGCGTATCAACTGTATCGGCGCAACGGCAAGCGTGCCCAGATCGGCGAATTCGATTTCAGAAATATGCTATTCGCCACGATGGAATCCTCGGCAGAGACTTTGAAACGGAATGTTGAGTTATTCAAGCGCTACGCCGGTATCCACTTCCGCACGGACTTGATCGCGTTCCTGGAATTTTGTGAAGAAAGTTTTTCGAATTTATTGATTTCAAAAGTTAAAGGTAAAAAATAGTCATGGCAGGAAGCAGTAGAAAATTACAATACGCCGACCGCGTTGCCATTCAGCAGGCAGATCAGGCGATTCGCAAGGATGCGTTCCGCGCGTTGGTCGAGATCATCACCAATAGCAACGACAGCTATCTGCGCCTCGAACAGGCAGGCTGGTCTGTAAGCGGCGAAATTTATATTGATGTGCTGCGCAGGCATAAGAATTCGACCATTCGCATTTGGGACAATGCCGAAGGCATGAACGACTCACGCATGGATAAAGTAGTGGGTACCTACGGCGAGGCGACCAGCGGTATTAAGGAAGATAAGAATGTACGCGGCATGTGGGGGCGCGGCTTGAAGGATTCGATCTTCGGGCTGGGGCATGGGTATGTGCGTTCGTTCAAAGGCGGCAATTTCTATTCGTGTTCACTGCTGGTTAAAAACGGCGTGCCGACCTTTTCTCTGGATGAACCCGTGCGGGCATTGGTGCCGGTGCGCCAACAGTATGGGATTCTTGAAGGCAACGGCACGATCATTGAGATCATCGTCTCACGTGATGATGTGAAAGTGCCGCAGTTCGATAACTTCCGTAATTATTTACAGCGTCATTTTGAACTGCGCCCGATCATGAGCAACCCCAAGCGCAAGATCATTTTGCGCGAGATGACCGCGGAGTGGACGGTAAAGCAGGAGCATGAACTTAGCTACAAAGCGCCCAAGGGCGTAAAGGTCTTGAGTGAACGCATCAAGATTCCCGATTACCCCGCTTGGGTGAAGTTGGAACTAAATCGCTCATCGATCCAGTTATCCACACGCGGCGAGGAAGGCGATTACGCCGATGGCGGCTTGCTGGTTATCAGCAAGGGCATGGTCTTGTCGCTGACCATGCTCAAGTACGAGAATGATCCGGTGGCGGCATATTTCTACGGCTCGATGCAATGCGATTATCTGCATGACCTATTGAAGAACGATGAGCCGGTCCTCACTGCCACCCGTGATGGCATCAACTGGTCACATCCGTTCGCGAAGGCACTGCGCCTTGCCGTGGAAGCCAAGATCGAACCGTTGATCGAAAAGGAACGCAAGCATGCGATCCGTGAGGAGCAAACCAAGCTCGACAAGCAATTAAGAAATAAGATCGACCGCGCCTTGCATGAGTTAAATCATATTGCGTTGAACGAACTCAGCAATCGCAAGGACGGTGAGTCGCGCATTCAATTGCCTGCTTCTGGTATGTTGTTCTTCCCTGAGCGTGCCTATGTGCAAACGGGTCGCACCCTTTCACTCATTTTACGAGCAGACATTACCAAGAAAGCCAAACCAAACGATGTCGTCGCGATCGAATCCAATAGCGATGAAGTGATCGTGCTGACCCCCAAGGTGAAACTGAAACCGCACAAGGCAGACCCGAGTGTGGGTGAAGCGATCGTGCGGGTGGAGGGTCGTCAGGTCGGTGGGGAGGGCTTGATCATTGCACGAGTCAACAAGATGCACGCCCAAGCCATGGTACAGGTGCATTCCAAAAAAGAAGCGTTGCCCGCGCCACCCACTCGAAGCAAGAATGCACTCTTCAACGACATTCGCTTCGATGACCGTATGGACCCACGTCAGCGCGTGTACTTTGACCGCGTCAATTCGAGCATCGTCATCGCCACGAACGCGCCTTCGGTAAAACGGTATTTGGACGAGAATAACCGCCTCGACACTACCATGCCGGGTCAGGTGCTTTTAGCGGAACTCGTCGCTGAAGCCGTGTGCCGCGAGATCGCCCGCGAAGGCGTCGAGAAGGGACGTTTCCTCGTCCTCGAAGGCTCCGAGGCGGATGCGATCCAGAATCATTTCATCCGCTTGCAGAATAGGTACTCGCATTTGATCCACGAGCATATCGTGACGATGGAGTAGTACAGACGATAGACCATTGACGATGGACGATAGAAAACAAAAAATGGACGATAGATCATGGTCAATGGTCTATCGTCCATCGTCTTTTAAGAACTTATCTTACTGTCAACCACACCCCTACCATCACCACACCAAAGCCTATAATGCGTTGAAGATCGATCGCCCGCGGAGTCATACCGAGCAGACCGAAATGGTCGAGGAAAGACGCCACCAAAATCTGCCCAGCCAATAAAGTGATCAACGCGCCCGCCGCGCCGATACGGGGAATCATATATCCCATCGCCGTGATGACGATCAAGCCAAAGGCACCTGCTACGAGCGCATACCACGGCACGCTTTTCCATTGACCCAGTTTTGACCCAAAAAACAGCATGGGGATCAATGCCGCAATCGCACCGCCAAGGTGAATGATAAAGACACTTTCCAACGAGCCTAATTTTTGCGTGATCATACTCGAAAGCGGACCTTGCAATCCGATCGCCATGCCGCCTGCAAGACCGATCAAGATAATGATAAAGAGAGTATCCATTTTTTCCTATGTTTGTCACCCTGAGCGGCAGCGACACATGCACCGCGTTGCGGATGCAGTGCGGTGAGGGTCTCTACCAACATAGTAAGAGACTCTTCGCTGCGCTCAGAGTGACATAATTTTTTTATTCTTCCACGTACGGAACATAATCAGCACGGGCAATACCCTGCTTGATCGCCATCTCAGCCACGGCACGCGCCACGGCACGATGAACTTTTTTATTCAAGGGGCTGGGCACCAATTCACCGGGCGGGGTCATGCTGGCAATGGTCTCTGCCGCAGCCACCAACATCTCCTGCGTAATGCGCGGGGCGTTCGCATCCACTGCGCCGCGGAAGATGCCGGGGAAACCCAACACGTTATTCACTGACTTGCCGTCTGCAGCAAATGCTGCACCGTGTTCCATGGCAACCTCGGGGTCGATCTCGGCATTCGGGTTCGAAAGCGCGAGGATGATCTGTCCCTTGCGCACCATCTCCGGTTTGATGAGGTTCGGCGCACCGGTCGTCGCCACTACGATATCGCAATTCGCCATGATATCTTTTAAGTTGGATTTGATGCCGCCCAGTTTCTCAAAGCGACTCAGCGCTTCGGGACTCAGATCCGCACCGTGAACGGGATTGCCCGTCAGACGCATCATCATCTGACCAATCGCCTGCCCGGCCGCCCCAAGCCCGATCTGCCCGATGACAGCTTTCTTCAAGTCCATGCCAGTTTCGCGCGTGGCAGTCATCAGCGCCGCAGTACAAACCACCGCAGTACCGTGTTGATCATCATGCAACACGGGGATATCCAGCATGGCTTGCAGGCGTTCTTCGATCTCAAAGCAGCGCGGCGCAGAAATATCTTCAAGCTGGATCGCGGCAAAGGTCGGCGAGATCGCGGCAACGGTGTTGACAATTTCATCTGTATCTTTTGTGTTCAATAGAATCGGAATGCCCGAAAGCCCCACCAGGGTTTCCATTAACATGGCTTTGCCTTCCATTACCGGCATCCCCGCCAACGGACCGATATCGCCCAGCCCCAACACCGCCGTTCCATCGGTAACAATGGCAACCATATGACTGATGCTTGTATAAAGCCGCGCCTGCGAAGGGTCCTTTGCAATACGCAAACAGACTTCCGCCACCCCAGGGGTATACACGCGCCGCAGCGTGGTCAATGATTCGATCGGGTAGCGCGAACGGATGGCGATCTTTCCTTTTTGGTGCAGTTCAAGCACCTCATCACGCACTTCGATGATCTTCGTACCTTCATTGGCACGCATTGCCTCCAGTACGGTTTCGAGCATCGATTCGCTCTCGACCGTAATGGTCAGGTCGCGTACCACATGCAGTGAGGTTTCGGTTACCAGCACCATACTGCCAATATTCCCCCCCGCCTCCGCGATGGCGGTTAATAGTTTAGCCAGTACCCCTTTTTTCTGCGAGTTGCGCACTCGTACAATGCGGAAAATCTTTTGATCCCAAGCCATGGTTATCTCCTTTACTCCTCCTCATTTTAACGCGAATACCGCGAAGATGTCTCCGCGGTATTGTGAAGGTCAGACAGGGTTGAATTTATATCAGCAGTCCATGCAACTCATCCAATGAACGGATGACGGCACAGTCGGCTTCAGGGAAGAGGGAGGTTGGGTCGTAGAGAACAGGCATGAGCCCGGCGCGATGCGCACCGATGATATCGGCAAAGTAATTATCGCCAACATATATCGCCTCATGCGCAGCAACTTCAGCCAATTCCAAACCGCGCTGAAAGATTCGCGGTTCAGGCTTAAAGGATGGCACCTCGCCGCCCGCCAGTGAAAACTTGAAATAAGAATCAAGCTTGAGGGTTTTTAATTCTTCATGATATGGTTCTTCACGGTTCGAGACAACACCCAGTATGTACCCCGCCTGCTTCAAACCTGCGAGCAAACGCGGCGCTTCTTCGGGGACGTACACATCAGGTTTATAGTTCGTCCCCATATGAGCAGAAACCTCCGGTGCCAGTTCCTGTGCCCGCTTTGGGTCGACCCCCAGCGCCACCAGCCTCCGCCTCGAATAATTAATCCAGAATTCCCTGGAGTGATGAGTAAAGGTCTTTATATCAGCCTGGATCTCAAGCGAGTGGGCAAAATAAAAATGTTCCCAGCGTTCGGCGCGGGTTCGATCTTCCTCAGAAGCATGAATATTTATACTCTTTAGGTATTCAACAAAAACTGCGCCGCCGCTGGGGATATGGTGACGCAGAGTTCCATCGAGGTCAAAAAGGATGGCTTTGATATTCTTTATTTTCGGGTCCATGGATTATGTTTAGCCGCCAATGTGTGACATTTCCACTTTCGGGAGTGGGATCGTATTTTCAGAGCGGATCTCGGAGTATCGGTCAGCGCGTTTACCCCATATGCTTTCAATCTTATGAACGATCTCTTCATCCGTGACGCCACTGCGTAACAGGTCGCGGAAGTCATGTCCTTTGACCGCAAATAGACACGTATAAAGTGAACCTTCAGCAGAAAGGCGTGCGCGATTGCAATCGCGACAGAAGGCTTGCGTCACCGAGGCGACCATGCCTACTTCGCCGCTGCCATCTTTGTAGCGCCAGCGTTCCGCCACTTCACCGCGATAATTCGGGTCAACCGGTTCAAGCGGCATTTCCGCGCTGATGATCTTGACGATCTCCTTGGCAGAAACCACTTCATTCATTCGCCAACCGTTGGTATGACCAACATCCATATATTCAATAAAACGCAGAATATATCCCTTTTCACGGAAGAAGCGCGCCATGGGCAAAATACTGTCTTCATTTACACCACGCTTGACGACCATGTTAACCTTGATGGGCGCCAACCCAACGGCTTTGGCGGCATCCATGCCTTCAAGCACTTTTTCGACTGGGAAATCCACATCGTTCATGGATTTGAATATTGCATTGTCAAGCGAATCAAGGCTGACCGTGACCCGCTTCAACCCCGCCTTTTTGAGCTGCTCTGCAAACCGGGGCAGGAGTGAACCATTGGTCGTCATCGTCAGATCAAGGTCTGGGATCTGTGCAAGCATGGCGATTAAGTCGGGAAAATCCTTGCGCACGAGCGGCTCACCACCAGTCAAGCGAATCTTCCGAACTCCGAATGAAACGAACAAACGCGCCAGCCGGGTGATTTCCTCAAAGGTCAACACTTTGTCACGATGCAGGAACTGGTAATCGGGTCCAAAGACTTCCTTTGGCATACAATACACACAGCGGAAATTGCACCGGTCAGTGACCGAGATGCGCAGGTCACGCAGGGGACGATTAAGGGTATCCAATAGGGTCATAGGTTCAATTTTCTTTGAAAAATGTTGTGTGTTTCAGGGAAAAATATACAAGGAACCAGAAGAGTTGTCAGGCGATTATATCAACATTATGAGGAGAATCTTCGGGCAATTGACGGGCTGTTCCAGCCATGCTATTATGGCATGGTCATTATTCTTTTTTTTCAGGAGTTATTTATGAGTGTTGAGTTGATTCTTCGCCTTATTGGCATGATTGTTCTTGCAGTTGCTGGGGGGTACTGGGGATTTGATTTTTCCAGGTTCACTCCCGAAAACACTGAACGCACCACCCTCATTTTCAGCCTGGTTGGCGCACTGACAGGCTTGATTCTGACCCCCTACTTCACTACTCGTCCAGCTCGAGCTTTCCGCTCCCTGTTGGGGCGCATGACCGCCGAAAGCCTCTTTGCCGGGTTGACGGGTCTGGTTGTGGGTTTGCTCATTGCCGCTCTGCTGGCATTTCCGCTATCCATGCTGCCCCAACCGTTCAGTCAGATCCTGCCCTTCATTGGCGTGTTGATCTTCTCCTACTTTGGGGTTTCTCTCTTCGTCATGCGTCAGGGCGACATCATGGGGCTGCTTAGCGCCCTAAGCGGACGCGGGGAAGGCGGCGGTTCCTCTTCCTGGAGCAACCTCAACCGCAACATCCTGCTCGATACCAGTGTCATCATCGATGGGCGTGTAGGTGATATCGCCAAGACCGGCTTTCTACCCGGCACACTGCTCATTCCGCGCTTTGTGCTGAACGAACTGCAATACATCGCAGACTCTCCCGATGGCATGCGACGTCAACGTGGACGGCGCGGCATGGAAGTACTTGCTGAACTGCAAAAACTGCCCAACATCCTCGTACGTATTTCAGATATCAATGTTGACGGTGTACGCGAAGTGGACGATAAACTTGTTGTGCTCGGCAAACAGCTCAAAAGCCCGATCCTAACTAACGACTACAACCTTAACCGTGTTGCCGAATTGCAAGGCGTGACCGTGCTCAACATCAACGAACTGGCGAATGCCGTTAAATCTGTTGTTCTCCCCGGCGAAGCCCTGCGCATCAACATCATGCAGGAAGGCAAGGAACACAGTCAGGGTGTGGGTTACATGGACGACGGCACGATGGTTGTGGTCGAGAATGGACGCGACTACATCGGCGAATACATGGATGTCAATATCACCAAAGTCCTGCAAACCGCCGCCGGACGTATGATCTTCGGACGTGTAGAAGAAGAGAACGGAAAACGCATTAAAAGTAAGTAATGAGTAACAAGTAACGAGTGAACAGGGCGCCTCTCGACGCCCTGTTTTTTTATGCGGTAAAATACACCCGTTTACAAAAAATCCTTTGTGTATCTTGGTGACCCTTTGTGGTAAATAACATGTTGAAAATCTATAATACCCTTACTCGCAAAACCGAAGAATTCCAAACCCTTGAACCCAATCTCGTCAAGATGTACGTCTGCGGCGTCACGGTCTATAACGACGCGCATGTTGGGCATGCCATGTCTGCCATCGTGTTCGACATTGTCCGCCGTTACCTCGAGTATCGTGGATACGCCGTCAAACACGTCATGAACTACACCGATGTGGACGACAAGATCATCAACCGCGCCAACCAACTCGGCGAAGACCCGCTCAAACTTTCGGCACGTTATATCGCAGATTATGCCGCCGACCTGAAAAGCCTGAACGTCTTGCCTGCTACCTCCAACCCGCAGGTCAGTACCACCATGCCGCTCATCATTCAATTCATCGAAGGGTTGATCCAAAAAGGTCACGCCTACGCCGCGGAAAATGGCGATGTCTACTTCCGTGTGAACAGCGACGATGATTACGGTCGCCTCTCAGGTCGCAAGCTCGAAGACATGCAAGCCGGTGCGCGCATCGAAATCGGCGAACAAAAAGAACACCCTATGGACTTCGCACTCTGGAAAGCCGCCAAGCCCGGTGAAATTTCCTGGGACAGCCCCTGGGGCAAAGGTCGCCCCGGCTGGCATATCGAATGCTCCGCCATGAACCTCGCCGAACTCGGCGAACAGATCGACATCCACGGCGGCGGCAACGACCTCATCTTCCCCCACCACGAAAACGAGATCGCCCAAAGCGAAAGCTACACCGGCAAGGAATTCTCGCGCTACTGGATCCATAATGGCATGCTGCAACTCGGCGGCGAGAAAATGTCCAAGTCCTTGGGCAACATCATCAGCATCAAAGAATTTCTCTCAAAACGTTCTTCAGACGTGATGCGCATGCTGGTCTTGAATGGAACCTACCGCGCTCCGCTGATGTTCAACGATGAAACACTGGATGCCGCCGAACGCAACGTCGAACGCCTCAAATCCGCGCTCAAGCCTGCCTCCCCCTCCGCAAGCGGACTCTCCGCTGATACCTTGTCCGCTTCGATCGAATCCGCAAACGCCAACTTCACCGAAGCCATGGACAACGACTTCAATACCGCCGGAGCCGTCGCAGCCTTGTTCGAGCTCTCGAAAGCAATTAACACTGCTCGCGATAACGGCGCAAACACAGACCAACTCAAACCCGCGCAAGAAACCTTCAAACAATTGGCTGGTGTGCTCGGGTTGAAGCTCGAAGAGAAAAAAGGCTCCAGTGAAAAAGAAGCCGAAGTGGAAACCCTCCTCGCCGAACGCACCCAAGCCCGCAAAGACAAAAACTGGAAGCGCTCCGACGAGATCCGCGACCAGCTCAAAGCGATGGGCGTCACCATCGAAGACAGCAAAGACGGCACCACTTGGAAGTGGAGTTAGTTTCTTAGTTTGATCATCAAGCAATTGGACAGAAAAACTTCCGAGAAACATTTCTCGGAAGTTTTTAATTGTGACTACTTTCAGATGTATAATTCAACCATCATAACGATTTTTTTCAAGGAGAAATTCCATGCGTAGAATGTTCGGCTTTATGATCGGAATCTTTACCGGCGCTCTGGTTGGCGGTGTAATAGCAATACTACTTGCCCCCGAATCCGGCGAAAACCTGCGCGGACAGCTTCGCGATCGCGGACAGAACTTCCTCAACGATGTGCGTCATTCCGCCGATGCCCGCCGCATCGAACTGCGCGGACGACTTGAGTCACTGCGCGCACCAAGGGAAGAGTTCTAATTTATCGAGTCACCAACTCATAGAATTCCTCCACCCTCTTCATATTCATTTCAAACTCTGCGCGAGTGGAGATAATATTTCTATTTAGACCTGCGGCGTCGGTTCGCAGGTCTTCTCTTTCCAACCCCAATAATATTGCATCTGCTATTGATTGCGGGGAATTCGAATCGAACAACAAACCGTTCTGCCCATGTGTGATCCACTCGCGAATGGACTCGAGATCACCCGCCACGGGAAAACATCCGCACGCCATCGCTTCGATCAGCGTGTTCGGCGTGCCATCGTGGATGCTCGGCGAAACCACGATCTGCGCGCCGCGAAAGACCTCCCCCATCTTTTCATGCGGAAACGAAGGCAACAACTCCACCGCACTTTCTATATTCAACTCGCGCACCCAGCTCAGTGCCTGCGATTCGTTTTGCATGCCTGTGCATTGAAACTTTGCATCGGGTCTCTTCGCCAACACTAGTGGAATGGCTTTGAAGAATGAGTCGTTGCGCACATACGGACGCACACCACGCGGATTGATAATGACCGGGCTCTTGACCAGATCTTTGGGCGGATAAAAAACATCACCTCTGATTCCACCGTTACCGGGTGCCACTAATGTAGGCTTCTCTTCGCCCAAACCCCATTCTCTTGCCAACCGAATATCGCGCTCCACATCAGAATGTAAACCATCCACCAACCTCATGGTCTTACGAGTGTAATATTTCATCAGCGGTGTAGATGGAGCATGTAGCGTGAAGTCATTACCCCAGATGGAAACCAGGAATGAAGGGCAGGGTGCGAGTCCCTGCAAAGCCGAAGCAGTCAGCATGCCCTCATACGGCACGCGCATGGCATGGATAATATCCGGTTGAACTGCTTTAATGAAATTACGTAATTTGCGCGCGGATGCGGGAATGGTTACAGGACCAAGCCATTGTCTGACCTTGGTACGCAGGCTCAAGGTTCGGGAAGAAGCGCTGGATGGCGCAGAGGTGCGCTTTTTGGCAGCGCTAAAGGCAACTGGCGTGAAAACCGCCTGCTCGGGGGGGATTCCGGTTACATCCCATTCAAATGTAGAGGCAATATAAACCTCATCGCCGCGTTCTATGAAATGACGTATCCAATTTTGGGAGATCGGCGAGCGGGCATCCGTGACAAAAAGCAGTCTCATGGGGTGATTATACCCACAGGGTCTGGGTAACAAACAAAAATAACGAGTTAACACCACCTACTTTGTAGTATATTTAAGGGCATGAGCATTGGACGCATCCTTATCGTTGAAGACAACATGGATACCTATGAACTGGTTCGGTTCATCCTGGAAAAGAACGGGTTTGAAACTTTCCTTGCCATGAATGGTCGCGATGGGGTCAATGCCGCCACCAAGCAACTTCCCGACCTGATCATTATGGATCTCTCCATGCCCGAAATGGATGGCTGGACGGCAACCCGCCTCATCAAAGGTAATACGACAACTTCCACCATCCCTCTGATCGCGCTCACCGCTCATGCCCTGCCCAGCGACCGTAAACGTGCGTTCGATGCGGGCTGCGATGAATATGTTACCAAGCCCATGGATCTGCTTGACCTGCTGGACACCGTCAAAACCTGGACAAGCAAACAATAGATCAGGTTGGGTCAATCTCCTGGCTCATGAAACCGCACACAAGCAAAATTGCGGGGCCATTTTGAACTGAGCCAAATCTTTCAATCAAAAGGAACTACTATGAAACAAATCTGTGTTGTCGGCGTGGGATACGTCGGTCTGGTGACCGCTGCCTGCTTCGCCGACCTTGGCAACCGTGTAACTGCATTGGATGTAAACGAGGAACGTGTTGCAAATCTCAAAAAGGGCATCATGCCCATTTACGAACCGGGGTTGGATGAACTCGTCAAGCGCAATGTAAAAGCGGGACGTATTACTTTCACCACCTCGTATGCTGAAGCGCTGAAAGGCGTGGAATATGCCTTCATCGCCGTGGGCACCCCATCCGGTTCAGACGGTTCGGCAGACCTGCAATATGTTGCTGCAGCAGCAACTTCCATTGCAAAGAACATGACCGCACCGCTGGTGCTGATCAACAAATCCACGGTTCCGATCGGGACCGGCGACTGGGTTGCCGACATCGTAAAGGGTGCCCAGCCCAAGCCGATCGACTTTGCCGTGGTTTCGTGTCCTGAATTCCTGCGTGAAGGTTCCGCCATCGGCGACTTCATGAGCCCGCACCGCACCGTGATCGGTTCATTGGATCGCGATGCAGCAAATAAAGTAGCTCAACTGCATTTACCCCTGCGCGCCCCCATCGTCATCACTGACCTGCGTACCGCAGAAATGATCAAGTACGCCAGCAATGCCTTCCTTGCCACCAAGATCTCTTTCATCAACGAACTCGCTGATTTATGTGAACGTGTCGGCGCGGATGTGAAGGAAGTAGCGGCTGGCATGGGCTACGATGCGCGCATCGGACGTCACTTTTTGGATGCAGGTCTCGGCTGGGGCGGCTCGTGCTTCCCCAAAGATGTGGAAGCGCTCGCCTTCATGGCAAAAGAAAAAGGACTCAACCCGAAGATCCTCAACAGCGTCATGGATGTCAACTATGACCGCCGCAAAGAGGCTGTTAAAAGCGTGGAAGTCATGCTGGGTGGCAGCCTGAAAGGCAAGACCATTGGCTTGCTGGGTCTGGCGTTCAAACCCAACACCGACGATATGCGTGATGCACCCGCCATCGATATCTCTGAAGAATTGATCGGATCAGGCGCAAAGGTTCGCGCATATGATCCGGTTGCAATGCATGTAGCGCGCCCCATCCTCCCGGCTGTGGAGATGTTCGAAGAAGTGTACAAGATGGCAGAAGGTTGCGATGCATTAATGGTCATCACCGAATGGAATGAATTCAAGCAACTCGACCTCGACAAGGTAAAGGGTTTGCTCAGGTCTCCTGTCGTTTACGACGGACGCAATATCTACGAACCCGGTCGCATGAAGGATATGGGCTTCACGTACCGGGCTGTTGGACGATAATTAAGGAATTGGTAAATTTGTAGAATGGTAGTCGGATAGTCGGTTTAACTGGCTATCCGACTATTTGACTAATAGACAATATGACTAACACCCCTCCCGTTTGTAACTATGAAGGTTCCGATTACCAGCAATCCTTTTGGGATCAGGGCGGGCGCGCCTATGAAGACCGCGCCGAAGCCATTGCACTGAAACGCATGCTCCCAAAAAGCGGAAAGCTGATGCTCGAACTGGGCGCTGGCGCAGGGCGCAATACCCCGCGCTATGCCGGGTTCGAACGCATTGTGGTTCTGGATTATTCGACCACACAGCTTGCCCAGGCACAGGAAAGACTTGGACGCTCCGATAAGTACATCTATGTTGCCGCAGATGTATACCGCCTCCCCTTTCAGAGCAGATTGTTCGACGCCGCTACAATGATCCGTGTGCTGCACCATATGGCAGATGCACCCAAAGCACTTGCACAAATTCAAGCAACGCTGCAACCCGGTGCGACCTTCATCCTTGAGTTTGCGAACAAGTTGAACCTGAAAGCGATCCTGCGCTTCTGGCTCGGCAAGCAATCATGGAGTCCCTTTTCGCTTGAGCCGGTGGAATTTGTAAAACTCAACTTTGACTTTCATCCCAAAGCCATTCACCAATGGCTGAGCGGACTTGGCTTCAACATCGAAAAAATATTGACCGTATCGCATTTCCGCCTTGGTCTGTTAAAGCGGTTGGTCCCTGCCAGCCTGCTCGCCGCCGTAGACGGTCTCTTTCAGCCGACAGGCGCCCTCTTTCAACTCACACCAAGTGTGTTTGTTAAAGCCGTCCTTCCTGGCAGTTCAAATGTGACCATTCCTTCAGGTGTGATCGATTTATTCAAATGCCCCGATTGCAACAGCGGCAATTTACAAGAAAAAGCAGAACACGTTGCCTGCCCCTCTTGCGGGGCAAAATGGTCTGTTCAAAACGGGATCTATGACTTTAGGGAAAGAATGAAATAGAAAATAAAAAAAACAGGCTCCAATTGGAGCCTGTTTTCGAATGTTAGTCTTTCACCAATGGCAGGCGTATGAAGAAAGTACTGCCGGGGAATTTTTCTTCATCTTTACCGATACTTTCCACCCAGATGGTTCCCTGCAAGGCGCGGACAATGCCAGAAGCGATGGCGAGCCCCAACCCTGCACCGCCGCCTTTATAGTTCGTACGGCTGGAAGAATGCAATTGCACCTCTCCCAATTGATATAACTTCTCGAAAATGACCTTGTGATGTTCGGCATCGATACCAATGCCCGTGTCTTTAATGGCGATCTCCGCCATTCGACCACGCTTGGCATCTTCCACCACCCGGGCAGAAACGTCGATAGAACCGCCATCTGGAGTGAATTTGATGGCATTTACGATCACTTGATCAAGTGCCTTTTTCAGCAGCTCCGAATCCGCCAACAGCGGTGGGATCGTTTTGATGGTTTCGTCCAGGGTCAAGGTCAGGTTGCGAGCCGTAAGGTCATCCACATAATCCTTATGGATCAACCTAAGGATCAAGCCCAGGCTGACCGATTCTACATGCGGCATGATGACTTGACTCTCAAGCCGCACCACATCCAACATGCTATTGACGATCTGGTGCAGGCGGTTCGTGCCGCGGGTTACGCCTTCGATCGCTTCGGAAAGCATGGCATTGTTCTGTATGCCCGGGTCTGCCTTCAACATACCGAGGAAGCCTTTTACCACGGTTAGCGGTGTACGTAGTTCGTGTGCGGCAACCTGAATGAACGCGGACTTGTTCTTATCATGCTTCTCAAGGGAGGTATACGCTTTATTCAGCTCTTCCACGCGTTCCGCGACCATGCGTTCCATCACCTGACTGATACCCGTCACTTCGTGATACAGGCGCGCATTCTCAAGCGCCACGGTTGCCTGTAAGGCAAAGGTCGTGGCAAGCAAACCATCATCTTGAGTAAAGGATGTCTTCGCACGGCTGACCAGCAAAAGCCCAACGACGTTGTCTTTGGAATACAAAGGCACACCCATCCACGAAAGGTCGTGCGGAAGCCAATCAGGCTGTGACCAATTCTCCACCGCATTAACATCCTTGATGACCAGTGTTTCGCCTTTGCGTGAAATGGTCTTGTATAACTCGTGTCCCTTAAACCCAAGCCGGAAGGTGGTCATCTGCGCGCCTTGTGGCATGCCGCGCTGTGCCTGGATTACCGGCTCCCCGTTGACATCTTCCATAACCAGAACACCACGGTCATAAGGCAGGGTCTGATTCAACTGCTCGAGGATCTCATCCGGCAACCGTTCGACGGTTTTCAAAGAGGAAAGCTGGCGCAAAGAACGCGCCAACGCCTCCGCTCCCCGACGCCGTTCCTGTTCGGACGCAAATAGCTGTGCATTTTCGCTGGCAGTTTTTTCTGCCACATCGCGCGCACGGCTGAGTTCACCAGCCTGCTCGCGTGCTTCGCTCAAAAGTCGTTCCACTTCACGCTGTGCCTGTTCGCGCTGCTCGACCAACATGGTGCGCAGCAACGCACTGGAAAGCAGGTTGCGCACGCGCACATAGATATCCCAATCATCCGGTCCCATTTCCACCCACATGAAGCCAAAGCGATTGCTCGCCAGTGAAAGCGGCATCACCACAGAATCGTAGCGACGGTTCTCAGGCGTCTTGCCGCGCGGAACCAGGCGTCCGGTGGCGAGGCGCGAACTGGCATCCGTCGGCATGGCAAACTGCTTGTCATCGTACTGCATCAACAAGCGGTAACTTTGCGGCGGAGGCGAAGAAATGGAACCTGGCGCGTCTGTGTCGCCATAATACATCACATACCAGCGGCTGATACCGAACAGCGGGAAATGCTGCGCAATTGCATCGCCAATGGCATTGAAACTTACCGCTGAAGCCATGGAGAAGCTAAAGTTATTCAACAATTCTTCCTGCTTCACGAATTGAAGTCGGTTATACGCCTGCGCCCGCTGGGAAAGCTCACCCACCAGCATGCGCGCCTGTTGAAAAAGATTCTCCGCACGCAGGGTGGTGGTGTTACTGGATATCCCCCCAAGCGCATATTTGCGAAAGGTAGAGATTACATTTTGCCAGGTATTGAAATCGTAGCCGTGCCGTTGGAGGACCTCCACCATGCCCTGCACCGCTTTTAAAAATCCACCGCTATTTTCCGCTTCACGCAGCCCGGTGAGAAAGGCATCCCACGCACGCCCGAATATTTCAACATATTCCTCGCGTCCTGAATCAACATCCGCTATCCCGGCGGCTGCCAGCAAGGCATTGATCGCTGCTGTACGTTTATTCTCCAGCCTGCCCGTATGCGCCACTTCCCTCGGCAGGACAACGGCGCGATGGATACTTTCCGGCAGACATCCGCACGACCAGCGTACCACCAGCTTGGAGGGAAGCAGGTCAAGGTCGCTGCTTTCCTGAGCATCGATCTTATTCATCAGAGCGGCAAAAGCCCTGGCACCGCCATCATAAAAAGATTGCCGTACCGTCGTTAGCGGCACACCCATTGACTGCGACTCACTGACATCATCGAAACCGGTCACAGCAACTTTATCCGGCACGTGGATGCCGCGCCCTTGCAACGCTTCCAGCACACCAAAAGCCATCCGGTCGTTCGAAGCGACAATCGCCTGTACTGCCATGCCGCGCTCATCTAAAAGGGTACGCACAGCAGCGCGTCCGCTTTCGGCAGAATAATCGCCTTCTACCACCATATGTGCATCATGGCGGATATTATGTGATTTCAATTCATCAAGAAAAGCTTTGTAGCGTTGATCCGCTTCACTCTGCCCCACTGGACCGCGCACAAAAGCGATCCGTTCATATCCATGCGCTTCGATCAGATGCTTGATAATGGAGCGCATCCCTCCGTCATTGTCCGCCATTACAGTCGGAATACCTTTTACAGGGACCGCAAAGGATGCGATTGGTACTGGTGCAAGGAATTGGCAAAAATTCTGGATCTCTTCCGCAGTCAACCCATGTGCCACATCTGCCGAAAGAAGAATCCCATCAAACTGCCCCGGCCTGATCAAGTCATACAGCCCGTAAGAATGTCCCTCATTTTTTGGCATTCCGATCGCAGTGGGCTTACCACCTACAAAACAAACCACATTAACATCTGCAGCTCGCGCACTATCCAGCACACCAGACATGAACTCGCTGCCCCACACACGGCTTAACTGTGCACTCAACACCGCAATGGTTTTTCGTTTACCCGAGGGATTTACGAGTTTTTTCATCATAGAATGACAAATTATAAGTCAGGTTATTTGCATGGAAAGTTGCAATTTTGCAAGACTATCTCCCCCGAGTAAAACCGTGCCCAGTACATCCATACTGGGCACGGCGCATATACGAACCTAGCGTATTTCAATCTGATAGGACGCCAACTCGCGGGTGAAGCGGGTTGTGCCCGAAACCACAAGATATGCCGTCTCACCAGAGTTCAATGACACGGGGATCTCAGCAGTCTGATCGGGGTTAAGGGGGATCATCGTCACTTTGGAATCGCCGGATTTGATGAGAGCCAGCTTGAAGGTCTGCGGCAGAACATTCTGAATGCGAACAAAGCCCTCGGCGACCCAGCCGCCATCATCCGCTTCAAGATCGGAGCTGTAACCCGCTGCATCAATCGCGACGTCATCCAGCATAAAGCCTTCACCATTGACCGCTGCATCGGTGATGTATTCAAAGCGGATGAATATTTTTTTGCCGGCATAATCCGAGAGATCGATTTTCTCTTCGATCCAATCATTCGTCACGCCGGTGTAGCCCCAGCCGTAGGAATTTCCGCTCGGGTCGGTACCTCTGCCTGAAGGCGTGGTAATAACCTCCCACGCCTTGCCATCTTCAGACACTTCAAGATAAACATAGTCCCAATCTTCTTCAATATCGAACCAGGTGCGATAAGAGAGTTCAACCGGTCCGCTTACATTGGTGAGATCAAATTCACGAGTCAACGTCATGTTCGACTCATCACCTTTGTTTGACCAAAAGGCGTAGTCACCAGAATAAGGGTCGGCGGGTAGTAACCCGGTCACGGTGGAGCCGGTGAAGTTGAGGGTATAGTTTCCAGCGCATTCGATGGCAATATAGTCCACACCATATTGATGGACGGAGCGGGTCAGCGGCTCCTGCGGACAATTGAAAATGGTCTCGGTGGCAGAAGCACGCCGGGCAGCAGGATAGTTGTTATAAACATAGCGTCCATCGTCAATAGAGGGATCAAGCAACAGGTTGGTCAGCGCCCAATCCATAAAGAAATCGTCTGCCGTGATGGGCTTGCCAGTCAACGCATCGGTTGCGCCGACAGACTGAAGTACGCCGTCCACACTGTCCAGTCCGTTGGCGGGGTCTTTTACTAACAGTTGAGTAGCTTCCTCACCAAAACGGTCGAGGAAGTAGGTCATGAACAGGAAGCCCGCACCATAGTGCGGAGACGTGGCATCCTGATCATTGGGCCAGTCATTCAATTGCAGGTCGGGGTTGGAAATGTAAAGCGAGTCGAAGCCGCCGGTTTCATACCCATTAAGCAACACCGCCAATTCAGATGAACCTTCGTTCAGCCAGGATGTTTCATTCAGGTCATTGTTCCAATGGATCATGTGCTGAAACTCATGCGCAAGCACGGCATAGGCATAGTCGCCACCCAAAGGCGTGTTATCAGCATTGAACAGGAACATTTCATGTGCGTTCGAAAATTCCTGGATCAAGGGATGAGTAGAATCGGAGGAAGAGAAATACCCAGCCACCGAAAAACCCAGCCCGCGCGAATAGAGAATATAGATATGCTCATCACCATCGATACCGGGCGCCCATTCACTACCGAAAAATTCGCGGTTGGTGGGGTACATTTTTTCTTCGAAGGTATCCACCAACGCTTTCATTTCATCCTGATCGATCTCAAGCCCATCCTGTGCCCAGAAATAAACATGCGGAGTGATGTAAAGCAGGGTAGCTTGAACTTCGTTGTTCTCATTCGAATCCAGGTCATGCACCCAGAATTTCTGAGTCTCGCCCAACGAACGCGGCGCCGCGGACTCCGACATCACCAGCGGAACCCCACATGTACCACCCAAACGACATGCCAGTTCACGCGGATCATTGATCGGAACGATGGCTTTCTCCAGTGTCTCTATGGTTTCGTTAAAGCTCGCATCTACAGGCGGACGTTGGATCTCAGTCGGTTCCTGTTCCGTTGTATCTGATGGGATAATCGGGTCGGTAAATATCGGCGAATCCTGTGTGGATGTAGATTGGCTGAATGTATAGACCGCATATCCGCCAAGCCCGAGCGCCAGCAGGCAGAGACAGCCCAACAGGACAACGATACCCACCACTATACCGATCGTTTTGCCAGAATTGTTATTTTCAGGGGTTTCCATAAAGTTTCCTTTTTCAAAAGATTGCCCGATAATACCCGCTTACTCTGAAAAGAGGATTAGTATATTTGGGCGAGTAAAAAAACAGCGCGGGGTTTCGCCCGCGCTGTTTTGCTTATACTTCCACTTCCTGCTTGGATTTCTTTTTCTTTGCCGGAGCAGATGAACTGAAGACAATCTTATTCTCTTTTTCATCCACATCCACGATGACTTCGGCGCCGTCTTTGAACTTGCCGCCAAGCAGCTCCATTGAAAGCGGACTTTCAACATATTTCTGGATCGCCCTGCGCAGCGGACGTGCGCCAAATGCCGGATCGTAGCCTTCCTTTGCCAGCCAGGAACGTGCGGCATCGGTGATCTGTACGGCAATGTTGTGGTCGTTGAGCCGGTCTTGCAGTTCCTTCATTTGCAAGATGACGATGGATTCCATCTCTTCAAGCGAGAGTGGCGAGAACATGATGATCTCGTCGATACGGTTGATGAACTCAGGACGGAAGGCGGCTTTGAGCGCCTTGTCGATCTTATCGTGCGCTTCGCGGTCAGAGCTATCCGCTTTGCCGGATAAAAAGCCGAGGGTGCCGCCTTTTCTCACGTATTCAGTACCCAGGTTCGAGGTCATGATCAGAACCGTGTTACGGAAGTCGACCACGTTGCCTTGACCATCGGTCAGGCGTCCGTCATCCAAAATTTGAAGTAGTGAATTCCACACTTCGGGGTGAGCTTTTTCAATTTCATCGAAGAGCACCACACGATACGGACGGCGGCGCACGGCTTCAGTGAGTTGACCGCCTTCTTCGTAACCGACGTATCCGGGAGGCGCGCCGAAGAGACGCGAGACGGTGTGCTGTTCACGATACTCAGACATATCCACGCGCACCATCGCATCCTCGTCATCGAACATGAACCAGGCGAGAGCTTTGGCAAGTTCCGTTTTTCCCACGCCAGAAGGTCCGATGAAGATGAATGAGCCGATCGGGCGAGCAGGGTCTTTCAAACCGGAACGCGCGCGGCGAATGGCATCGGAGATGGCGTGAATGGCTTCTTCCTGACCGATGATGCGCTCGTGCAAACGCGCTTCCATATGCAGGAGTTTTTCAGATTCAGTTTCGAGCATCTGCGTAACGGGAATTCCCGTCCACTGATGCACGACGGCGGCGATGTCGTTTACATCCACCACTTCATCGAGGTGATGTTCGGCTTCCCATTGGTCGCGCTTGGTGGTGTATTCGAGGTCAATGCGCAGACGTTCAGCTTTCTTTTGCGCAGCGCGTTCGTAGTCACGTTCCAAACCAGCCTGCTCTTCTTCAGCTGCAAGTTTGTCAATTTCAGTTTTCAACACCTTGAGATCGGGCGGCATGGAATAGAGTGCCACGCGCAATTTCGCCGCAGACTCATCCATCAGGTCGATGGCTTTATCGGGCATGTGGCGATCCGTCACATAGCGATCTGCCAAATGGGCAGCGGCAGATAAGGCTTCGTCAGAGAAGCGCACTTTGTGATGTGCCTCGTAACGGTCACGCAAGCCGTGCAGCATCTTGATGGTATCTTCCACGCTGGGTTCATCCACATAGATGGGCGCGAAGCGGCGTTCGAGCGCGGCATCTTTTTCAATGTGCTTGTGGAATTCATCCAGAGTCGTCGCGCCGATGCATTGCAGTTCACCGCGAGCCAGCGCAGGCTTGAGCATGTTACTCGCATCCATCGCACCTTGAGCGGCTCCTGCACCGACGACGGTATGCAACTCGTCGATCATCAGGATGACATCACCCTTCGCACGCTGGACTTCTTCCATCACGGCTTTGAGACGTTCTTCGAACTCGCCTCGGAACCTGGATCCGGCGATCATCGCGCCCAAGTCGAGCGCCACCACGCGTTTGCCTGAGAGGATCTCCGGCACGTCATTGGTCGCGATCTTTTGTGCAAGCCCTTCGGCAATTGCAGTCTTACCGACACCGGCTTCACCAATGAGAACGGGATTGTTCTTGGTGCGGCGGGACAAGATCTGAATCAGGCGCAAGATTTCTTTATCACGCCCAATAACTGGGTCAAGCTTGCCTTCACGTGCCAGTTGAGTTAAGTCACGCGAGTATTTTTCAAGGGTGCGGTATTTCGTCTCGGCTTGCGGATCGGTGACGCGCTGTCCGCCGCGCAAGTCTTGAATGGCATCATAGACGCGGTCACGAGTTAGCCCGGCAGATTCCAAGATACGAGCCGCGGGCGTGTTGCGTTCGGTCAGGATCGCTAAAAAGATATGTTCGGTGGAAATGTATTCGTCTTTCAGACGATTGGCTTCTTCGTTGGCAAGGTCAATGATCCGCTTGACGCGCGGCGTGATGAAGATCTGCCCCGCTCCGCCGCCGAAAATATTCGCCTTCGGGCTGGCACGTAGGGTGGCATCGAGGCGTTCGGTGAGTGCCTGAGCGCTGACATTCAGTTTTTCTAAAATTTGGGGAATCACTCCGCCGGGCTGTTCGATCAACGCCAGCAGGATATGTTCAGTATCAATTTGGTTATGCCCATAGCGTTGGATGATCTCCGCGGCGCGCTGGGCTGCCTCTTGGGCTCTCTCTGTAAATCGGTCAAATCGCATCATAGGGGGTTCCTCCAGATGAACCACGGGCCACGGACCGTAGACCACGGTTTTATGGTCTATCGTCCATTGTCCAACGTCCACCTAATGGTCGCATTATAACAAACGCCGCATCGACGTTTTGTCAATGGGGTATAAGAGGAGTGTTAGATTTCAGAACAAGATGCGTCCCGTCACTTTAACATGGCAGTTAAATACCTGCCGATCTTGAAAAGCAGAGGAAGCAGGCTCAAAAGAGCCATGGAAACTACAAGAGTGAAAATCAACAGGTCAGACCGGCTTATGACACCAGCTGCAATAGACTGGTAAAGGATCATCGAGTTCACTGGAACCATCAGGAATAATCCCGTTAACAATCCCGGCGAATATTTACGCAGCAGAATGGTCAACGTCAGATGAGGAACGAACGTATTCAAGATCATGGCTCCAAGAAAACCATGAAAGACCCCGCTCAAGATCCGGCTTGACGGAAATTCCACAGCCATAAAAGTGACGACATAAGCAAGAATGGTCACAAACAGGGCGGCAAAATAAAACTCATCCGACTCAACAGGGCGGTAAAGTTTTCCAGCACGGCGCGACCATCTTGGCAGCCAGACCGCCTCTTCCAAATTATGTAAAGTGATGACAAGTGGAAAGAACAACCATAGGTCTACCATTGTATTTAACTATTCCAAGTGGATAGGAGTTCAAGCCTTTCCCAACATTATACAACTCCCCATTCCCTATTCTACATTCCGCATCTATAATCTCAGCATGTCCTCCATTACCATCCCTGCACGCGAGGAACACCACCCCTACATGCGTCCGCTCAGCATTCTGCGGGATCTGCCCGCTGTGGCAGACCTCATCGAGACGTGTTTCTCCGCCACCATGGACAGTGACGGTCGGCGTTACGTGCAAGACATGCGTCGCGCAGGCAACGACAACTCCTTTCTCAAATGGGCAAACCGCGTGGCAGAAACCACTTCCCTGCCGCTTACTGGATACATCTGGGAGCAGGACCACCGCATCGTTGGCAACGTCAGCCTTGTACCGTTCAAACGCAACAAGCACCGTCTCTACCTGATCGCCAATGTCGCCGTTCACCCGGATTATCGCCGCCGCGGCATAGCCCGCATTCTCACTGAGCGTGCCATGCAACATGCCCGCGAAAAGAACGTGCAAGACATCTGGTTGCACGTTCGCGCTGATAATTCCGAAGCCATTCATCTATATGAAACTCTCGGCTTTCAAGAACGTACCCGGCGCACCAACTGGCAAGCTTCCACCGATCCGCGGCTGGATAAACTCGAAACGGATATCGCCATCACGAGTCGTCAGCCGCGCTTCTGGCTGACTCAGAACAAGTGGCTTTCACGCCTCTACCCCGACGCACTAGGCTGGCACGCCAACTGGAACTTTTCCACGCTTAAGCCGGGTTTTCTCAACTGGATGTATCTTATGTTCATCGACGTAAACGTCCGGCAATGGGCAGCCACCCGTAAAGACTCCCTGCTTGCCACGCTCTCATGGATTCCAAATGGGCGTGGAGATGGCTTGTTTGCCGCCGCAGGCGAAAGGTCTGACCCTGAAGCGTTGACGGCATTGTTACTGCATGCGCGGCGAGACATGCATTACTCCTATCCACATATCGCGCTCGACTTCCCCGCCGGTCTCTTCGATGATGCCATCCAAGCCGCAGGGTTCAAGTCCTTGCGCACCTTGATCTGGATGCAGGCAACTTAAGCGCAACTCTATGCAAGATTCTCCGTAATTAATAGAAAGGAGTCAAAATGACAAAATTCATCATCCGCTGGGTCATCAATGCTGTGGCGTTATACGCCGCCGTGTGGATCATCCCTGGCATCGACTATCTCGGCAACTGGACAGGAATTCTCTGGCTGGCTCTCATCATTGGCTTGTTAAACGCCCTGGTGCGCCCTTTACTTAAGTTTCTGACCTGCCCGCTCATCATCCTTACGCTTGGCTTGTTCACCCTCGTTATCAACACTGCCATGTTGCTGCTCACCAGCAACATTGGGCAGTCGCTCGGTATTCCTCTCACAGTGGACGGTTTCTGGTCTGCCCTGCTTGGCAGCCTCGTTATGAGCGCAGTCAGCATTGTGATGAGCGTCATCTTCCGCGATGAATTAAAAGGCAAGCATAACTAATAAGTCCTGCCCGCTTTAACCCCAACATCATTGAATGCAAAAAGAAAAGATGCACCCGCTAAACTTTTTAGCGGGTGCATCTTATTTACTTACGCCTCGATCATATACTCTTGTTACGTACCGCTTTGATATACCCGATCTTGAAGAACAACCGCGAAATAAAATTTCTTCCGGTCATCACCTGAAAACCATGCGCTGTGAGATGTCTCTCCAGATCTTGATAGTGATGCCCGTGGTCAAGATAATCATGAAATTCCAGGAAGATTCGATCCACTTTATCAAGCACATCTGCTGGCGCATTCAGGATGATGAGATACTCAGCTCCCTCCGCATCGATCTTGAGATAGTTTACCCGGTCAATCTGATTCTCTGCCAGGATCCCCGCCAGAGAAATCGTGCGGACCTTGATCGTATTCTCCTCGCCAGACTCAAAGAAGGAATGTGACATGCTTGAATGATCCGAATTAAAAAAGAAGCTTCTCCGTCGCGGTCTGACACGGCAATATTGAAAGCCTCCAAATTATTCAGGTTATTGATATTCTTATTTTCGACCAGCAAGGCATGGTTCTCTCCATTTGGTTCAAAAGCATACACCCGCCCAAGCGGCGCCTGACATGCCGCCCACACCGAGAACGCCCCAATATGCGCCCCAATATCCACGACCACATCGCCCGGTGCGATCACAAATTGTTTATCTTTATATTCCAGCCGTCCCCAAACCTCATAGACAGCCCAACGGTCATATAGGTTTGTCCGCATCTTCAATTTTGTTTGCGCGTCAAGTTGCTGCACGAATGTTGCTTCTCCTGCCCAGCGCCAATGAAGTAACGGAGCCAATGCCCGCACTAATCGAAACAGGTTTTGATTTAGCAAACGAAATTCCATAAATTCTCCAGAAGGGGTGGATGCATACCCAAAAAACCTGCGATTTGCGATATGGTCACTTAAAACTGTTTCGGATTTTACACCTGTTACCACTGCCTGACATTGCATTTTAAAGTTTTGAAAAAGAACAATTTACCACCACGCTGGGTATAATCTTTGCCATGATCCTCATCACCGGCGCAACCGGGTTTATAGGGCGCACTCTCGTTCGTCAACTTTCGGCGATCGGCTATCCATTGCGCGCCCTGATCCGTCCTTCAGCTAAAACCCCGCGCCTGCCCAAGGGCGTCCCTGTGGAAGTGGCGGTGGTTTCGCTCGCCGATACACGCGGTTTACGCGCCGCCATGCGCGACGTTGAAACTGTCATCCACCTTGCCAGCGCAGAGAACCAAGGCTCACGCGGTAACCTGCTCCTCACCGATATTCAAGGCACGCAGAATCTGGTCGATGCCGCTGCCGATGCAGGCGTGGACAGAATCATCTACCTAAGTCACCTCGGAGCCGCGCGCGCCTCAGGCTACCCGGCGTTCAAAGCAAAGGGCATCGCCGAAGAATCAATCCGCGCCGGAAGTACACCGTATACGGTCATTCGAACCTCCCTGGTTTACGGACCCGAAGATCATTTCACCAATAATATTGCCCGGCTCATCCGCAGTTCACCGGGTATCTTCCCCATTTCCAAAGGCGGGCGAGTCGTCGTTCAACCAGTGTGGGTCGAAGACCTCGCCACCTGCATCGTGTGGGCACTACAAAACGAAGACACGCTCAATAAAGTGTATGAGATCGGCGGCAACGAATTCTTCACGCTCCAGCAGATCACCGAGATCATCATGGATGTCACAAAACGGCGTCGGTTGCTTGTGCCGCTTTCGCCCATCACATTGCGAGCGATCACCGTTTTCCTTGAAGGCGTACTTCCAAATTTTCCGGTCTCTTCCTTCTTTCTCGATTACTTCGCCGTCAACCGCACCACCGCCGTGGATTCCATGCCGCGCCATTTCGGTTTAATGCCTGCCCGCTTTTCGTACAGACTCGATTACCTTTTCTACAAACGTTGGTATCAGCGCATATGGAGCGCCCTCACCAATAGATCAACTTCATAGAGAACAACAGAATATGTCCCTTCCAAACATCCGCCTGCTCGAAACCCCAGAAGAAATGGACCTCGTTGAAGAACTCCAGCGCCAGGTCTGGCCCGGTTCTGAAACCGATGTCGTCCCAAAGCATGTGCTCATTACTGTCGTCCATAACGGCGGCTTGGTACTGGGCGCATTCGAAGAAGAGAAACTGATCGGTTTTGTCTTTGGCTTTCCGGGTCTTGAGAAAACACCGGATGGTCCACGCCCCAAACATTGCTCGCATCAAATGGGTATTCACCCTGAACACCGCGACAGCGGCATTGGCTTCGAACTCAAACGAGCCCAATGGCAAATGGTGCGGCACCAAAGCCTCGACCACATCACCTGGACGTTCGACCCGCTGCTCAGCCGCAATGCGCACCTCAACATTGCCAAGCTCGGCGCGGTGTGCAGCACCTACCGCCAGTCTGAATATGGAGACCTGCGTGACGGGCTCAATGCAGGTTTGCCTTCCGACCGTTTTCAAGTGGATTGGTGGATCAATTCCCGCCGCGTAGAAAAAAGACTCAGCAAACGTCCGCGCCCAACGCTCAAACTGGATCACATCACCCGCAGCGGACTCCGCGCCTTCTACACGCCTCAATTCTCCGCCGCAGGCTTGATGATCGCTCCCGAGCATGTGCCAGCCTTTGACGACCGCCTCCTGCTGGTGGAGATCCCCACTAATTTCATGGATATGAAAAACAAAGATTTCCCATTGGCGCGCGATTGGCGCTTCTTCAGCCGCGAGCTATTTGAAACCGCCTTCGCCCATAATTACATTGTCACCGATTTTATATTCGACAGCAACGAAGGCAGCCCGCGCGGATTGTATATCCTTACACATGGAGAAAGCACGCTGGAAGACTTCGAGTAAACACTAACTCCGTCATTGCGAGGAGGGCGTTGTTCCCGACGAAGCAATCTTGCCCTCAAGTCATGGGATTGCTTCGGGCGAAGAACAAGAGCGCCCTCGCAATGACGAAAAGGTTCTTTAACGCATGAGCCACCCTTTCGGGTGGCTCAGCGGTTGGATGGGGAAGAGGATTTCGAGAAACCTTATCACTGGGATAAGGACTATCTCCGTACAGAAGTGTTGTTCTTGCTATCGCTCATGGCAGCCATACCCACAGGGTGATAGGTCGGCTCGGGGCGGTTGACGCCATAGGTCGGCATGGGGTTGGGACGCGGCTTGGGGGCAGGTCGCGGGTAATTGTTCAAAGGCGGATTCACTTCCTGGCGTGGAGCAGGCTGGGCAGCGCGGGGTTGAGGCGCAGAATAAGTGGTTGCCGGGGTACTGCGGTACGCCGAGTTGCGGTCATAAATATCCGCCATCGAAAAGAGGCGTTCGCCAGCGACGGAAAAAGTGCCGATCAAAAGGACCCGGATCAACCAGACCATGCATGCCACAAAGATCGGAACGACGGTGGTCATGGCAGACTGCCCAACCAGAGAGCCGCCCAATGCATTGTGATTTTGAATGGCAACCGAAACGCCCCACCATGTGAGCATGGCATTGAAGGCAGCGGCAAGCAGCCACGCGCCGAATAGATACCAAACTTCGGCGGGTTCATCACGCCCCTGCTCTGGAGTGAAGATGCGGGCGATACCGGCAAAATCGATACCGCAAAAAGCGAATGCCAGCACCGATGACCAATACATGCCTGCAAATTTTAGATCACCAAGCACATCGCGCAATGCAAAAGAGGTGGTGCCAAAATTGAACACTTCGAACGCCAACAGGGCACAGAAAATGATGCCGCCAAAGATCGCGCCGCGCCGAAGCGAGATGTTTTTCAAGAATGGCATGAGTTGGATGTTGAAGGAACGGTTCATGGGGATCTCCTTTTAGGAACCAGACAACGAGACAAACTTGCGATGCCTCAATATTAGAACACATGTTCTAAATTGTCAAGTTAACGTTTATTGCAGGAGAATTGCATGATTTATTACCCCAAAAAAAGTAGGGGCGACTTGCAAGTCGCCCCTACAGATATCGCGTGAATTTAATCGCGGCTGCGTCCGCTAACAAGCGAAACGTAATACAGCAATTGTAAAACGGCAGTGACCAAGCCCGCTACATACGTCAATGCAGCGGCATTGAGGACATTGCTCACACCGCGCATTTCAGCGTCGGTTTGGATAATGCCGCTTTCGGCAAGCATACGTCGGGCGCGGGCAGAGGCGTCAAATTCCACAGGCAGGGTAACGAGAGCAAAAAGCGCGCCGCCAGAAAAGACGAGTATCCCCACCCATGCAAGCTGGGTCATTTGCAGGAGCAATCCGATCATGATCAGGATCCAGCCAAGGTTGGAACCGATGTTGACCAGCGGCACCAGCACAGCACGGAACTTGAGCGGAAAGTATTCCTCGGCATCCTGCTGGGCGTGACCCAATTCATGTGCGGCAATGGCAAGGGCAGCCACCGAGGCACTATTCGCCACGCCGTTGGAAAGATAGACAGTTTTGTCACGCGGGTCGTAGTGGTCGGTCATTTCACCGGGCGTGCCCTGGATCTTCACACCATGCAAACCGCTGGATGCGATCAAACGTCGTGTAGCTTCATACCCGTTGAAGCGGCTGCCTGCCGCCACACGACTCCATTTGTTATAAGCCGACTTCACATACCATGACGTGATCGCCATGAGAATGAAGGCGGGGATCATGTACATCAAGTAGGTTGGGCTCAAAAAATACATTTGTTCTCCTATTTTTTTACTGTCCGCTCATCTCCAAAAGGAGTCTGACAGCTTCGTCTAACTGTGGGTCTTTATCCGCTTTACGATCTTCTTCAGTAAGTTCTACTGGATAGTCCGGCGTGAGACCGATCTTGTGGATGGTCTTTTCGTTGGGGGTGAGCCATTTGGCAATAGTGATGCGTACGGCCCCGTTATCACCCGTGAGAGGAATCCAGTTCTGCACTGAACCTTTGCCATACGATACGGTTCCAAGCAGTTTGGCGCGTCCGGTATCTTGCAAGGCACCAGCCACGATCTCAGAAGCAGAAGCAGAGCCTTCGTTAATCAGCACGATCATCGGAATTTTTGTATCCGTTGCCGCTCCGCCGGGAATGACTTCGTATGTGGTGCGGGTTCCATCGCCATACTGTTCATACAGAACAACGCCCTCACCGATGAATTGAGAAGTCACTTCCACTGAGGTCTGTAAATATCCGCCGCCATTATTACGCAAATCCAGGATGATGGCTTTGGGTTCCTGAGGCATCAGTTCCTGTATGGCAGCGTTCAACTCCGGCATGGTGTTAGAGCCAAAGGTTGTCACCTGGAAATAGGCGATGTTGCCTTCAAGCATTTTGCCTGAAGCGGAAGCGATCGTGATCTTCGCGCGTTTGATCGAGAATTCGAGCGGGGCATCCTCCCCATCGCGCAGGATGGTCAGGGCTATGGTTGTTCCGGCGGGTCCCAGTACTTTGCGGCGCACAAGCTCGGCATCAATGCCGGTCATATCTTCGCCATCGATAGCGATGATCTTGTCTCCGGGGAGCAAGCCCGCCGCTTCAGCTGGCGAACCAGGGATGGGGCTGGTGATGGTTAGGTAATCTGTGGTCGTATCCACATAAGCGCCAATGCCTTCATAGGAACCTTCGAGGCTTTCATTGGCTTGCTTGTAATCTTCCGGATCCATATAGGTGGAATGCTGGTCGCCAAGCGCCTGCATCATACCGGTAATGGCACCGCGCATCAACGCAGTATCATCCACGGGCTGGTCGACATAATTTTGATGGACGAGATTCCACGCTTCCCAGAAAGGTGCAAAGAGCGCTTGCATCTCCCCGGGAGTTGCAGCTTGCTGGTCGGGAGAGGTCGTCGGAGAAACGATCGTTGGCGGAGTTTCTTCAAAACCACTTACCCCGCCAAAGGGCACGAGATGCCCCGTGACGAAACCACCTGCGAAAGAGCCAAGCCCTACAATCAGGACAACCAATATAAGCAGTATTGCCTTTAAAGTCTTATTCACTATAGCCTCCGTTTATGGCTTAAATTACGAAAAACGATACCATTTGGTTATTAGAGATTGCTGAATTAATTGTTCGTTTTTTATAAGAATGGGTCTTACCCACCGGATAGAGCGGTCGAAATTCATGCATTGCCGGGTATCACGTCTGTTATTCAGAGTCTCCAGTCCGATTATCCTTACCCTTGCTCAGTTCCTGCACCGTGTGGTGCAGTTCTTCCATTTCGTCTTCTTTTTTCTGTTGGGCAGGATTCATGGCTTTCATCATTTTCAAAAGGGGATCATCCTTGCCGCCGCGCATCACACCGCGGACTATGCCATACATGACGGCATTGATACCCGCGATCATCAGAATAAAGATCAAAGCTGCAATGGCAGTTTTACTCATTTCCATGCTGACTCTCCAAAATGGGGATGAATTGGTTCCAGTCCGTTAGGTGCGCGTCGGCGCTACCGGCGGGGAATTCCTCATTGTATAGAATGCTGAACAAGCCGGCTTCTTTCGCGGCGCGAGTGGTGCGGTGGATATCGTCGATCATCACGCATTTGGAGGGGTCAGTTTCCCCAGCGGCTTGCATGGCTATTTGAAAAGACTCGGGCATGGGTTTGCAGTATGGGTCGATGGCATTCACGTCTACGATGATCTCAAAGAGGTCGCGCAGACCCAGCACCGTCAACACTCTGTCGGCATGGGCAGAGTCCGCATTGGTGAAGATCAGGTTACGGGTCGGGAGTGAGGCGATGAGCGAGCGTAAAGTCGGGTTGGGAGTCAGGTAATCCCTGAGCGGCAGATCATGCACGAAAGCGAGAAAATCCTGAACATCAATTTCGTGATGGGCTTGAAGTCCGCGCAGGGTGGTGCCATATTGCAAAAAATATTTCTCGCGGATGTGCGCGATCTGGTCTTCGGGAAACCCCATGCGTTCGCGCATGTAGGTGTTCATGCGTTCTTTGATGGCTTTCCACAGACCTGTATTGGATGGATACAACGTATCGTCGAGATCGAAGAAAATAGTGGTAAATCGCATTGCGAGATTATAATTCCTGCCATGCCCATTCGATTGCTCTCCTCTGAAGTCTCGTCACAGATCGCCGCTGGTGAAGTGGTGGAACGCCCTGCTTCTGTGGTCAAAGAATTGACCGAAAATTCTTTGGATGCAGGTGCGACGACGATCTCGATCTCGGTTGCCGATGCCGGGCGGACTTTGATCGAAGTGGCAGATGATGGACATGGCATCCCGGCGGGGGAATTGGAACTGGCGGCGGCTCGACACGCAACCTCGAAGTTGATTCAGTCCGATGACCTGTTTCACATCCAGACCTTGGGCTTCCGCGGCGAAGCGCTGGCTTCCATCGGCTCCGTTTCACACATGAGCATCACCTCGCGGGTGGAGTCTGCCAAGGAAGGCGCACGCCTCAAAGTGGATGGTGGCATTGCCAGCAAGGTGGAGAAAATTGGCGCGCCGGTGGGGACGGTCGTGCGAGTGGAAAATCTCTTTTACAACGTGCCTGCGCGTTTGAAATTTTTGAAAACCGATACAACCGAACGCCGTGCCATTGATTCATTGGTAACACGTTATGCGTTGGCGTACCCGAATGTACGTTTCAAGATCACCGACGGGAAACAAGTCACACTACAGACGGCAGGCGATGGAGATCGCCGCTCTATCCTTGCTTCCCTCTATGGTGTTGAAGTTGCCAAGCAGATGTTGGAAGTGATGGCGACGGAAGAAAATATGACGCTCACCGGCTTCATCAGCCCGGTTTCGTTAACTCGCTCGAATCGCAAAGAAATTACCTTCTTTATCAATGGTCGCTGGGTGCAGGAAATTTCTCTGAACTCCGCTTTGTTGCAAGCCTATCACACGCTCTTGATGGTGGGGCGCTATCCGCTCACCGCTTTGTTCCTGGATATGGCACCCGAAGATGTGGATGTGAACGTCCACCCGACGAAAGCAGAAGTGCGTTTTCGAGCGCAGGATAAAGTCTTCAGCTTTGTGCAACGCTCGGTGAGAAAGGCGTTGCTGGCGTACACACCCGTCCCAGCGGTTTCGCCGCAATTGTGGGGTTCGCGCTCCGTGCCCTCTGAACCGCGGACAGTGGGTATCGATTGGTCGATCGGGCATGATGAGTCAGTTGGTGGTGAACGATTGACGGTTGGTAGTGAGGAGTTTGGGGATAGTGAAGAGCAGCGATCAGCGGTCAGCAGTCAGGCTGTTGAAGGTGACCGCCTATCGTCTGCGGTCAATGGTCAATCGTCCTTTGCCGGTGTTCCTTTGCTGCGCCTCATCGGTCAGATCGGCTCGACGTATATCGTGGCGGAAGGTCCCGATGGCTTATATCTCATTGACCAGCATGCTGCACATGAGCGGGTGTTGTTCGAGAAGTTGATGGCGCAACGCGAGAACAAAAGCATCCCTTCCCAGTCTTTGCTCGCGCCAGAGATCGTGACCTTGCCACCGCAATCTTCGAAGATATTGCTGGAACAATTGCCGTTCTTGAACAAATTTGGTTTTGAAGTGGAAGAGTTCGGCACGAATACCTTCCAGGTGCGATCCATGCCGATGTTGTTCGCTGGCGGCAGCCCGTCCATGGCGCTCAAAGCATTGGTGGAGGATTTTGAAGAGGACGAAAGTCCGCTTCAGGCAGAGGTGGAGGCGCGACTGGCGGCACGAGTCTGTAAACGGCTGGCGGTCAAAGGCGGGCAGGCACTCACATCTGAAGAACAAAAGAGTCTATTAAACGACCTGGAGAATTGCCAATCGCCGCGGACTTGTCCACATGGCAGACCAACGATGATCCACCTCACGGTGGATATGCTCGAACGTCAATTCGGACGCAAAGGGGCACGCTAATTCAAGTTTCTAATTTTGTAAGGTCGTTATGAAAACTACCGGTGAATACGCTAAAATTATCAAATGTACAGTCTGACGGATCTATCCAAGCGCGATCTTGAAGTCTTATTTGATCACATCCAGGCAGCCATAGCACTCGTGGACCGTGATGGGAATTTGATCTCGTGGAACTCGGCCTTCGATATTGGCAAACGTCAATTCCCCAACGCCAACAACCTCAAAGATCTCTTCCTGCAAAAAGATGCGGATGCACTTCACCTGAAGTTGCGGGAAGGTGAAAAAGAACATTGGGCAGGCGAGTTCGCCATTACCGAAACAGACGCCGCCTCCCTGTGTGATTTCTGGCTGGTACCCACAGTCCACGATCACTTTATCTTCATTGCTGAGCGCATCGAATCCGAAGCGGATGCCGAAAAAATGGTGGAAAAACTCCGCAAACAGGTGGACTTGTACCGGGTGGAAAGTGAATTCTCGAAGAAACTGGCACGAAACAAACAGATCGAAATGGAAGCGGTTCTTGCACAGGCAGAGGAAGTGGCGCATGTGGATCCGCTTACCTTCCTACCCAACCGCCGCACGATCATCAAAGATCTGCAAAGTGAAGTGATGCGTGCAGAACGCTATCGCTCGCTGTTCTCCATTTCCGTAGTGGATATTGATAACTTTAAAAGTATCAACGACAACTATGGTCACCCGGTTGGCGATGAGATCTTGCGGCAGGTGGCGATCCAACTGCGAGACGGCATTCGTCATCCGGACGTGGTTGGGCGCTATGGCGGCGAGGAGTTCATCATCCTGCTGCCAAATTCGGATAAAAATGCAGCCGCCGAACAAGCCGCACGCTTGTGCCGAAGCATCCGCGATGAGGTGATGCACTCAAGAGAATACAGTCTGCAAGTGACCATCAGCATAGGAATCGCACAATTTCGACTCGGCGAGGATTCATGGCACAGCCTGCTCAAACGGGCAGACAATGCCATGTTCGAAGCCAAAAGCGGCGGACGTGACCGCTGGGTGGTTGGAGATTAAATCTCTTCGGTTCTAAGGACAAAAAGTTTTCATTTCTTATATAGAGTTTTCAAAAATTGTACAAAAGGCTTCCTTAATATGTTGTTTTACTTCTTGCATGGATGGTACCGGGTCGAGCAAGTCAGCCAATGAAACGACCGGTTCGGTCAGCCCGCAGGGAATGATGCCATTCCAGTATTCCATATCCGGGTTCACATTCAATGCAAAGCCATGGCGGGTCACACCGCGCACATCCACTTTAACCCCAATGGCGGCGACCTTGGCGGGTTTCTGCTTGTCTTCGGGTCTGCAGTGGATACAGCGTGAATGGACATCGGCTTGGATCCACACACCCGTCTTGCCGGGACGTTGACCCGATGCAATACCGTATTGCATCAATACCCCGATCAACATCTCTTCCAGTTTACGAATGTAACCAACATAGTCAGACTTTTCCTCACCCTGCCTCACCTCGCTTTGAGATACTGACAAGGGAGTAAGGGGAATCAATGGATAGCCCACCAATTGACCTGGTCCATGGTAAGTAACATCTCCACCACGATCCACCCAGTAGGTGGAAACCCCTTTTTCTTTTAGTTGAGTTTCGGTCCAAAGAAGGTTTTCGGCGTTGCCCTTGCGCCCGAACGTATATACATGCGGATGTTCCAGCAACAGCAGGGTTGGCGGGCGTATCCCCTCTGCGATCTCCGCCGCATATTCGTCCTGCAATTTCCAGGCGCGTTCATAATCGATCAAGCCCAGGTCTATTATTTTGATGTTCATACCATTAAATTCCGTAGGGGCGAGGAAACCTCGCCCCTACATGTATTATCCGAATATCCTGCGATATAGATCCGATTCCAACAACCCGTTCGGGTCGCAGCGCTTTTTGAGCTTTTTGAACTTCTTCACTGCCTCTTCGCCATAGAATGCCAGCGCAGTTTCGGCTGTGGTCTCGCTATTCTTGGCAAAGTAAAAGCGCCCGCCATTGGCAACGACAATGGTATCGAAGTCTTGAAGCATGGAGCGGAGTCCGGCACGGTTGGAGCGGGTCACTTTGAAATCCAGAGCGAGCGAGAAACCGTCTACCGCATGCGTGAGCAGAAATTTATCGGGGCGGTGGCGTTTGGTCACACCGAGATAGGAGGGGATGCCGCGCTTTTTCGATAGGGTGATCATTTCCGTCCAGGCTGTTTCAGCGCTCTCTTTGGGCATAAAGGACTGATATTGGATCAACCCGCCGCTGCCGTAGGACAGCTCCCAGTTGGGAACATAATCCAAAAGGAAATGGAACGCCGCATGTGCCTGCCTGAAGGTATGTTTCCGCAGAGAAGCGATGTACTTTGCGTTGTTCACCCCCCACCATCCCAGGTTATTGGCAAAGGGCTTCATGAATTGATACAACAAAGATTTCGGGAATACGCCAAAGATCATCGGAGGCAGGATCTGGTTGGCAAGTTTCATTGTCTCTTGCGGGTTGGGGTCTTCACCCTCATGCAGGTAACGCGCAGCGTGGATCTGCCCACGCCCGAGGCTCTTGCCGCCAGCCATGGTATCCATCCAGCCAACGATATAGTCGTTATGCGGCGCGCCGTCATGCAGAGCGGAAAGATGCTGGTTGAGGGTACGCACAGGGAAGGCATCCACCGTCAAAAGTCCGGAGTGGAGGCGTTTCATTTGCAGCGTTACTGAAGTAAAGATGCCGAGCATTCCATATCCGCTGATCATCGCATGGAACAAGTCACCGTTTTCTTTGGGTGAACAGGTCACTTCTGCGCCGGTGGGCAAAATGGCGGTGAACTCAATCACATGCTCGCCGAATGTCCCCATTTTGAAATTGTTTTTGCCGTGAATATTTGCTGAAAGACAGCCCCCCAAAGTAGTTTTCATCGTACCGGAAACAACAGGGGGCCACCAACCATCCGGCTCAACCTTCTGCCATAGTTGTTCAAGTGTGACGCCCGGCTCGGCTCGTATCACACCGGTAGTTGGATTCCACGCCAGGATCAGATTCATCGCTG
The DNA here is from genome assembly GCF_016702885.1 of Candidatus Villigracilis vicinus. Classification (NCBI taxonomy): domain Bacteria; kingdom Bacillati; phylum Chloroflexota; class Anaerolineae; order Anaerolineales; family Candidatus Villigracilaceae; genus Candidatus Villigracilis; species Candidatus Villigracilis vicinus. The sequence goes on from NZ_JADJDD010000030.1 coordinate 67,460, forward strand.
ACATATCGAGCACGATGCCCCCACCGTTGAGTGCAGCATCGTTATAACTGCGTCCTGCGCCGCGCGCAGTGATCGTGAGCTCACGTTTTTTGGCAAGCTTAAATGCGGAATGAATGTCTTCCACGACTCGCGGCTGGATCAAATAACCGGGTGCGCGCAGTGAATGACCAAAGTTTTCAAGCTGTTTGAATGTAGTTCGCATGGGCGTCTTGCTTTCCGAAATACGGACGGTCGATCCGCTAAAAAGATAGTCTTCGAAAAATAAAGGAAGGAATGTGCCGGATAATGAACATGATATGCGCCCAGAAGAAGGGCGTGTATACGGTCTGCCTGCGTTTTTGCATGGCGTTGAAAATATCGTCCACTGCCTTTTCAACGGGGACGGCAAAAGGTGTAGGACCTACAGCAGATTTGAGCATTTCAGTTTTTACAAAGCCCGGTTTGACCGTTAAGACATTCACGCCATGCCGGGTAAGTCGGTTGCGAAGCGCTTCGAGATAGGTATGCAACCCGGCTTTGGATGTGTTGTACCCGGGGTTGCCCACCCGTCCGCGATCACCGGCTACCGAGCCAATGCCCACGATCTGCCCGGCTTTGGCAGTCTGAAACATTTCAGCAACAGGCGTCAACCATGCCATGGCACCGATAAGGTTGATCTCCACCATCTCGCGGTCTTGCTTGAAGTTGTATTTTTCCATGCCGCCGGGCGGGTAGTTGACCCCCGCCATAAAGATGAGCGTATCCAGCCCGCCAAGATCGGCAACAATCTTCCGCAGTAATCCGGGAACTTCTTTATATTCTTTCACGTCGTGAGGGTATGCCAGCGCGCGAACCTCCCCCGCCGACTGATTGATCTCAGCGCACAAAGCATCCAATTTATCTTTCTGTCGGGCAACCAGAGCAACTGCATACCCCTCTTTGGCTAACTTACGAGCAAGTGCTGCCCCCATCCCCACGGAAGCGCCGACCAAGATCGCATGACGGCGCGGATTCAACGGCGTTACAGGTACAAGCTTGGATGAATCGTTCACATAAACCTCAAGAAAATGATATGGTGTCATTCTAACACAATCTATTTGGTGCCTTTCCCAACACGATTGAAAGTGTATAATATTACGATCGTAATATTAATATTGTTCTGTTCGATGAAAAAAATGGCAAAAAATAAGAATGAGCAGCAATAAAGACAAGTCCGGAACGGTCTTCTCGCGTGCGTGGGATATTATCTCGAACGATAATGCTCTCCCACCCGATGAGAAAAAAGCGATCCTGAAATTGATTCAGGTTCTCCTCGAAGCTCGTGAACAGTCGGATAAAAGGGTGGGCGATAGCGAAGAAAAATCCATTACCCAGGAAATCATCTCAAGGCATTCTCTGATGGCTACTGTCAAGCACCAGGCAGACGAATTGGATGCGTTGAAGCGCATCAGCCTCAACCTGACCTCGAACCTTGAACTTCAAAAGGTATTGGATGTATTGGTAACGGAAGCCATCAATCTGGTTAAACATGCGCGCGCGGTGCATATCTTTTTATACGAGCGCGGCACCCTGGAATTTGGTGCAGCATTGAACAGCGCTGGAGAACGAAACAAACCAGTCTCCCTGCCCCGTAAAGATGGGTTAACGTATTCCGTGGCAAAATCTGGCAGTGAGATCATTGTCGATGATTTTTCAACCCACCCGCTTTATAAGAATACAAACATTCCCTGGGAAGGCTCCATTATTGGGATCCCGCTAAAGTTCAAAGACGAGATCCTGGGGGTGATGAACCTTTCCAGAACCATTACGGGTAAATTCTCCCGTTCTGAACTGCGCCTCATGAGCCTGCTGGCAGATCAGGCTGCTGTGGCGATCTTTAACGCCCGTTTATATAAACAGCTGGCACAAATGGCAAACACCGACAGCGTCACAGGGCTGCCGAACCGCCGGGCACTGGATGAGCGCTTACAGGAAGAATGGCGTCTTGCTGACCAAACAAAGACTTCCTTTTCCGTAGTTATGATGGATCTGGATGGTTTCAAAGCCGTGAATGACACCTTCGGTCATAACGTGGGCGATGAGTTGCTGTACTCCCTTTTCAACTTCCTTGCACAACGTATGCGCAGTTCCGACTTCCTCGCCAGATATGGCGGCGATGAACTCACTCTGGTCATGCGCAACACAGACCTCGATGCGGCACAGGCAGTCACAAAAAAAGTGATCGAATTAATGGAAGAGTACAGCTTTACCTTTCCGAAGGGGAAGGATATGAAGCTCGGAATCACAGCAGGCATAGCCGTTTACCCGACACATGCCAGCAACCCCAGCGACATGATCCGCGCCGCAGACTCAGCGCTATACCATGCAAAGAAACATTATCGCGGTCAGTTCGTCACCGCCAAAGGTGCTACAGGAAGACTGGACCCCATACAGGTAAAAGAAACATAAAACGGGGGAAACCGTGTTGCAAAGCCGGGATCATATTTATTAATAAGCTCAGGAGAAACCATGCCCCGCAAAGTCAAACTCATCCTTAACCCCATGGCAGATATGGGACGCGCCTGGAAAACCGCAAACAATCTACGCCCGATCGCACAGGAATTCAAAGGTGAGCTCTCCTGGAGCGGAACCGTTTATCCTTCTCATGCCATTGAGCTTGCCCGGCAAGCTGCCGAAGAAGGTTACGACATGGTCATTGCCATGGGCGGAGATGGCACCGTCCATGAAGTCATGAGCGGGTTAATGCAGGTCCCTGCTGAAAAACGACCGATCATGGGAATTGTGCCCATTGGCTCCGGCAACGACTTTGCCTATGCGGTGGGAATTACCCAAAAACCAGACCACGCCCTTGCGCATGCGCTCAACGCCGAGGTGGTCAAACCCGTCGACATCGGCTTGATGACCGACGAACATGGGCGCAAGGAATACTTCGATAATACCCTTGGTATTGGATTCGACGCGGTCGTCACCATTCGGTCACATAAACTGCCGATCGTCAAAGGGTTCCTGATGTATCTAACGGCGGTCATCCAGACCATCATTTTGAATCACAACCCAGCCAAACTATATATTGAAACTGAAAAAGAAAAATGGGACACCAGCGCGCTCATGGTCACCGTCTGCAACGGTCCGCGCGAAGGCGGTGGATTTATGCTTTCCCCTAATTCCAAAAACGACGACGGCATCATGGAATTCCTCATCGTCAATAAAGTCTCACGTGCCATGATGTTCCGCCTTGTACCCGAATTCATGAAGGGTACACACATGCGCTTCAAACAGATCCGCATGGGAGAATACAAAAAATTCTCCTTATCTTCCGACTCCCCCCTTTATATCCACGCCGATGGAGAAATATTTACCAGCTTCGGCAGTAACCTAAAGAAAGTAACTTTCGAGATCCTGCCCCACGCATTAAAAGTGGTTCACGGTTAAACAAAACAGCGGCTGATGAATATCAGCCGCTGTTCATTTCTAAAGAACTAACCGAACAAACGCGCAGTAGCCATCATGGATATGGCAATGAACATGAAGAACAAGTTTCCGTGAGCCGCCATGGTTTGACGTTTCACAAGCGCCTGCAGGATAACCATCTGTTCTGCCGTGGGCTTCCCCTGGATCTGCGCCCCAAACACTGCAAGTTTTTGGTTTACATTTACCAAGCATAAACCCAAAAACGAACGCAACCAACCCGGCAGTTGACCCAATGCCAAAGCCGATGCCTGTGGGTGTCATCATCCAGTTAGACTGAAACCAATTCGAATCGATCCCATACAGGATCGAACCTGCCAGCACCGTGGTCGCAGCAGTAACCGTCATATACATGGTGAATTTCGTCTTCCCCATCAAGTGACCGGCAAATTGCTTCCCGGCATCCCCAATGGCGCCCATGGTCGGAGCAATGAATAAGCTCAGCGCAATTGCGCCGCCTGCCCAAAGAATCCCGGCAACAATGTGGAGAAATCTCAAAACCGAAAATAGTATTAACATGTTTCATCTCCTTGATAAAATTTATAAAGCTGACCACTAGTAAGAACACCGCCTATTCATTTTTGTTCCAAAAAGTATCCTTCTAAAGTCCCGCCCCATCATGTAGAATAAACCCATGCCCGACCTGTCTGCCTCACTCCATAAACAAGATCTGGGACATTTCCGCATCGTCGCCGAATTCTGGGGCTTGGAATTGGAATCTACTGAGACCCAATCCGCTCTGGAAGAACTCTGCGCCTCTTTACTGGACCTTGAAGCTGTTTCTGAAACCCTGGAAGTTCTCCCCGCCGAAGCCCGCTCCGCGCTCAACGCACTTACCATTGCCGACGGAAAGATCGAATGGGCGAGCTTCGCCCGCAAATACGGTGACATCCGCGAAATGGGAGCAGGCAAAAGGGACCGCGAACGCCCTTACCTCAAACCCGCTTCAACTTCTGAATTCCTCTTTTATCGTGCCTTGATCGGCAAAGCATTCTTTGAATCAGATAAAGGTTCACAGGAATTTGCATATATTCCTGAAGACCTCCTTGAAATCATCAACGAGGTCAACGCAGATGATGTGCCCCCCGCCCCTTCAGCCGAAGCATTGGGGCGTCTTGCCACCCCTGTTGAAAAGGCTTTTGAGATTCCCGCCACCGATTTTATATTGGATGACGCCACCACCTACCTGGCTGCCTTACGCATTGGTCACGAAAGTAAATCTCACTTCAAGCGCGACCTGTCTGCTCTGCTAACCACTGCAGGCATCATCAAAAATGACGGGCTGCACCCGGAAGCGGTAAAGAAATTCCTTGAAATTCCCCGCCCCGAGGCATTGGGCATGCTTTACCAGGCATGGCTCAACTCGATAACATTCGATGAACTGCGCTTAATTCCCAGCATCCTCTGTGAGGGGGAATGGAAGAATCAGCCACAGGTGACACGCGAATTTTTGATGAACCTCATCCATGACCTTCCACAGGATAAGTGGTGGAGCATTCCAGCGTTCGTGAAAGCCGTCAAAGAAAAATTTCCCGATTATCAACGCCCCGCAGGCGATTACGACTCCTGGTTCATCAAGCGCTCAGCAGACGGTCAGTTTTTGCGCGGCTTTGCCTATTGGGATCTGGTCGATGGCGCACTGATCAAATACGTGATCCAAACCCTGCATACGCTTGGCAAGGTGGATCTGGCGGCACCGGAGCAAGGCAAGGAAGCAACTGCAGTCAAGGTATTGTCAAAAGCCAAAGGTCAAAAGTCAGATACCCCTCAACCTTCGACCTTCGATACAAAAATTATCGTCTCCTCCAACGGGAGGATCACTGTTCCGCGAACATTCTCGCGCACGGTCCGCTATCAATTGGCACGCTTCTGTGAATGGGATGAACCCAAAGGCGATGATTATTTTTACCGCGTCACTGCAGAATCGCTGAAACGTGCTACGGAACAGGGACTGAAAGCCGAGCAGTTGCTGGCGATGCTGGTCAAGTACACAAAGGAGGCTGTTCCGCCTGCAACGGTGAAAGCGCTCAAACGCTGGGATGCGAACGGAGCGGAAGCCCGAGTGGAGAGTCTGCTTGTGCTGCGAGTGAGCAAGCCCGAGATCATGGAAGAGATGCGCAGGTCGAGGGCAGGAAAATACTTCGGCGAAATGTTAAGCCCGACGGCAGTGATCGTCAAAGGCGGAGCCATCCAAAAAGTGTTGGCAGAGCTAGCTGAGTTGGGGCTGTTGGCGGAAGTGAAAGAGTAAAAAAGAATAAAGTGGATGTCACAATGAAAGTGTGATGTCCATTTTTTATTAAGTCGCTATAATGCGGACAGGTTTCCAAAAGGAGAAAATATGTCAAAGATCGATTGGATCCAGCAAGAGATCGACAATTTGAAATCGCAGGGGCTATATAACAACATCCGTACCATCAGTTCGCCGCAGGGCGCATGGCTGACCGTGGACGGCAAGAAAGTTCTGAACTTTTGTTCGAACAATTATCTGGGGCTCGCCAATCATCCCGCCTTGGTTGCGGCTTCAAAGAAAGCGACCGATGAGATGGGGGTCGGTCCTGCCGCAGTCCGTTCGATTGCAGGGACGATGTCTCTGCATGTTGAACTCGAAAAACGCCTGGCGCAATTCAAAGGTGTGGAAGCGGCGATCACCTTCCAAAGCGGATTCACCGCCAATTTAGCGACCGTCCCTGCGCTGGTTGGAAAAGAAGATGTGATCTTCTCTGACAGACTCAACCACGCATCCATCATCGACGGATGCCGTCTCTCCGGTGCAAAGATCATCGCCTATGAACATAACGATGTGAAGTCGCTCGAAGAACAGATCAAAGCCAATTTGAAAGATTTCCGCCGCGCGCTCATCATCACGGATGGCGTCTTTAGCATGGATGGGGACATTGCGCCCCTGCCCGATATTTACGAAGTGGCAAAGAAATACGACATTCTCTTAATGGTGGATGATGCTCACGGCGAAGGTGTGCTCGGCAAGGGCGGACGCGGCATCGTCGATCACTTCGGCTTGCACGGCAAAGTGGACGTGGAAGTGGGCACGATGTCGAAGGCGTTCGGCGTGGTGGGCGGAATCGTCGCGGGCAAAGCGGTCATCATCGAATGGCTGCGCCAGCGCGGGCGTCCCTTCCTGTTCTCCTCGGCGGTGACTGTCCCTGATGCAGCGGCATGTTTGGCGGCTGTGGACTTGCTCGAAGACTCGACTCAATTAGTGGATAAACTTTGGGACAACGCCAAATACTTCAAAGCTGAAATGAAGAACCTCGGTTTCAACACGGGCGTGAGCGAGACGCCCATCACCCCGGTCATGCTCGGTGAGGCTCCGCTGGCACAGCAGTTCAGCCGTGAGTTATTTGAAGCAGGCGTGTTCGCCATGTCCCTCGGCTTCCCAACCGTGCCACAAGGCAAGGCGAGAATCCGCGTGATGATCTCCGCCGCGCATGCGAAGGATGACCTCGATAAAGGACTTGGAGGCGTTCAAGAGTGTGGGGAAGAAGTTGGGTGTGATCTAAATAAATGCAGAAATCAGAATGCGGAATGCAGAATAAAAATTGCATTCCGCATTATTTACTTATCAATTGAAACAATAAGGAAAAACATGATTCTCATTTTAATTATCATACCAGTAGTCGTTGGTCTTCTCATTGCAATCGCCATCTACGACCATTACCGTAAATAAGCAAACCAGCCTATTTACTATTTACTATTCCCCGCTCTCTTCTCTTTCCTCCTTTTCCTCCCCTTCATCATCAAACTTTCTATCCAGGCAGCCATCGGTTCGGGCGGCGGGTAACTTTCAATTTCAAACTCTTCCAAGCCTTTTGCACGCAGTACACGGTTGGCGGCTTCGAGTCCGGTGACACAGGCGCGTTCCAAGAAGAAGGCGGGCGTTTCGTGGCGCACCCAGTCGCCTGCGCAAAATAGATTCTCCCACGGCGTTTCAATTCCCAAATGCGTTCCGCGTTTGCCCAGCGACGGCAGCGTATGCGTGCCTGCGTTGCGCTGCAAATACGGCGCGATGAGATGTCCCTTCAACTCGGGGAAGGCACGGTTCACATCCGTGATCACGTTCGCCAACAAAACCGCGTCGGGTTGAGCCAGCACACTGGGCGGTCCGTAGACATGCGCTTCGATGCATGCGCCGCCAGTTTCGGCATGCCACGTTTTGTACGAGTCATAAATGCGCTCGAGCCAGAAAAAATTGTGCATCACAAAGTCACCGCTGAACATGCCCGCTTCGGGTCCACGGCGCGGCGATTTACTGAACCACAAACGGATGACTGCATGACCAAGCCCATGCGGGAAGAACAAATCGTCAGCGGGGAAACTGCTTTTGATAATAGATTCAGCTCCGGGTGAGTCTGAAGCGAGGATGACAAAGGGAGCCGTATCCACACCGTTGACTCCATCCTGCTCCCAATGCACAGTCCACGCCTCATCCTTTTCTACGCGCTTCACTCGTGACTTGAATCGAATCTCACCGCCCAAGCTTTGAACCTTCGCCGATAGTTTTTCGCAGACCTCGCCGCCGCCGTTGGGAAGATACTCGAACGCCCAGGCATCGCGTCGCATGAGGGTGTAAAAACGCAAGAAGGCGAGGAAGCCCGCCAGCGGAACTTGGTCGGGGTCGGTGGCAAGCCCGTTGCGGGTGAGACCAAAAAAGAGCGAGCGGAAGGCGGGTCCCCATTTCTTGAGCGCACCGCCGAAAGTGAAACCCTCCATCGGCTGATCCTCGACGAAGGGATCAATGCCCAGCGCCATCACCAGCACCGACCAGACGTTGAAAATGGAGAGCATGTCGCGCAGGGTGAGCATGCCCCAGAAACGCGGCGAGAGAAAAAGTTGAATGTAATGAAACGGCGCAGGGATGATGCTGTTGCGAATGGCACTGCCAATGTTCGCGCGTCGGACGTGGTCGCCCACGCGGTAGATCCATTGCTCGTCGGTGGCGGGTGTGAATTGATCGACAACGCCGTGCCGCCGAAGCATGGATTTGAGATTGCGATAGGAAGACCAAATTCCATGCACGCCATGTTCGGCTGGGAATTTTCTGCCTTTCACATCTGTTTCTGGCAAACCCGCCAAGCGCCCGCCAATGTGTTCGTTTGACTCGAGGATGAGCGGTTTCAGTCCGCGCTCGGCGAGGTGCAGGGCGGCGGTGAGTCCGGCAACTCCCCCGCCAATGATGATGACGTCGTGGTGTTTATCCATTGAGGGTAATTATAAACTTTGTGTCACCCCTGAAGGAGCGTTCTTCGCGACTGAAGGTCTCTACGTTTTCGGTAGAGATGCTTCGCGCTACGCTCAGCATGACATCGTTCATATGGTAAAATCGCTTCCGCCTCCGACGAAAGTCGGTTCCCATGGAGGGATGGCCGAGCGGCTGAAGGCGCATGTCTTGAAAACATGTTTGGTGAAAGCCAACGTGGGTTCGAATCCCACTCCCTCCGCCTTACAATTCGGGTATAAGCCCTGTGCCCGGCGCACGTGTTGACGATTTTTGATTTGCGATTACAATATCAAGCGTCAGACGAGCAGTTGTACATTGTTGGGGAGGTGCCAGAGTGGCTGAATGGGCTCGCCTGCTAAGTGAGTGCCGGCTTTAAAACCGGTCGCGGGTTCGAATCCCGCCCTCTCCGCTACAAAACACATCCGCAAGGGTGTGTTTTTGTTTTCCGGTCGCGTGCCCCCATTAAGGGGAAGACTTTCGAATCCCGCCCTCTCCGCTACAAAACACATCCCGCCCTCTCCGCTACAAAACACATCCGCAAGGGTGTGTTTTTGTTTTCCGGTCGCGTGCCCCCATTGAGGGGAAGACTTTCGAATCCCGCCCTCTCCGCTACAAAACACATCCGCAAGGGTGTGTTTTTGTTTTCCGGTCGCGTGCCCCCATTGAGGGGAAGACTTTCGAATCCCGCCCTCTCCGCTACAAAACACACTCGATTTTCGGGTGAAACCTTTCCATCTCCCCAACGTAAGTTGACTAACGCTGCAACCTTTCACCTTCCAAAACTAACAACTGGATGATATGAATTTAGCAGGTTTTGGCGTTATTATTGAAAAAAATATTGACCCATGTCAACAAGCCCTATTACACAAGAAACCTCTTTAAAAAATCGCCCTGCATTGCGTTGGGTGTTGCTTGGGGTTTGGGGGCTGGTTGTCCTATACACGGTCATGGTTTTGGGGGCAGTCCTTTCTCCGCAGTTCATGGCATTCAAAAATAGCAGTATGACCCGCCTGCTATTGGGGCTCCCCGCACTGGTTCAGACGTTTATTGATTACGGTGTGGATCTGCTGCTAATGTTCGGTTTCTCCGTTATTGGCGTGGTACTGATCGTTAACCGCTCTGATGACTGGTTTGCCATTTTCACGTCGCTTTTTCTGATCATTTTCGGGGTTCGCATTACCAACCTGGCAAACAATATCGCCGTCACACCGGGGTATCAAACACAGGGCGGGCTTATTCTGGCGCTGGGCGATATTAGCATCGTTCTGTTTTCCATGTTGTTCCCAAATGGGAAGTTTACGCCGCGCTGGATGAAATTTCTGGTTCCGCTTCTGGTCGTTACCATGCTGGGCATTTATATATTTCCCGAAGCACCCTTCTACTGGGACAAAATGAGCCACAAGGGATATTACTTCCTGATCACCATCAGTTGGTATTCGGTCGGGCTTGTCAACGGAATATATCGTTACTATCGCTCCTCCACCCTTGCTCAAAAACAACAGATCCGCTGGATCTTCATCGGCACCATGGGACCTTTCCTGTGGTTCCTTATTTTCCAGGTGCTGTCCTATCTTTTCCCAATATTGACCAAGTCGGAGATCGCCGCAATCGGGTTCCAAGCCGTATCGCGTTTGGCTGGCATATTCTTATTTCTCATGTTGCCGCTTTTCGTCGCCATTTCCATTGTGCGCACCCGCCTGTTCGACATTGACTTGCTCATCAACCGGTCACTGGTCTACGGCATTCTCACGATCGGGCTGGGTTTGACCCTTGGGCTGGTATTCGTACTCGCTTCGGCAGTCTTCAAAAGTATGCACGCCAGCGATCAATTTTTCTTTGTTGCCCTCGTCTTCTCCGTCATGGCGGGAGCGGGCTTCCAGCCTTTACGCAAAAAACTGCAGCGCTTTGTAGACCGTGCCTTCTATCACATCCAGATCGATTATCAGAAGACCCCGCTTGAGATCCGTTCAGAGGCGGAAACAAACGTTGGGGGAATCTCACTGTCCTCGTATCGTAATCTAAAGCTGATCGGTCATGGCGGCATGGCGGAAGTCTATCGCGCCACCGATTCGACTGGGCGCGGGGCTGTGGCAGTCAAAGTGCTACGTGCCGCATTGGCTGGTGATGAGCAATTCCAAAAACGGTTCATGCGCGAAGCGGAGATCGTATCGCGGCTGGAACATCCCAATATTGTGCGCGTCACAGATTTTGGGCAGGAGCATAGTTCATATTACATTGTCATGGAATTGCTTTCAGGTCCGGATCTCAACAGTTTGATCAAACAGGAAAAACGCATTACCGTCCCAAATACCATTGGCATTTTGCGAGGGATCGCCGATGCGTTGGACTACGCCCACCTGAACGGACTCGTCCACCGTGACATTAAGCCATCCAACGTGATGCTTGATTCTTCCACCATCCCTTCGCGTTCCGTGCTGACAGATTTCGGCATTGCCAAAATGGTCGATGCCCACACCCGCATCACCAATACCGCCGGAATGCTTGGTACCTTCGACTACATGGCGCCGGAGCAAATTCAAGCCTCGGCAGATGTGGATGGGCGCGCGGACATTTACGCGTTGGGCGTCATGACCTACCAAATGTTGACTGGTCACCTGCCATTTGAGCGCCCTGATACAGGCGCCGTTCTGCTTGCACATTTGAATGCACCGCCACCCGATGCACGCGAACTTGAGCACGATATTCCACGCCACACCGCCCGCGCCATTCAACAGGCAATGGCAAAAGATATAAATGAACGTTTTTCTTCTGCCCGAGAGTTCATCACTGCGCTAGAAAATGCACAGATGATCGCATAAAAAACACGCGAGCGGGCGTGTTTTTTATTTTGCCTGATCGTCTTTGAAAGTAAGAAGCCCCGGTTCAGACCTATCCATTCACCACTACATATACACGGAGAAAACCATGTCCAAAGACACCGCACGCCAACTTGCCAATGCGCTTTCAGTTGCCCTCGCGCTGACGGTCAACATCCTTGCCAGCACTTTGCCTCTCAACGGACAGAACACCGGCGAGATCTCAGACCGCTTCCTCGTGTACTTCGTCCCCGCTGGGTACGTCTTCGCCATTTGGGGCATCATCTACATTGGCTGGATCGCCTTCACCATCTATCAATTCCAACCGGCACAAAAAGAAAGTCCGCGTTTACGTAACCTCGGCTATCTCTTTGCCATCAGCGGCATCTTCAATGCCGCCTGGCTGGTGTGCTGGCATTACAACCTCTTCGGCTTGAGCGTGCTGGTCATGCTGACTTTGCTTGGCTTGCTCATCGCCAGTTACCTCAAACTCAACATCGGGCGTACACCTGTAAGTATTGCTGAAAAATGGAGTGTGGATATTCCGTTCAGCGTGTACCTCGGCTGGATCACGGTCGCCACTGTGGCAAATATTTCTGATTGGTTGTATTTCGTTAACTGGAGCGGATTCGGCATTGCGCCGCAGACATGGGCAGTGACCATGATCGTGATCGCCACCATGCTTGGTGTGCTCATGACGGTCATCCGCAGGGATAGCGGCTACGTCTTCGTATTGGTTTGGTCCTTCGCGGGAATCGCACTCAAACAAGCAGGGGTTCCGCTGGTGGCAAATGCGGCTTCAGGCGCGGTCCTATTTTCACTAGGGCTGGCAATGTATTCCATTGCCGCACGCCGCCGAAAGCTGATCCAATAATCACCAGCGCTACAGCGCGTTTTTTCAGTATAGGCGCAAATATCGTGGCTGTTTTTTTCTTGCTTTTGAGTAAGCAGCTGTTTGAACCAACTTATATAATAACAACATTATTCATCAACATTATTTCTATTTCATTTTGCATCTCTAAAATTTCCTTCCCATTATCAGAAAGCTCAAGCCATTCGACAGAATCCAGCCTGTGGGTTTTATTTCACCAAAGCGCAGCCATTGATAGGCTTGCGGTTTCATCGATATCTTTTTGTAAGGGTTGGTCATGCCTTGGCTCCCAGATCGCGCAATGCCTGACTTTGTGCTTTTAGATTTTCGATGGGCGTTTCATCTGGGATCTCGCAACCGCCCGCGGATATCCAGCGAGAGCCGCCTGCTTTGGCATTGGCGAGCACACCTTGGTAGACATCCTCTGGCGTTCCTTGCAAAAAGACGGTGACAGGGTCCAGATTGCCGCATATGACCAGACCTTCCATCTCTTCTTTTGCGCGTTGCAGGTCATTCATCCAATCCACGTCAATGATTTCTGCACCACTTTGTGCCATTTCTTTGTGGATGTGAGAGGTCTTGCCGCAGATGTGCAGGCGTGGAATCGCTCCCTTGGCTTTGACAGCTTCAAAGATGCGTTGTTGATAGGGGAGGGCGAATTCGCGATACATGCGCGGTGAGATGAGAGAGGCAGCGGCGTCACCCAGCCCGATCATATGCGCACCGGCGTCGATTTGGGCGGAGGCGAAAGCGATCTCCACTTCTGCACATTTTTCAAGCAATTCTTTCAACCAGTCGGGACGCTTATATACATCCTTCATGATCTCGGTCATGCCTCGCAAATCTGCGGCTTCTGCAAAAGCACCTTCGACCCAACCCATCACGGCAACTTCGTCCCCGACTTGTTCCCGCATTGCGCGAACGCCTTCCAAGCGGTCTGTCATGCGTGGACCAAAATTTTGCACCGGGAATTTGACCTTGGCGAGATCTTCCGGCTCACGGATAACCAGGCTTCTGTGCATTGGCATTTGGTCGTATGGAAATTCCACTTCCAGCCCGATATCGCAGGCTTCGCGATAGGGGTCAGAAATGGCTTGCACAACATCCAGCTCGAAATCTCGCAAGGCCGCCATGTTCACTTCACATAACACGCGATAATCAAGATAATATTTGGATAACGGGATGCCGAGGTGATGTACGGCTCGGATCATGAAAATATCGAGGTTGGGTGTGCGATCTACCGGCTCGCCAGCGATAACATTTTTTATGCGTTGCAGAGAATTCATAAAATCACCTTTGTATGTTTAGATATTGTCAGTCAATTATGTTTTATATAAACCCTACTGTATAAATATGATATTCCCGAAATTATATACCCCTGTCATTTGCCGCCTGAAAGAATTCACTCAGTGTTACATTGACGAGTGCCGGGTGCTCATGCATCGGCATGTGCCCCGTGTTCTCCATCAGCCAAAGACGTTCGGGCTTTAACCAGTGTGCGATCATCTCCGCCCAACTTACATCCAAAACTTGATTCTGCCTTCCCCACCCTAAAAGAACAGGCGGAAAGCCTTTCGGCTTTTGGCGGGTCTGGGTAAAAACACCAAAACTGCCCAACCCCATTGCCAGCCAGTACAATGACGCACGCAAAGCAGGCTCGCGGCGTTGTTGCACCGAGAACTCCAACAGAGCCGGGGGTAATTCTGGTAACGCCCCTGCATATAACAAGGGCGCATTCAAAGGATACAAAACCGGATGACTGGCTGTATCCACCATCAATTGATGAAACCTTTTGCCCAAAGCCGTAACAGGACGCAGACCCGCCCAGAACTGTAATCGTGGAGAAAGCATGGGCAACCCGCCACAGACATTGAACAGCGCCAAGGCTGCCACACGCTCTGGCTCACGCAGCGCAAACTCCAGCGCGATCGACGAGCCGATGCAATTCCCGATCAAGATCGGTTTGGAAATATCCAACCTGTCCAGTTGGTCCTTTAACCCCTGCACATAAAGATCCAAGGTTAGCGGTAAACCCAGCCGGGCAGACCGCCCAAAGCCAGGCAGGTCAGGAGCGATCACACGGTAATTGGGTAAAAAATACTCGAGTTGATACGCCCAGTTCAGGAAAGTTCCACCGCCATTATGCAAAAAAACGAGTGGACGTCCAGCCCCTGCATCAAATACATGCCAGAATGGATCATTTGCCATCAATAAAAAAACTCCAAGTCAAACAGATCATCCCCCGTATCTCTAAGAGATCAACCTTCCCCATTCCACTCGATATCATAGGTGGATGCCGCCAGTGCAGAGATACCCTCCCGCCGCCCCAAACGCAAATAAGAGAAAATACTGCGCATCTGCATCAAGAAAGGCAGCGGGTCATGGAAATCCAACAAGACATCATCGCTATGCAAAAAAGTTTTCAGCCACGCGCCAAAATTCCCATGTTTTAATGAAGCAGGCATGCCATACACCAACATCGCCATTCCCAGCATGCGTGATACAGACGCATCAGGTGTAATGCAGGGCGATTCTGTTTGAAAGAAAGATTCTACGAACCGCGGATTCCCGGTCAGCAAATGCAAGCCACTCGTGGCACGCGGGTTACATTCCAACGCCACCACATCACCTTCAGGGGTCTGAATAAAATCGAACGCCATCTGTCCGGTTACACCGAAGTGTTTGACGAACGTCTGCACCCAGTCATAGATCGCTGCATGCTCCACCGGTTGAAATGCGATCGTAGCGCCTTGCCCTGCCGTGTAAATCGTTGGGTATACAGCATGAGCCGTAACACGTCCGTTCTGGCAAACTGAATAACTGCAAAACTGATGCCCGGCAATATATTCCTGCGCGATCCACGGCTGCTGTGGATAAAGCGCCAGTGTAGATAAAGCTTCTTTGAGTGTAGGCAGGATCAAAGTCCGCGAGGCGAAGCGCGAATAGACCGGCTTCAACACCAGCCCGCGCCAATGAGTGTACGCAAACAACAAGTCATCTTCACGCATCACCAACATAGACTCAGGCGTACGCAGATCACATTCCCCCGCTGCGATCACAAACTTCCATTTGTTGTGATACACATCCAATCTATGTAGCGGTTCTGTGAACACAGGACATGGCAGATCCCCCAACCCTTTTGCGACATGAAAAACTTCCTCACAGGTCGGGATCAACAACTCGATCTGATTCTCCACAATGATTTTTTTCAACGCCGCCAAAAACGCCTCAGTCGCCTGACGCGGAGCTGGCACCACAAAATTAGCCTTGATCGTATTTGACGGCTGACTCACATGCCCGCGCAGCGACTCCGCCATAAAGACGGTGTGCCCTGCGCGATGAAACGCACGAGCCAGATCGAGAGTAACGGGCGCGCGCCCGCCGGTGAGGAGAATGTTCATAACATTATGTAGAGGCTGGGTTACCCCGCCCCTACGGTGAATCAAAACGTCAATACCATGCCGCCAATGGACAAGCCCGCGCCGGTGCCCACCAACAGCACCTTATTGCCGCGCTCAATACGTCCATCGCGTACACCTTGATACAGGGTAACCGGGATCGAAGCCGCAACACAGTTGCCAAGCGTTTCGATCGTTCGGACAATCTTCTCTTCCTTCCAACCAAAACGCTCCAACATCATTAAACCGACTTTGCTCGCCTGATGCGGCACGACCACATCTACGTCCACCATGCTCTTGGATAGACCGGGGTACAACTCTTCAAGAAATTCATGTGCAATCCCGCGCACCATGCGCAACACAGCCGGTCCATCCATATGAAAGAGATCATCCTCCGGGTTGTGCCCCGCAAAACGCGGATGTAACCGCGAGCCGCCGCCCATAATGGTGGTGAGATACGCGCCATCACCAAACGACTTGAAATGCGAATGATGGATTCTTGATGCATCGCCTTCATTTGCGCGTGTAACGACCACCGCCGCTGCCGCATCCCCCACCAACGAAGCAGACTCGGGTTCTTTGGGATTAATGCCGCACGAAGCCACATCTGCGCTGCAAATGAGGATGTTCTTGTAACGTCCGCTGCTGATGAAGTTTGAAGCCACATCCATTGCCGCCACAAAGCTCAAACAAGTGGTATGAACTGTCATCGCCGGAATGCCAGAAGCGCCCAACCCCAACTGACGTTGAATGAGCACCCCCGTATCCGGAATCGCCTGCTCACCCGTTCCTGATGCGTTGATGATCAAGTCAAGTTGATTTGGCTTGAGCTTCGCCTCTTCCAATGCCTCACGCCCCGCCTCCGCCGACATGAACGATGAAGTTTCATCCGTCACCCAGCGGCGCTCACGCACCCCATTACGCCGCTCCACCCAACCCGCAGGCACGCCGCACATGACTTCCAGTTCAGAACTGGGTACAACTCGTTTTGGTAAATATCGTCCAAGACCTATAATTTTGAGGGGGATGTTGACTTGCATAAAAGAGGCTCCTATTAAAATTGACGATAGACCATGGACAATAGACGGCGGACAAACTTTCCATCGTCCATAGTCTATTGTCCGCCGTCCAACGTCTAAAAATCCATCTTCTTAAAATACGGTATGGCTGCATCGGAAACTCTACCGATCAACTTCCACGGCAGTTGTCTTCTTCGTGGCAGATGCTTCGTAAACACAGCATTGTACTCCGTCACCGACTCGCCGCCGCGCACTTTCTTGAACTTCCCAACTCCGCCGCTGGCATGAACAAGCAACCCGCGCTTCACGCCTTCCTGCAAAGTGACCAACGTCAATAAACGATATAAACCCTCTTCCATTGGAAGCGATGTGTCGTAACCGAAAAGGGGCTGGGTCATAGCGCCATTGCGGACAAAGAAACCCATAATAGCGTTCAACTTGCCATTCTTCTTAAGTCCGTACATGTGCAGAATATCCTGTTCGCGGGCGAGCTTTAGCAAGTCAAATGTAAATTGCGGGTTGTAGTACGAATACTTTTGCAGGTACAACAGGTTATACAACTCCACTGCACGGTGAAGTTCTTCGTCTGATAAATCCCTGCCACTGACCACGTCATAACCTGCTTTTTTCAGTACGCGCACATCTTCTTTGCATTGCCGCGTCTTCAACGCCGCAACCGGGTCCATGTACCAGACCTGACGGCTCAAGACTAGATCATACCCAAGCCCTTCAAGCGTTTCGTAAATATGTGGATTCTTTTTCTGGTCTACCGAACGGAAAACGATTGCCCGATCTGGGTACCAGCGGATGAGCGCCTCACTCAACGCCGATAACTGGTCGCTGTTTACTGACGGATACAGATTCGTCGATAGCAGGTAATTGTTGACGAAAACAACCTTATCCAGCTCGGCAAAACGGAAATACCACGAGACCGGCGTCATTACAAACTTCACTGCAATTTCAGCAAATTTATTATTGAGATGCTTCACTTCTTCAAATGCGCCATACGAAACATAATGACTGTATGGCGAAACCGTATATGTATTCTGCGGATGAAAATCTGAGGCTGTGATGGGAATGATCGTCTCGCCAACTTTGACCGCCATCAACTGCGTGTTATATACGTTGCGAATATATTTCTGCGGATCGTCGCCCATCAGCGGGAGGAGATAACGGCGCGCGTACTCCCCATCCTCCGTAGATGGGAAAGGCAGGGAGTGGATGTTCTCGCGGGTAAAGAGTTCTGCTATGGGCATTTCAAATCAATACTCATCTGGATCAATATGCCGCTTGGTACTGTGAGTTCTTCGTAACTTTGTAACCAGATCCGAACTTTATTTTCCTCATATTGGTAGGCGCGTGCTGTCCAGAACCAGGATTCATCTAACAAATCAGGTTTCTGACACTTCCATTCCGCGACGGGAATATCAATCCCTAAACCAAATACTGGGTTAAATGGCTCAAGCCCTGAAAATGAAAAATTACCTTCTGCATCAGTCACAGTAGAAGCGTATGGGTCTGCGTTCTCAAGGACAACCAAGTCAATGGGAGCATTCGCCAGCGGCTCTCCCCACGAAAGCTTCCCTTCAATAAACACTTTGGACTCATCAAGCGGAATGGATGTTTGAGTGGCTTCGGGCAAAGGCGTAGGCGTTGCAGGTTGAAGCCCAAGGTTACATCCAAGTATTAAAAGACTTACAACGCCAATAACAACTATTTTATTTTTTGTATTCATTTATGACCTGATGCACTGACTTGAGAGATCGTCTCATCACAATGCGACGGGACAACAATCGTATCGGGATGGGTTAGCGTATAGGTTTGCAATTTTCCCAGCGTTTCACGATACGCAATCAGATCGGGGAAAAGCAAGTTAGCAATTTTATGCGGCGGACGGTTCTCAACGATGGAGCGCTTGAGCCAGGCGGCATCTGCCACGAAAAAGAAAACCTTGTCATCATCATTCCGCGCGAAGATGCCCATTTGTCCATGCGCATGACCGGGAAGTTCCACACCAATGATAGAGCCGTCACCGAGCAAGTCATAACCGGTCTTGAAGGGCGCATATTCTTCAGAAAGCAGAATCGATCTGCTCAAATCCACTTCTTGCGAACGGGCATCAATGTCTGAGGGGATCTGTCCACGCAGGAAAGCGTGTTTCATATCTTCCTCTGGGGAAAGATGGCGTAAATGTGAATAGGCATGCGGAAGATACACATAACGCGACTTTGGCAAGTCACAAAGCGAACCAACATGGTCAGCATGAAAATGGGAGATGAAAACATGCGAGATATCTTCAGGACGAAGGTTAAAGGTCGCGAGTTGGTTAACAACCAGGTCTTCTTCTTTCAAATGGACAGGGGTCATCCAACGATAGAAGCGCTTGGGGAATTTTTTCGTCTCATCGAAGAAGCGATAGGAATAGCCGGTGTCGAAAAGCATTGCGCCATATTTGGGATGGCGAAAAAGCGCGAACATGGCGGGAAAATGGATCGCGCGCCAACGTCCGCCTTGAATGGCGAGATGCTCGGGAGAAGTACAGTAGCCTGCATGAAGAATATCGATTTTCATAAGAGCCTTTTAACCACAAAGTACACAAAGGTCTCAAAGGAAAAACCTTGGTGTACTTTGTGACCTTTGTGGTTAATTCTTTTCCTTCCACCATTTCAAAAACCGCTGCACGCCTTCTTCCACCGAAACCTTGGGCTGGTAGCCAAGTTCCGCCTTTGCGGCGGAGATATCAAGCGTGGTGTTATTCGCCATCATGCTGACGGATACTCGAGTCAGCGGCGGTTCAGGGCTGTAGGGAATGAGGGAATACAAAAATTCAAGGGTACTGGCGGCAGTGTTGGCGGTTTTATAAGATATCCTTCGCGACGGATGTGGGTAACCCAATTCATCACAGATACGTTCGATCAGTTTCCATAGTTTGACAGGTTCATCATTGGTGATGTTGTATGTTTTGCCGAGCGTATTTATGGGAGATTCTGCGCACAACAGCAGGGCGTCCACTACGTTTTGGATGTAGGTCAGGTCGACCACGTTTTCGCCGTCCCCAAGGATGGGCAGCCTACCGCTCTGCAATCGCGGGATCAATCTGGGGAAGATGACCGTATCCCCTTCGCCGAACAACGCCCGCGGACGAATGGAGACCACGGCGAGCCCGTTCGCAAAGCCTTTGTCCACTTCTTCTTCGGCTAAACGTTTGGTATGGGCATAATGACTGATGGGTTCGGGTAATGGGTCGTTTTCTTTTACACCCATGCGCGAAGAGTAATCGAAATATAGGCTGGGGGTGGAAACATACACCAAGCGCTTAACCTTTTTTTCCATACACGCCTGCACGACGTTGCGTGTGCCGATCACATTGGCTTGGTAGAACTTCTCAAACCCGCCCCAAGGCGAAGGTAAAGCTGCGCAGTGAAAGACCAACTCAACGTCAGAGAATGAAGCGGTTACTTCATCTTTTTTGGAAATGTCTGCTCGAACCGTCTGGATGCCGTCATCTTCCAGTTGATTTAATTTTTCAGGGTTGCGTCCGAGTGCAGTGACCTGCCAGCCCATGCTATGTAATCTGCGGGTGAGGGCTCCGCCTAGGAATCCGGTTGCGCCGGTGACAAGAGTTTTCATTGACTGATTGTAAAACAAAAATCCCCCGCCATTGCTGACGGGGGATAAAAGGTCATGGTTCTTTAGGCAGCGGCTGTTTCTTCAACAGGTTTCTTCAGAACATAAAGCATACCAGCGGTGACAGCGGTGCCGACGAGCAGGGCAACGATGTACATGCCGAGGTTATCCACTGCGTTGGGGATGGGCAGAACGAAGATGCCGCCATGAGGAACATGGAGCTGGCATCCGAACGCCATGGAAAGCGCACCGGCAACTGCTGAACCGACCATGATGGAAGGAATAACGCGGAACGGATCGCGGGCGGCGTAAGGAATTGCGCCTTCTGTGATGAAGGAAATTCCAAGGATGGCAGTGGAAGATGCAGACTCACGCTCATCTTCGGTGAAGCGGTTCTTGAAGAGATAGGCAGCGAGAGCCAAGCCGAGCGGAGGGGTCATACCAGCCGCCATCACAGCCGCCATGGGGGCAGTCACTTCACTGCTGAGCAAACCAACCGAGAAGGTGTAAGCCGCTTTGTTGACGGGACCACCCATATCGAACGCCATCATCAAGCCGAGGATCAAGCCTAGCACAGCAGCACTGCCAGCTTGCATACCGGTCAGGAAACTGGTGAGGGCGTTGAGCGCGGCACTAACCGGCACACCAACGACATAGAACATGATCAAACCAACGACGAGTGAGCTGATGAGGGGCAGGATGAGCACTGGCTTGAGACCGGCAAGGTTGCGCGGCAGTTTGATCGCGCCGTTGAGCCACTGGGTGAAGTAACCAGCGAGAAAACCGGCGATGATACCGCCGAGGAAGCCGGAACCAGTAACGCCCGCAAGGATACCGCCGATCATACCGGGGGCAAGGCCAGGGCGGTCAGCGATCGAGTAAGCAATGTAGCCAGCGAGGATCGGCACCATAAGTCCGAAACCACCCTTGGCACCAATGGCAAAGATGTTCGCCCAGAAGGTCGTCCAACCGGTGGCTTCCATGGTGGAGCCATCGAGGGCGAGGGTGGCATCATAGGCATAGATACCACGGGCAGCGAAACCGATGGCGATCAAAAGACCGCCCGCTACGACGAACGGGATCATGTACGACACGCCCGTCATGAGGTGCTTATAGGCACCAGATAAATTGCTCTTGCTTGTTGACATTTGCTCTCTCCTTGGAATTATGAATTAATGGCGGCGGTGATCACACCAGCACCATCTTTGATAGCCGCATTGCTGGCGGTCTCATAGACCTTCTTGCCAGTAAAGCGACTTAAATCCACTTTGACATCAGCGGCGATGACGACCAATTCCGCTTCGGCAATCTCTTGCTCGGTTAGGCGGTTCTCCACGCCGATCGAGCCCTGGGTTTCCACCTTGATGATGTGACCCAGTTTTTTGGCGCCTTTTTCAAGACCTTCGGCAGCCATGTAGGTATGGGCGATCCCTGTGGGGCATGAGGTAATTGCAACGATCTTCATTCATTCTCCTTTCGTATTTCTTTCCAACAATCAGTTTTTCAACTGTTCGAACACAACAGGGATGATCTCCACCTGCTTTTGAAAGTCGTTGATGACCTTCATCTCGGGCAGGTCACGACCAAGGCGAGTTATCATGCTGAGCGAAAAAGCTGTGGCAAGGCGGGCACATTCTCGCAGTGACATGTCCTTGCTCAAGCCAGCCACCAGTCCCGCCACCATTGCATCGCCCGCACCGACGGTGGATTTCACGGTCACTTCAGGCGGCTTGGCTACAAATGCTTGATCTTTCTCAACGAATAATGCGCCATCTTTGCCCATCGAAATTACAACCACGGTCGTATCTTCATTGATGAGCGAAATAGCCGATGAGTACACACTTTGAATTCCATCCAATGATCGATTCACCAAAGCACTCAACTCGTGGATGTTCGGTTTAATGATGTTCGGTTTGACCTTGACCGCCTCAACCAACGCATCACCGCTCGTATCCAAAACGACTCGACGGTTTTTGGATTTCAACAACTGGATAATGTCTGCATAAAAATCGGAGGGCAGACCCGATTGGATGTTGCCCGAAAGCACGAAACACTCACACGCTTCAGACATTGTCTCGACCTGTTCCATCAACTTGGAGATGGCATACTCGCCTGGAGCTTGCCCGGGCATATTCAAGTCAGTGGTGACTTGGTTGACCTCGTCCATGATCTTGATGTTGATGCGGGTCTCGCCTGGCACACGCACGAAGCGGTCTTCGATTCCCTTGCGCTCGAAGTGACGTTCGAACACGTCCGCGTTCTCTTCGCCGAGAAAACCCGTCACCGCCACGGGGATGCCGTAGTCGGCTAGGAACGAAGCGACGTTCACACCTTTGCCGCCTGCGTCGTAGCGATAGCCCTGACTGCGGTTCACGGTTCCCAGTTTGAAGTGATCTACTGAGATGGTTTCATCCACAGCAGGGTTGACGGTGATGGTGGCAACTTTCATAAAGCTCGCACCTCGGCAGCGGTTCGGCAATTCAACGCGGACTGCGCCAATGCCTGCAAGTCTTTCAAAGATGCCTTGCGTAAATGCGATTTGATGGTCGGGATGGTCGGCACGGTGATGCTCAATTCTTTCACGCCCAAGCCCACCAGAATGGATGCACCCTTGATGTCGCTGGCGGCGCCGCCACAGACCGCCACCCACTTGCCTTCTTTGGTCGCGGCGCGCACGGTCATCTCCACCATGCGCAGGACGGCGGGGTTCAATGCGTCGGCTTGCTTTGCCAACTGCGGGTGGACGCGATCCATCGCGAGGGTGTATTGGGTCAGGTCATTTGTGCCGATGGAGAAGAAGTCCACCAGTTTGGCGAATTGATCGGCGAGGATGGCAGCGGAGGGAACTTCCACCATGATGCCGAGTTCGATCTTCGGCGCGCCCACTTCAACGCGGACTTTTTCGGTGATCTCAATGACCTGCTCCACATCTTCAAGCGTGGTAATCATCGGGAACATGATACGGATGTTGGTCTCTTTGGCGGCGCGATAAATGGCGCGGAGCTGCGGCAGGAACAGGTCAGGGCGGGCAAAGCACAGACGAATGCCGCGAATGCCGAGGAAGGAGTTATCTTCTTTGGGCAGGTTGAGGTGTAGCACCTGCTTATCGCCGCCGATATCGAGTGTGCGAATGGTGAGCGGACGCCCACCGAGCGCCTTGCCCATTTCTACATACACTTCGTATTGTTCATCTTCAGTGGGAGTTTTGCCGCTTTCCAAAAAGAGGAATTCGGTACGCATTAAGCCCACGCCTTCCGCGCCGTATTCCACCGCTTTCACGGCATCTGCCACGCGGTTGACGTTGGCAAAGATTTCAATGACATGCTCATCCTGCGTTTTGGCAGGCAGAAGTCTTTCGGCATAGTCGGCGCTGAGTTGACGTTTAATTTCTTCGTGCAACTGCTCGGCGCTTTCAATGTCTTCGGGCTGCGGGTTGAGATACAACTTGCCGTTGAAGCCGTCGAGAATGCAGTTCGTGCCGTTCGAAATTTCCAAGACCGAGTCACCAGCCGCAACAATGGCAGGGATGCCCATCGCGCGCGCAATGATGGCGGTGTGCGAGGTCGGTCCGCCTTTGGCGGTGACAAAGCCCAAGATCAGATCGGGGTCGAGGTTGGCAGTGTCAGAGGGGGTGAGGTCATCGGCAACCAAAACAGAAGGATTGCGCGACGCCGCAGGGGATTCGTCGGCAATGCCGAGCATGTGACGCAGCACACGCTGACAGACATCGCTCAGATCCACGGCGCGACCCGCGAGGATGGGGTCATCCAGATTCTTCAACTGGTCAATGCGCGAATGAACGGTCTGCTGCCAAGCCCAGGCGGGGTTGTGTTTCTTTGAAATCAGATCTTCGGTTTCTTTCAAAAGGTCATCATCGTTCAAGAATTCGGCATGCACCAAAAAGATGGAAGCCTGATTCGAGCCGAGGCGCACCTTCACTTCGTCATACAGTTTGTTCAATTCTTTTTGCGCCGAATCAATGGCGCTCTTGAATTGTTTCTTGCCAAAGGAAGGACTGGTAACCGAGTCTTCGACCACAATGGCTTTGTGTGCGTGTTGAAAAACAACTCCCACCACAATGCCGTCTGAGGCGGGCACGCCGTCGGCGTAGGAAACGGTTGAAGTTGGCGACCAGTTCACTCGGTCAAGTTGAGGCGCGTGGGTTTCTTCCTCTTCGCCCAGCCCGCTTTCGATTCCTGCCTTCAACGTTGCCAGCGCTTCATCTGCATCCACGCCTTCAGCGGAGACGCGCACGACGGTGCCTTTGCCTGCGCCGAGTTTCAACAGATTGACCAGACTCTTCGCATCCACGACGAGGTCACCGCTTCGCACCCGTACCTGGGCTTGATACTGCTTCGCGAGATTCACCAACTCTGTGGCAGGGCGCGCATGCAGACCCGTCGGGTTGATGATGACAGTTTCAAAAAAATTTGCAAAATCGGTTGTGTTGGAGGTGGGGGCTGGAGCGGGTCGTTCACCCGTGAGGGCTTCGATGATGTCGTTCTTATCAGTGGTGATAGCGAGTTTGGCGGCGAGTTCTTCGTCGGAGACGACATGTGTGAGTTTGCGCAAAATGCCGAGGTGTTCGCCAGAGGCGGCGCCAATGCCCACTACAAGGTGGACGGTTTCGCCTTCGTTCCATGTAACGCCTTCGGGGACTTGTAGAACGGCGATGCCTGTCTTGAGGACGAGTTCGCGGTTCTCGGGCATGCCATGTGGAATGGCGATGCCATTGGCGAGAAAGGTATTGGCAACCCTCTCGCGGTCGAACATGCTATCCACATATCCTGGAGCGATGTTTCCATTTTGAATCAACAAGTTTGCGACCTGTTGGATCGCTTCCTGCTTCGTTTTTGGCGAAGCGCCCAGTTCAACTTGTGTGGGGTTGAGTTCGAGCATGGAACCTCGGGGGATTTATTTGGTAGGGCGCCCTTCAAACCCTGCTATTGCCTGAAGGGAAGCCCTACGCCAAGGAGAAAACTAGTACCAAGGAACTACTG
The DNA here is from genome assembly GCF_016702885.1 of Candidatus Villigracilis vicinus. Lineage (NCBI taxonomy): Bacteria > Bacillati > Chloroflexota > Anaerolineae > Anaerolineales > Candidatus Villigracilaceae > Candidatus Villigracilis > Candidatus Villigracilis vicinus. Next base: position 92,874 of record NZ_JADJDD010000030.1, read on the forward strand.
CGTGCAGTAGTGTAAACGATTACATTATTCATGTCAAGACTTTTGCAAGGTCAGTCTATAAAATTGACCGAATAATTGCAAATACAGGCTATTTTTCGTCGTTTTCGGAAGATTATGTTACACTACTGACCATTACAACACCGATATTGAGTAATCGTTTTCATTTTCGTTACACCAAAATGGTATAATCCGCCTATGACCAGCATTAAAGACGTCGCCAAAGCCGCGGGGGTATCCACTGCCACCGTATCGCGTGTATTAGCCAAGAACGCCCCCATCAAACCTGAAACCAGAGACCGCGTGCTCAAAGCCGTAGCGGACTTGAACTACCGCCCGAATTTGATCGCACGAAGTTTACGCGTGCAAAAAAGCGCCAAGATCGGCTTGGTCGTTTCTGACATTCGCAACCCGTTCTTCACTGCCATCGGTCGCGCCGTGGAAGATGCCGCCTACGAGCAGGGCTACTCGGTGCTGATGTGCAACACAGATGAAGACCCTGATAAAGAAGAACTGTACTTGAATCTTTTATACGATGAAAATGTGGCAGGTGTGATCTTTTCCCCCACCCATCAATTCGATATCCATTCGCAAACCTACAACCAGAAGATGCCTTTCGTGATCATCGACCGTGCGATCGAGTCAAATGACGTGGACATGGTCTTGCTGGATAACGTCGCTGCGGCATACGAACTGACCGAACACCTCATCAGCAATGGCTACAAAAATCTGGCAGGCTTGTTCGGTGACGCCAGTACCACGGGTCAGGAACGCAGCCGCGGATTTCACAAGGCACTCAAAGATCATCATTTGAATCCTGCCGCGGCGCATTTCATTTCTCCGCGCATTCAGCAGGGCTACGAAACTGCGATGAATTTGCTCAGCCAACCCAATCGCCCCGACGCGATCTTCACCAGTAACAGCATGCTCACAGCAGGCGCATACAAAGCCGCACGCGACAGCAAATTAAATGTCCCTCGAGATGTGGCAGTGGTCGGGTTCGATGACACCACCTGGGGCGCATTGGTCGACCCGCCTATCACGGTCATTGAGCAGCCCACCGAGGAGATCGGTCGCACTGCGACGGAACTGCTCTTCCAGCGCATTCAAGAACCAAGCCGCTCACCCAAAACAGTGATACTGAAAGGTTCACTGATCGCAAGAGGGTCGAGCATGAAGAGCAAGTGATCAGTAAGCAGTTGCCAGTTCAGTTAATTTCTCACGGATGATCTTGGAATTGTGACGGACATCGGTGGGAAATTTTTTTAAGAAAAGAAAGATTCGAATCCGCGAGGCTTGGGGGTGAGCGGCGGCAAGGGTTTTGAGGTCGGCGATGATCTTCTCTTTGTCTGTTTTCACTCCCTTTTCCAATTCAACCCACAACACAGGTTCCCTATCCACGCCCACGAGTGCGGTTCTATAAACCTGTGGATGCGCGTTGAAAATATTCTCGATCTGTTCGGTGAACAGCACATCGTCCTTTGTCTGCACACGGTGAGACTTCCGCCCGCAATACCACAGCCTGCCATCCTCATCGAAATAGCCCACATCGCCCATGCGGTGGATGATGTCTACTTTCTCGTCATTGCGAGGGTGATAGCCCGAAGCAATCTCGGAGATCGCTTCGTCGGGAAGAGCACCCTCCTCGCGATGACGGAAAATTTTCGATATTCGATTCGACGTTGGACGATTCAAATACTCACGCGTCGTGGCCCCGCTCTGAACTGTTATTTCCCCAACAACATTTGGTTTCACCGTAAGCGAATCCCGCCATTCTTCGATCGGCTCATCGGTGATGGGAATAATGTGTACAGTCACACCTTCGATCGGCTTTCCGAGGAAGATGCCTGCTCCGTTCTTTGTCTTCTCTTCCAAGGCAAACACTTCGCGGCTCTCGACCTTGGCAATCGGCAGAGTCTCTGTCGCGCCATAGATTCCGTACAGGGAAGTGTGATCCGCGAGCAGGTGGCGGAAACGCTTCTGCAGGTCAATGGTTGCTGGTGCGCCCGCGGTGATGATGCGTTTGAGGGAAGAAAGAACAATAGGATGGGATGAGGAATTGTTGTTTTCAGCAAAAGAAGAAAGAAGGTCGAGCACTACGGGCGAGGCGAACATGTTGGTGACATTGAATTTTTGGATCGCGCCGATCACTTTGGCGGCATCGGTTTTGCCTGGGACGGGGAAGCTGATATCCGGGATGACAGAGGTGACGCCGAGCAGGAGATCGATCAACGCGTAGAGGGGGAAGGCGGGCAGGTCAACTTCGTCTGGTGCGATGTTGAAGGTATTTTTCAGCAATTCGAGTTGAGCGGCAAGATTCTCCTGGGTGTAGATCGCGCCTTTGGGCAGACCGGTCGAGCCAGAGGTGTAGATGATGGCGGCGGGGGTAGTGAGTGGTAAGTGGTAATTGGGAATTGGAGATTGGAGATTGGGCTTCCACACTTTGGCATTACTCAGTGCAGGCTTTCCACTTTCCATTCCTGCAATGCTCAAGTTGTATTTCACCGATTCCTTTCCCCAGCCAAAAATCAGTCGCAGAGTATGTGTGAGTGTGTTCCCCACGAAAATATCAGGCTTGGATTCTGCGTAGATCTCGCGGATCTTTTTGATTCCCAGTGCAGGCTCCACGAGGATGGGAACAATGCCGAGTTTAAGCAAAGCGAGGGCAAAGGGGAAGAAGTCCGCGCTGGGGGGAGTTAATAAGGCGGCGGTCATGCCTGGGGTGTAGCACTCAGCTTCAAGTCCACGAAGGAAGCGTTGGGTTTTGTCCAGTACGTCTTTGTAAGTAAGCGTTTTCCAGAGTCCCTTATCAAAATAAATATAGGCAGGCTTGTCGGGGTGATTGTGGGTATTTTGTTCAAATCGATCAAAGAGATTCATGGTCAAAATTGTATCCCTTTTGTCTGGATGTTTGTCAGGCTTTCGCAGTTATGTTTAGTACTGTGATTGTGTCTGAACAAGTTCAATAATAAAAGTGGGGGAATTCCTTTTCACTGCGAATGGATGGCGAAGGTCTTACCGAGCAGTAACTGGTTGGATGAGTTTCACATGGAGGTGTGTGGCAAATGAGCACGGTCACGAATTACCGCCAAAAACTTTCTCTTTCAATGAAGTCAATATAAATGAGACGAAAAATCGTTCCAACTTGAAAAGGAGCATAAGATGAATACAACCAAACCGTTCGAAAGTGCTGATCCAATTGAAGATCCCAGCGCGTTGATGGAGAATGCTTTGATCGCAGAATTCCTCAAACAAAAGGGCTACACCCATGAGGATCTCAAGAAACTTCCAAACGAACTTGTTGAAAAGCTAATGAAAGAAGCCTCGCAATATGCCTCCCTCAAAATGGAGGAAGTGCAAGCGCGCGCTCATCTGGTGAAAGAACTACATGACGATGCGACGGCGCTGGAGAAGTAAAAGGCAAAATGTAAAATAATGAGCTATTAATGCCCAAAGCATATCGCAATATTTTATTTTACATTTTAAAAAGAAGCGGAGCGTCACCATGAAAACGATCATTATCGGACTCGGTAATCCGATCCTGGGAGACGATGGGGTTGGGTGGAAGGTGATCGAAGAGATCAGCCAGCATTTACCAAGAGAAACATCCATTGGCATCGAATGCCTGTCGGTGGGCGGGCTGGCATTGATGGAACATCTTATCGGATATGACCGTGCCATCATCGTCGATTCGTTCATCGTAGACAAGGAAGACGTCGGTTCGATCCTGATCCGCAAGCTAAATGATCTGCCAAATTATTCTGCATTCCATATCACAAGCGCTTACGACACGTCGCTGCAAAACGCGATCCAACTCGGCAGAGAAATGGGCGCATACTTGCCGGTGGAAGTTGTCGTCATCGGGGTTGCGATTCAACACATCACAGAGTTTGGAGAGGAGCTTTCGCCCTCTGTGGCAGAAACCGTACTGCCTACCGCGCATATCGCGCTGAACTTAATAAAAGAAAAGATAAATATCTAAAGCAAAAGAGGCGCTCTTTCGAACGCCTCTTTTGCTATTGGAACATATCAGTGCTTTATTTTGTCAATTCCATATATTGCGGGTTACGACGGAGATACGCCGAGACGTACGAAAACATGGAAATACCAACGCATATAAAAGTTAATATTATTTCATACACATTCAAGACCTGCAGGTTGACTATTATCCGGAATTTATAACGTTTTCATGAATTCAAAAAGATATTCCTTGTTTCTTAAACCAATTAGTTTTTCACGGTCTTTTACAAGATCATCATAGGTCATTGCATTGATAGATTCTTCTGAAATATTCAGCAAATCACCTGCATCACCTTTGGTAACAATCCCTAATCCATAATCTGTATCTAAAACAAACGCCCGAAGATCCGATCTAGTACTACGAAGATAACAAATTGTTTTCCAAACATCCCCACACCATTCGCCAGTCCAGCCAGGAAGACCAGCTAAGGCAGCTTCGGCGGGAGAATTAGAAGGATGGGCTGCTGCTTTATGCGGTGGGTTACAGTCATGCATAACGATCACGCCGTTATCTTTTAAGAGTTTCAAGGAATTAATAACATCCTTCAATGTCTGTTGGTACGTATGAAGCCCATCAATAAATACAACATCCATTTTTTTATTCCCAGCTGTTTCAAAATATTGATCGCTGGTAACTTCAAAATATTTGGCTGTAAGATTAGAGGGATTTTTATAAACCCATCGAAGCCTGTTCTTGAAAGAAAAGGCAAAATGAGGGTCTACAGCTGTCTTGCTATCAGCCTTGATTGGAAAGAAATTCTCCCCATCTTTTACACCAATTTCAAGATAGGCTGGTTTTTTTCTTGAATTCAAAAAAGCCTGGATAACATCTGTTCTGAGCATACAACAAATTTCTCCTAATCATTTAAATTAATTTAAATTTACAACTCGAATCAAAAACGGATCTTCACGCCGACTTGTTTCGATTACAGCCGCCACATACAAACGATTCAAAACTATTGATATCAAGATAAACACATATTGCAACCATCAAAAATATTTCAGAGGAGGTTGACCATTTTATTTATTGTGGTCGACTGAAAATCTGCAATAAATCCACAAAATACGCTTGAGCATTTGATAGCACTAAATCCAGATTCTTGACTAACCATAAATTTAAACAATCAATTCGTATTTTCTGCGTAGAGCTACAAGATAACTTTAATTACTCAGTATCGACACACCACGAAAAAATATATATAAACCGGCATAAAAATTAGTTTATTTTTCTCAACCATCCACGTTGATGAAACGAAATCTTATTTCGTCTCCACAAATTGTCGTCCTGAAGAAACACGGTGTTCCCTTTCATAAAATCTTTCACAGCCTCATATGGATCAGGCCCAAAAAAAGGTTTTACAGGGTGCCCATTTACATTTGTATCTTCCACGATCATATAAGAATCAGAAGCAACAAAGTTTTTATAAATATGCATCTCCTTTAAAACATGCTGTTTACTATGGTCTGAGTCCAGGATAACCATCCCTCCCCCGGAGGGAAGTATTTTTCTTATTTCTGCAACCAAATTATCATCTGTTGAGTCGCCCTCAAAAAGACGAACTCGAGGATTGTCAATTTTCTTAGAATTATCAGATAACTGAATATCGACACCAACCACTAAAACATCTGATGGCATTTTCATAAGATCAAGAATTGAAGCGAAGTACATAATTGACCCGCCATCTGCCACGCCGGTTTGAAGAATAAAATTTGGTTTGAGTCGAAAAATCAGCTCCTGATAAAGATGCAAGTCGAAAGGAAGCTGTTTGACTTTATAACCAAGGAAGGTATTAAACTGCCAAGTATACGGTGAGTAATACCATAGAAGATGGAAACCCACATTAAACACAGGCTCTATTATCCATTTGACAAGCCATCTAAAATAGTTCATTTTGCAATCCTTTTATTGTATTTTATTGAAATACAGTTCCATTATTCTTAAGTTTTTAAGTATACCCAAAAAATCCTGTGTGCCATTCATCTTTGCATCAATATCAAGAAAGTTATATTTTGATTTCAGCAGTACTGATAATCCAAATAGTTCTATACATGAAGGTAACTTTTATTATGTTTTTAATGTTTCTTTCTTGCCACCACAGCAATATATTCCATGATGATCTTCAAACCAGCAAAGACTGTCGATTCGGACGGGTCGAGTGATGGGGCGATCTCAACAACATCCAAGCCTGCCAGGGGTAAATCCTGCATGGATTTGATCAGGGTCAGTACATCCCGTGAAGTGAGTCCGCCAAATTCGGGGATGCCCGTTCCCGGCGCCACAGATGGGTCAAGGCAATCGATATCCAGCGAAATATGTACGACATCGCAATCGTTCAGGATGTTGTAAACGCTGTCGGCAATTTTACGCATGCCACGCTCGGCAACATCCGCAGCGGTGTAGACATGAATACCACCGTTCTCAATGAGATCAATTTCCTGTTCTTCCCACGAACGCAGTCCTACCATGCATACATCATGCGGTTCGATGCCGAATTCCAGTGCACGACGCATGGTGTTGGCATGGGATATGCGCGAACCGTCGAAGAAGTCACACAGGTCGGGGTGAGCGTCCACCCAAAGAATGCCGAGGCGCTGGTTTTTGAACCGCTCGCGCTGTGCCTGCAGAACGGGAATGCTGACCGAATGGTCACCACCGAGAATGATTGGCATATTGGGCAGAGAAGCCACTTTTTGGCGAACCAGCACAAAGTCCGATTCGGGAGCCGTGATGGGAATGTCGCCCAAATCACAGATGGTCATATCCTTTAAGCGGGTGCGGTCTTCACTAAAAGGCGTCAGGTGTCGCGACCAATAGCGTAGACGCTCGGGCGCGCGTGCCGCTCCCTTACGAGCGCTGGCAAGTCCATCGAATGGAATGCCAATGACACTAAAATCAGTCTGTTCGGGGGTGAGATCGGGACGATGCAGGTCGCCCCAGAGTCCGTGAGTGCCTTCCTCTGCCATGCTTGCTCTCCTTATTTTGCCAATTGTACCGTTTAAACAGGCAAGGTTGACCCGCTTTTCGTTTGCCCGTACAATGCAGACCATGCCGAAGATCTCAGGTTTTTACCTTCCTGACCATGACCCTCCAGTGTGAGCGGCTCTCTTATCATTTAATCATTGATCTCATACGAATAAATATGGAGGAACCATGAAAACCGAGTTTGTTTCCAAACGCGCGAAAATTTACGCCGATGTTCCTGACGAAAAGTGGAACGATTGGCGCTGGCAACTCAGCAACCGCCTAAATACGGTGGAAGACATTGAAAAAGTCCTGCCGCTGACAGACAGTGAACGCAAAGCCTTACAAACCCAAGGCTTATTCCGTGTGGATGTAACGCCCTACTTCATTTCTCTGATCGATCCTGAAGACCCCAACGACCCAACCCGTTTGCAGATCATTCCGCGCGCGGAGGAGATGCAAGCCTTCACTGCCATGATGGAGGATTCTCTGGCGGAAGACCGCCACTCCCCCGTGCCAGGGCTGGTTCATCGGTACCCCGACAGAGTCCTCATGCTGGTCACGACTCAGTGCGCCTCGTACTGCCGGTATTGCACCCGTTCACGTATTGTTGGTGACCCGGGGCAAACCTTCAAACGTGAAGAGTTTGAAATGCAGATCGAGTACCTCAAGCGCACCCCGCAAGTCCGCGATGTACTCCTCTCCGGTGGTGACCCTTTGGTGCTTGCGCCTAAAATTCTCGAGGAATTACTCTCGCGCCTGCGGGAGATCCCACATATCGAGATCATCCGCATCGGATCACGTGTCCCCGTCTTCATGCCGATGCGCGTCACGCAAGAATTAGTGGATATGCTCGCCAAGTATCACCCGTTGTGGCTGAATATCCATGTCAACCACTCGAACGAGATCAGCAAGGAACTCGCCGAAGCCTGTGACCGCCTCACCCGCGCAGGCATCCCGGTCGGGAATCAGTCTGTGCTGCTGGCAGGCGTGAACGACAATGTCCACATTCAGCGTCAGTTGGTGCATGACCTCGTCCGCATCCGTGTGCGCCCGTATTACCTGTACCAATGTGATCTGGTTGAAGGTGCCGGACACTTCCGTACTCCGGTCGGAAAAGGCATTGAGATCATGGAAGGTCTGCGCGGACATACGTCCGGTTATGCTGTGCCGCAATATATCGTAGACGCGCCCGGCGGCGGAGGTAAGATTCCCGTCCTGCCGAATTACATGATCAGCATGTCTGACCATAAGGTTGTGCTGCGCAACTACGAAGGCTATATCACAACCTACGAAGAGCCCACAGACTATGTCTATTCAGACGCTGCAAAGGTCAAAGGGCTGAAACGCCCCGAACCCGGTCAAGAGGGTCTAACCGGTCTACTTGAAGGCGAAGAAATGTTCATCAAACCTGATGGCTTCGACGAACTCCACAACCGTAACGGCATCCAGCACCGCCTCAAAGACGAAAGCAAGTGGAAACCGCTGGGAATCGGTTCTGGTGAGACAACAGACTAACACGGCAAAATACAGGGGCTGATATACTTAGACCTGACGGGTGAAAATCCGTCAGGTCTATTCAAATAAGGAGAATGTCATGCTCAAAAAATCACTCATACTCATTACCTTCGCCGCCTTGCTTGCGGCATGTATGCCTTCACAGCAGCCTGCCGACATCCAGGATCAGGTCAACACTGCCATTGCTGGTACCATGCAGGTCCAGAGGCAGATCGATCAATCGGTGGAAGGAACTGTTGCCGCATTAGAACTTGCCAAATCCGAAGCCACCCCAACCAATTCAGACTCCGCGGTTGCCTTGCAGGCAGCTGACACTCCAACCCCAACTGAAACGCCCTTCGTCCTGCCTTCCCCTACGGCAAAATTCACTGTCGTCCCGCCGAAGTATGCCTGCACGATCATGAATATCAAGCCGAGAAACAACTCCACCTTCTCCCGCGGCGACGCGTTCGATATTAAGTGGAGAATCACCAACACCGGCTCCGCCACATGGGTGGACGGGGTGGACGTTAAGATGATCAGTGGACCGGCAACAACGGGTGCCAAGCGTGTCGAAATAAACAAGGCGCTGAAGCCAGGTGAAAGCTACGACCTCGAGATCGATGCCAACGCCCCAACCGAGCCCGGCACCTATGTCATGGCATGGGCGGCAGATGGTCCCATTTGTTATGCGTACCTGTCGATCGTTGTAAAATAAAAGAGCTTTCCCATGTTTTGGCGTAGACACAGAACTATCTCCCTGTTAGCAGCGATGGGCTTAATGCTGGCGTGCCTCCCCACGCTCGGTCCCGCTTCTGCGCCCATCCCCACCTTTGACGCAAACGCCCCATTAACTGCGATCGTGTTGACCGCAGGTGCTGCAGCTACACAAACAGCAGCCAATCAGCCTCCGACCGCCACACTCATCCCTAGCACGAACACACCGCTTCCAACTCTGACGGCAACGCCCACTTTTCTGTTTGCCCTACCTACCCCTTCGCTGCCACCCACACAGATCCCGCTTGGTGTTTCTGGCAGGAAATATGAGTGTCAGGTTCTAAAGACCGAGCCTGGTTTTGCGATCCCCGTATCGCAAGCATTCATTGGGAAGTGGCTTATCGCCAACATTGGAACCTCCGAATGGGATGGCAACAATGCAGACTATCATTATCTCGAGGGCGACAAATTCCACCTGCAATCTGCGTATGACTTTTCAGTTTCTGTTGCGCCGGGGGTCACCGTCGAATTGCCTGTGGATATGCAGGCACCCTCAACGCCGGGTACATATACCAGCCACTGGCGCATACGGATCGGAAAAAACGATTTTTGCCCGCTGGAAATCACCATTACTGTAGTGTAAACAAAAAAATCCTCCGAGAAATTCTCGGAGGATTTTTTTGTTAGGCAGCAGGGGGAGGAGGCACTTCCTCAACAGAACCTTCCGGCTTTTTACGCATGGTGAAGAACCCGACCACAATTGGGATCACGATAAAAACAATGGACACACACAACAACGTTACCCCTAATGCAGTTGCAGAAGCGGGGTCACTGCTGCCATTTATATCGATATCCGCGCCTGGCATAAAGCTGATGCCGGTATACATTGCACCCATGAAACACATGAACAAACCTGGACATCCACAGAGCACAACTGTGGCAATAGTGGCGATCAGACCTTTATTCTTATTGTTCATAATCTCTCCTTTTTAAAATTGATTTCTTTCAGTATACGCTCAACAAAAACGGGATGCAAGCAAAAGCCTGCATCCCGTTAGTACTACATCAACTTCTCAGCTTCGCGCCGACTTCTTTTTCCAGCCGTTTGACGATCTTGTTGCGGATGGCGGCGGCATCGGCGTCGGTCATGGTTTTGTCTTCGGCTTGATAGGTCAACGCGTACGCCAGAGACTTTTTGCCTTCGCCGATCTTTTCATCACGATACAAATCAAATAAGCGGACGTTGGTCACGCTTCTTCCGCCTGTTTGCCTGATCAGCGCTTCGACGGTTTCAGCCTTCACTGATTCATCCACAATGAGGGCAATGTCTTCATAAATGGGCGGAGTCTCAGGGATGGTCTTGATGCCGTAAGTCGGGGATATGGCGCGCATGATGTCGAGGTCGAACTCGGCGACGAGGACAGGCGAGTCACCCAACTCGTATTGCTCCTTCACCAGCGGATGCATTTCACCGAACGCGCCAATGACCTTGTCACCCGCTTTGACTTCGGCGGCTTTGCCTGGGTGCAGGTGAGAGTAGGAGTCGGTGGCAGTGTAGGTGATGTTTGTGAGGCGCAACCCGCTCAACATGAGTTCGATGCGTCCCTTCAGATCGAAGAAGTCCAGTGCGGGGGAATCCTTCACATCCCATGCGGTTGCTTCACGCAGACCGGTCATCGCAATGGCGAGTTTGCGCGGCTCGTCGGGAAGTTCATTTTTGTGCGGCACGAAGACAGAGCCGATCTCGAAGAACGAGAAGGCTTCGCTGTAGCGGATGTTCTTCTCAAGCGAGTCGATCACGGAGGCGACGAGGCTGCGGCGCAGGACACTCTTTTCGGGCGCGATGGGATTCGCAAGGCGGACGTATTCATCATGCTTGGCGATGCGACCTTCTTTTTCGGGCGAGGTCATGCGATAGGACACGACTTCCTGCAAGCCAAGCGCCACGAGCAGGTCACGCAGATGTTCTTCCCACTCGTGGATGGGGTTGCCAACCTGCGGCGGGAGCGCATCTGCCATGGTGGTGGTTGGGATGTTGTCGTAGCCGTAACTGCGGGCAACTTCTTCGAGCACATCGGCAACACCGACGACACCTTCGCCAATGTCCATGCGGTGATTTGGAGAAGTAACTTGTAATTGGTTATTGGTAATTGTGCTCTTGAATTCCAAACGAGATAAGAGATTGGAGATTTCTTCGAGCGTGAGATCAATGCCGAGCCAGCGCTTCACATCGTTGACGGTGATCTCGACCACCGCATCTTTCGGCGGAAGCGGATACGCATCGACGAGGTCGGGAGCGATGGCGCCGCCAGCCCATTCCGCCATGTATTTCAAGCCGAGGCTCACGCCGCCTTCTGCCATGGCAGGATGTACGCCGCGCGAAAAACGGAACGAGGCTTCGGAGGGCAGATTGTGCTGCTTCGCCGTGCGGCGGATGTTGATGAAGTTCCACGCCGCGCCTTCGAGCAAGATGTTCTTTGTGGTATCACTCACTTCGGACTCAGCGCCACCCATCACACCTGCGAGAGAAAGCGAGCCTTTTTCATCACAGACAAGCACGTTCATTGGGGTGAGTGTGCGCTCGTTGCCATCGAGAGTCTTGAGTTTCTCGCCATCCTTCGCGGCGCGAGTGATGATCTTGATTTTCTTATTGCCTGCGCGTTGCTTCAAAACATCATAATCAAAGGCGTGCAACGGCTCACCATATTCGAGCATGGCGTAGTTGGTCGCATCGACAATATTGCTGATGGCACGAACACCCGCCAGTTTGAGTCGGCGTTGAATTTGGTACGGGCTGGGCTTGATCTCAATGTTGCGAATTAATCCAACCACAAAACGCGGATTGAGTTCAGGGTCGCCAATTTCGATCTCAACGAGTTCTTTCACCGACTGTCCACTGGCTTTTGGTAATTGGTTATTGGTAACTCGTAAATCTCTACCGAGCATGGCAGCGAGTTCACGCGCAATTCCAACAACATTCGCATTTCTCGCCATGTTCGGCAGGATGGAAATATCCAGCACAGCATCCCCGATGTAATCTGCAAGCGGCATGCCCACGGGCGCATCATCGTCGAGGATGATGATGCCGTCGCTTTCTTCGGTGATGCCCAATTCTTTTTCAGAGCAGACCATCGAGTACGAGTCCACGCCGCGGATCTTGGCGCGCTTGAGCGTCATCAAGACCTGTCCTTCGGCATGACCATCATAGAGCGTGGTGCCTTCTTTTGCGTACGCCACCTTGATGGGCTTTTCGAGTTTACCAGTGCCTTTGAGGTGGAAGATGTTCGGCGCGCCCGTCAGCACGACTTGATCTTGCTGACCATCGTACAGGTCAAGCAAAGTCAACTTGTCGGCATTGGGATGCGCTTTCACTTCACGGATCTCCGCCACGACAAGTTTTTCCTTGTCCCAGCCGATGCCGTTGGTCTTGAACTCGTGCTTCTCGCCTTCTTTGTACACAGGCATGGGCAGACCGACGTAAAGAATCTCGTCCACTTCCATACCAGCGAGGGTGAGTTTGCGTGCAATATCTTCGACGGAAAGTCCATCGAGATCAATGAAATCTTTTAGCCATGAGAGAGGTATTTTCATAATTTACTCCTTCGGGGGGCGGGATTCGGTTTTTGGAAATCGGGGGGGGGGGGCTTAAGGTTTTCCCCCCCAGGGAGGGGGGGGGGCCCCCGCGGGGGGCGCGATTCGCGCCGGGGGGGGGGGGGGCCGGGTGGCCCCCCCCCCCAAAAAAAAACCCCCCCCCGGGATGGGGGGGGGGGAGTCCCCCCCCCCCGTCCATCACAAAGTTAAGCGTTTCAGAGCCAAGCGTTCTCAGGCGCGCACACAAAATCCTTGCCTTGCACCCTTTCGTTTACGATATTCGAGTTATCTAATTATCGAATATCGATTTATCTAATATCGGCTCTTCCTAAAACTGCTCCAAGAACCTCACATCGTTACCCCAGAAGTAACGGATGTCGCCGACTTTGTTGCGCAGCATGAGCTGACGTTCAGGTCCCATGCCCCAGGCGTAGCCAGAGTAGACCTTCGGGTCGTAGCCGCCTGCGATCAACACATTGGGATGAACCATGCCGCAGCCGAGAATTTCGAGCCAGCCCGAGTTCTTGCAGACCTGGCAGCCCTTGCCGCCGCACACGAAACATTCCACGTCCACTTCGGCAGACGGTTCCGTGAACGGGAAGTACGAAGCGCGGAAGCGCAAACGCGCGCCTTCACCGAACATGCGGCGGACGAAATCTGCGATGGTGCCTTTCAAGTCCGCGAAGGTGATGTTCTTGCCAACCGCGAGCCCTTCCACCTGATTGAACTGCACTTCTGAACGCGCCGTAATCTGCTCATAGCGGAAGCACATGCCCGGCAAAGCGATACGAATAGGAGGCGGGTTGTTCGGGTCAGTCGCTGCGAAATATCGCATCGCGTGAATCTGTCCCGGCGAGGTATGCGTGCGCATCAGGATCGGATTGTCACCGCGATTTTCAGCTTCAATAAAAAACGTATCCTGCATATCGCGCGCGGGGTGATGCGGCGGGAAGTTCAAATGCTGAAAGTTGAACTCGTCCGTTTCCACTTCGCGCGAGGTGAACACCTGAAAACCCATCTCCGCCAAAATGCTTAACACGCGGCGCAACTGCTGCGTGGACGGATGCAAACGCCCAACGTGTTTGTTACGCCCGGGCAGGGTCACATCCAATTTTTCTTCGGCGAGGGATTTCGCCAACGCGGCTTGTTTCACCGCTGCGGCTTTTTCTTCCAACGCAGCCTCAAGCGCCACCTTGACACGGTTCGCAGCCTGACCGACAACGGGTCGCTCCTCTTTCGAGAGTTTGCCCAAGCCGGAAAAGACTCCCATCAATTCCGAACTGCGCCCCAGGTGGGTCACACGCCAGGCTTCCACCGCGGCGGGGTCATTGACCTCCGCCAGCGAAGCGAGCGCAGTTTTTTCGATCTCGTTTAATTTGTCCTGCATACATGCCTCCGTTTTTGGTAGGGGCGACTCGCGAGTCGCCCCTACTTATATACAAACAAAAACCTCCCGTCCACAATGGGACGGGAGGAAGATTCCCGTGGTACCACCCAAATTGCACGCTCTGCGTGCCACTTTGTGCCGACTAACATCGGCTTCCCTGATAACGCTGGGATTGCGGTTCAGACTACCAAACGTGACACGTGGAACTTGACACCTGACACGCTCTTCACCTTCACGGCTCAAGAGGGAACTTCAACTGGGTTCGGTCGAGTGCAATTTCACCAACTACTTTGCACATCTCTGGCGGCTTCCGTCAGCCTACTTTCCTCTGTCACAGCCTTGATGCGGTTATTATCTGCGGAATCAGACTTCTGTCAAGGTGCGATGCGCAATGACGCGCATCCCGCCCTGATGTTTGGCAGCGTATAAAGCAAAGTCCGCTTCACGCATCAGGGCATTGAAATCTGACATATTCCCGCGAAACACCGAAACCCCAACGCTAACACGGATCGAGATATTATGCCCGGCAAATTGGAAACCCGAAGCGCCGATCTGCTCCAAAATACGGTCAAGGCATTCCTTTGCCTGCTGGGCATTGGTATCTGGCAGGAGGAAAATGAACTCATCGCCGCCATAACGGGCAAATGTATCCATCTGACGAAGCCCCGCAACACAGATCTGCGCCACATGCTTTAGAACTGCATCGCCAGCCAAATGACTGTATACATCATTGATGTCTTTGAAATTATCAAAATCTAAAATAGCGACCGAAAACTGATTTTTATGTCGCTTGGCACGCTCTAATTCACGCGAAGCCTGCTCAAAGAAATAACGCCGATTAAAAACGCCGGTAAGTTCATCCATATGAGACAGCATCCGGAGTTGTTCTTCTGCACTATCCAAGCGATGAACCAACGAGAAGTTGTTATATAAGGAAATTGGTGCAAGCAGAAGCGGGATTATTACGGCAAGTAGCATGCCAATTAAAGAAAAGTTCCCTCTCAAATACCAGGAGGGTTGCTCCGGCTATAAAAATCGACGCAAAAACTGCCAGAAAGGTGGCAGCAACGGTCATGCGCCAAACCCCGAACCGGCGGAGCAGGGTGAGCAATGTGTTCTTTCTTGGAAGTGTGCCAACAGATGGTTTCATAGCTATTTGGTATATTTGTCGGTGGAATTTCGATGAACGGGTTATCATCTTACACCTAATTGAATAAAATCACACCACCCAAATGTCCCAGGAGAATTATGACCGTTTCACCCTTATTTGAGTTTGCATTATTGAGCTTTATTTCAATGTTCACCATGGTCAACCCCATCGGTGTCGTGCCCGTTTTCACAGCCATGACCGCCAAACTGTCTCCTCAGGAGTCTCACCGGGTGGCACGCAAAGCAACATTCACTGGGGCGGCTATTTTGCTTTCTTTTGCACTGACTGGACAGTGGATATTCCGTTTCTTCTCCATTTCAGTGGATAGCCTGCGGGTGGTAGGCGGAGTGATCTTTTTCTTCATGGGCTATGAAATGTTGCAAGCCCGCCTCACCCGAACCCAGTTTGACGATGAGACCAATCACGAATATATCAACGATATTTCTATTACACCATTGGGTATCCCCATCATCTGTGGACCGGGCGCTATTACCACTTCGATCCTGCTGATGAACGAGTCCAAGTCTGCAATGGAGCAGGGCATTGTGTTGGGCATCATCGTCGGCATTATGCTGTTCACCTATTTGTTGTTGCTTGGTGCAAAACAAGTTACTCACATCATTGGCGAAAATGGGAATAAAGTTATGCTGCGATTAATGGGCTTGATCGTAATGGTCATCGCCGTGGAGTTTTTCTTTGCCGGGCTGACACCCATCGTACAGAGGATGCTTTCAGGCGGCTAAAAGATAGAAGCGCTGGATCAGGCGCGAGTTAAGTTAGATGCGTTAAACGAATGACGGTCACCTTTTATGTGACCGTCATTCGTTTAATCCTATGGCATGGGCGGAAGTTGTTCATCGAACAACCAGGCATCGAAAAAATCGCCAAGGTCTTCACCACTGACCTCTTCCGCAATCTGAATAAAATTTTCGGTGGTGGCGTTGCCAAATTTGTAGCGGTCGTAATACGTTTGGATGATCTCGAAGAAGGCATCGTCGCCGACTTCAAGACGCAGGGCATGCAAGGTCAACCCGCCGCGCAAGTACACGCCGCCGTTGAAGAGATCGTTCGCGGCAGGGTCGCCGGGCGGAGGATAGAAATCGGGGTATTCTTTTACTTCATTGTAAACAGCAGTGACCCATTCATCGAGCCCATCTTTTCCATAATCATATTCGACCCATAACCCTTCGCTATACGATGCAAAGCCTTCATTGAGCCAGATGTCGCCCCAATCGGCGACGCTGACACTATCACCGAACCATTGGTGGGCGAGTTCATGAGCAACGACTGCTTCGGAACCTTCAATATCCTCAAGATCCACCATATCGATACCAAAAATGGACATGGTTTGATTCTCGAGCGCGGCGCCGAACTCAGTATCCATAACAAGTGCGCCATAAACCTCAAAGGGATAAGGTCCAAACAGTTCGCTGAAGTAATCGATCATTTCACCCTGGCGCGCGAACGGTTTGTTGATATCGTCGGGCAGGCTGGCAGCGTAGTAATTACGGATGGGGATACCGCCATCAGATTCCATTGTTTCGATATTGAAATCGTTGATGTTGATGGTAGTGAGATAACTCGCCATCGGGTCGCGGACGGTAAATGTATACGTAGTGGATTCACCGTTATCTTTTGTTTCTGCAAGTACACCATTGGCTGCCACTTCATAGGGCTTGGGCGCGGTGACGATCATGGTATAGGTTGCTTTATCAAGCGGATGGTCATTTACGGGATAAAAACTTGCCGAGCCATCGGGTTCACTCAACACAAAAATGCCGCCGTCGTAAGCGATCCAACCGGTGGGGAAAGGCAGGGCTTGCGAAGTCATGGGTGTAGGAACGCCTTGATAAGAGACTGCGACCGTGAAGGTTTCATCTTTTGACAAGGCTTGGGCGGGGATGACGGTTAACTCCTGACCATTTCTTTCAAACTCAGCCGCTTCTTCATTGACCGTGAGGCTGGTGATCTCGAACCCGGCAAAATCCAGGTTGAAGCGGCTCAAATCCTGTGTGGCGATGGCTTCGATGGTGGTTGTCGCTTCGAGTTCGCTCGTATCGACATTATTGATGGTGATATCGAGGGTATACGTCAGAGTGTCGTAGCCGCCGTTGCCAAAATCAGGGTAAAGCGAGTCGCCCATCCCATCCGTCCCGGCAAGTGGGTCGGGGGGCAGGTCTATGGCAGCTTCAGTGGCTTGTTCCGTGGGCGGTGTGGAAGGGATCGTTGTTGCCGTAGATGGTGCTGGTGTTGGCGCAAGTGTCTGACAGGCAAGCATCACAAACACAAGGAGCACAAATAAAAGCAGGGCAAGTTTTGGGGTGGAACGGTTCATGAAATTTCCTTTACGCTTGGGTATATCTATTTTTAGCACATCACACGCAGACGGCAACCCTCTCCCGGAGGGATTCGCCTATTGAATATCTGCGCCTTCCCACTCGAGCATGAACTGATCCAAAAATTTCGTCATAACCTGATGACGTTCTTCCGCGATCCGTTTGGCGGTCTGGGTGTTCATTCTGTCTTTTAATAAAAGGAGCTTTTCATAAAAGTGATTGATGGTGGCACTCTTACTGTTCTTGTATTCTTCAAAGCTGGCGTGCATTTGAGGTGGAGAGTCCGGGTCGTACATCATGCGATTCTTGTAGCCGCCATAGGCGAAGGCACGTCCGATGCCGATGGCGCCGATGGCATCTAAACGGTCGGCGTCTTGGACGATGAAGCCTTCGAGCGAGTCCATTTTGTTTTCGACGCCTGCGCCTTTATAGGAGATGTGCATGATGATCTTGCATACGCTTTCGGCAGTGACCGAGTCTACGGAGCAAGCGTCAAGCCAGGCTTTAGCGCGATGCGGGGTTTCATCGCCAGATTCGTTAAACTTCCAATCGTCGAGGTCGTGCAAGAGTGCGGCGAGCTGCACAATAAAAGAATTTGCTTTTTCGATCTCACAGATGGCAATGGCATTCTTCCAGACGCGGTAAATATGCCACCAATCATGCCCGGAAGAATCGTCCGAGAATTCCTTGCGGATGTACTCAGCTGTTTTCTGAACGATCTCTGCGTTCATCATATCACCAGCCGCGCAGCGATGTGAGTTTAATGCGAACCGCAGTGGAATACTCCTCTGCGAATTTCTGCGGTGAAGAGGACAATCCTTTGATACCGCTGCGGTATTTGCGTACATAGGCGTTGTTCTTATTGACCGCTTCGGCTTTGGGGTCGATCTTCGCAACCCCGCCAAAGACAATAACATCTTCTTCCCCTTTGGGGTCGGGTGTATTGAAATGCAGTGAGACCTGCGGATTGTTCACGATATGCTTGAGTTTGAATGCATCCGGCTTGCTATACAGCACGAGCGTATCGCCTTCCAACACGAACCACACCGGGCGCGGCTGGGGTGTGCCGTGCGCATCGACCGTAGTGAACCAGATAAAGTATTCCTGTTTGAGGTGGCGCAAGGCTTTGCGCCCAAGTTTGGATTTGAAATCGATCATGCTCTTCCTCCATAAAATTCATGTCATCATTGTTGCGGCTTATCTTCGTCATTATAAACGAACAGGCTGGGCAAGCTGCCCAGCCTGTTCTTACGGAGAAAATATTTTTTCATGCTTATCCATTTCTTTTCAAGAACAAAAGCATCATCACAATAATATTTATGGCTGTACCGAACGGCAGATACCACAACCCAAGCACAACCATAACGAGCAATGCACTCCGTCCCCACGGTTGCTGAGTGACGAACCCCGCCAGCACAGCCAATGTGGAAAATCCATACACCACAAAGATAACTTTCATAAAGGTTGAGCGTGGATCAATGCCAATGGAAGCCACAAGCCCAGCCCACGGTCCGAGCTGACCGGCGTACTCGCCATCTGTTGGCGTGATGTAATCGCCAACGACCAAGGCATGCGCACCGTCGAAGAACATGTACCCGGCAGTCAAAATAACAAGGAGGGTGATGATCCACTTCATGGGTTACTTTGATCTTCGCTCAGGTCTTTGGCAGTTTTGAAGGTCATGCCGCTCTCCTTTATTTTTGCAAGGTACACAACGCTTGTCGAATCTCGCCGAGATGATAGGCAGAATGGACGACAATCGATAAAGCGCCGCCCATTGTGTCTTCATTCCAGGTTGGGTTTTGAGTGAAAAGGTTGATCATACGGTTATAGGCGTCGCGGAGTTTTGTTTTGTATGTCTCCCATTCTTCTGGTGTTACTTTTTCTACAGTGCGCCAGATCTCGCCCCAATCTCTTGGGCTGGCATCACCTTGCAGGGCAAAGCGTTCGAAGGACTCAATAAAGAACGTAGCATGTGCCACCTGGGCGGCAAGCGAGGCACATTTATTACCAACAGGAATGGACGCCTCTGCCGCTGAGACCGTTTCCAGCGTTTGAAAAAGTGATGTGCCTGGGTCGAGGTAAATCCCCATGGGCTTTTCGAAGGTTTCGGTCATTAATTGCAATAAGTTTTTTCTAAAATCTTCAGACATTTACCCCGCTCCTTCATAAGCAGATTTGATCCACGCGATCAACTCGGCATCCACTTCCTTCGCGTCGGTCAGGGCAACGATGTAATTGCACATACTGCCCGTGGGTTGTTCGACGAGGCGCACGTTTTTCTTGAGGTTTTTGGCATTGATGCCCACTTCGAAGCGTGTATTGGTTTTGGGTCCGAGCATGGCAAATTGTTTCTTGCGCCGCAGGCTCACATAACCTTTCTTCGGCGCGACCTCAAACTCCCCGAAGGCATTGATATGCTTCATCAATGCCTCATGAATGGATCGCTGAGCGGCTTTTGCACCGGTATAAATTTCATTCAGAATGGCATCCGTATCTTTCCCTTCAGCAACGCTGGCTCCATCGGACTGAAAGACATGATGGACGAGCATATTCGCATCGCCATGCCCCAGCCCAAGTTCCGTTTTGAACATCTCACGAAGCTCGCCATGTTTGGTCAACCCGCTTTTTCGGGCGATCACCGCCAGTTCCGCCAGTGACTTGCCGGTCTTCTTTTGGATGTTGTCAAGTTGGGTTTGAATCGCTTTATCCACACTGTTCATTTCAAAACTCCTTTTACTGTTTGTTTGCTAAAGCTTCCATAGATAAGGGTAATGTTATAATTATAGAACATATTTTCTAATAAATCAACCACCCTCCAGTACCATTTTCCGTACCGAATTGACGATTTCCTTGTTACAGTAAAATAGATATGGTGGGTGATCGAACCGGTTGCCCTGCTTCTCCAACGCCGATGGAGAGTTAAATATCAAACCAAGAAAAGAGGAAAGATGAAACGCCTTGTTCTACTCGCAGGACTCATACTTGTCCTTGCGGGATGCACGAATCGCAACACCCCGCCTCCCCCCGAACCAACAGCATTCCCCACGACCATGCCTTCCCCTACCCTGCTGCCTGTCACTCCAACCGCCACCCCGGTTGAGATACCAGTGCAGGTGACTTCGGAGACAGCCAATTGCCGTTTTGGTCCTGGCACGGTCTACTTGAGCCTGAGCGAGATCCGCAATGGACGATCTCTCATTGCCGTCGGACGTGACAACACTGCCACCTGGTGGCAGGTTGAAGATCCCATCAACCCAGGCGGCTTCTGTTGGATTTCCGCTGAAGTTACAGAGGAAGGCGGTGATATGCAACAACTGCCCGTCGCGGCTGCCCCCTGGTTACCATCACCAAGGCAGATCTGCGCGTCGAACCGAACCGCATCTCCGTCGGCTGTGACCAATTCCCACAGACAGTCTTTTTTGAAGCAGCCATCGACGCAAACGGACCCACTCTCCTCACCTGGCAATGGGAAGCCAGCACGGGTGTAGTCTCGGATGTGGGAACGCTTATTTACGAAGAGGCAGGGACACAAGTCATCAACGAGTTTTACCGAATCAATGCCCCCAACGAATATTGGGTCAAACTAAAAATATTGACCCCCAACGAGCTTGTGGAACAGGTCACCTTCCCCGTGAGTTGCACACCATAAACTCCATACTTAAAAGCAAACGTTCCCCGAAACTCTAGTTTCGGGGAACGTTTAATATGGTTATTCCACAGGGAAAATGACGGTGCTGAAACCAAGCGCACTAAAGAACTTGATCAGGTATGCCTCGGCATTCGTTTGTGCCTGAACAAGGATGCCATCCTCCAACGCAGCTTTGCGGATCTCATCCTCCGCCGATTGACGCGCCAGAGTCTCCAAGTCTACCTGCCCCTGGGTAAGCAACCCGGTATCACGGTCATACACATAGGATTTTTCATTATCAAGGGTGGCAATAAAGATCTCGGAAGGCGGTAAATTTACATACAATACCTTGCCATCAAAGGTCATGTCGGTTGGCTGAAGTTTTTCCATGTCAATGCCCGCGATCACGATGCCATGCGCCACAAACAATAACTTGTCGCCAAAGGCAAAACCAAAGGTACCCTGCCCTACTTCGGCAGTGATGACCTTCTCAATGCTGTACTGGATCGTCTCCAAACGAGCCAGTGCGCGGATCTCATTGATGTACGTGACCGGATCAGGGATGATCGTGGGCGTGGGGTTCGCCAATTGCGCCACCTGAGTCTGCAACGCCTGGTTTGCCTGATTCACCTGCTCGAACGGCTGAGCCGCCGAAACGGCAGTCTCGCGCACGGTCTGTACGATAAAATAGACCCCGGCGGCAAGCACTACCAAAATCAGGATGGACATAATTGTGCTGAACGTGTTTTTCATTTTCTTCCTTTCATTTTGACTATTATATAATACTCACGGTCATAAATTACACTTCCTGCCAGGCAGGCTGATTTATGACCCGATGCAGCATAGCAAGTTCATCATCCTGGAGGGCAAAAACGATGAAAAAAACTCTATTTCTTTTAACACTGTTATGTACGCTTGGATGTTCTTTCCCGTTGCAAGTGACCCTCGCGATTCCCACGGAAAGCCCAATCCCTACAGCCACTCTTTCTTCCACACAGGCGCCGCTTGCCACCGCTGAGCCGGGCACGGACCAGAATCCTTTGATCCTCGCTCTGGCTCCCACCCCGCATCCAACCGAAGTTGTACTCGCCGCAGGCGACCTGCTTGCCGCGTATCTTCAAGAACGAAGCGGCTACCGCATTGTTACCGTCATCCCTGCATCCGAAGCGGAGTTGGTGGAAGCGCTCGCGAAAGGTAACGCACACATTGCATCCCTTTCACCATATGCCTTCACACTCGCCCGTGCAGACGGTTCGGTCACTGCCGTGTTGGCACGCGTCCGCAATGGGGAAATGTTCTACGGCGCGCAGATCATCATCAACCGTGATAGTGAGTTCACGACCTACTTCGATGATGTCCGCGCTGAGAACATCGCAGATGCCGCCACCGCTTTGAAACAATTTCAAGACAAGAAACCCTGCTGGAGTGATACAACCTCACCTTCGGGGTATGTGGCGCCGTTCGGATTGCTGAGTCAGATTCAGGTCCAGACCCGAGCCGGGGCATTCCTTGAAGGTCAACCCAACGTGGTGAGAGGAGTCTACGCCAAAGATATTTGTGATTTCGGGGCAACCTTTGTCGATGCCCGCACATCACCCATCCTCGAAGCAGATTACCCCGATGTTATGGACAAGGTCCGCGTGGCTTGGCGCATGCCAAAGGTCATTCCGTATGAAAATATTTCCATGTCTGCCGAGCTGCCGTTCGAAATGCGGCGGACGGTCCAACGTGCGCTGATCGACTTTATGAGCACGCCTGACGGAAAAGCTGCCATGCAAACCATATATGGCTTTGATGAAATGGCACCCGTGGAAGATGCCGCCTATACCGAATTCATCGCTCTGGTGAATGCTTCAGGGCTAAACCTGTTGGATTTGATAGAATAATATCGTGTTGAAAAAATCGATTATGTTCCTCTTGCGGGCTGCGCTCCTTACCGGCGCACTCGCTGCTTTTGGTCTAGTAATGCCAGGGCTCATCATGAAGATGTATGCCAGCCCGAGAATATTTACAGTGGAGGATGTCCCCGTTACACGCGTTGCCATCGTCTTTGGTGCTGGTCTGCTGCGCGACGGCTCGGCGGGACCCGTCTTGAGCGACCGCATGCAAACCGCTGTAAACTTATATCTCGCCGGTAAAGTGGACAAGATCCTGATGAGCGGCGATAACAGTTTCATTGAATACAATGAGCCGGAAGCCGGGCGGCAATACGCGCTCGAACGCGGCGTGCCAGACGCAGATATTGTGCTTGATCTTGCAGGCAGGCGCACGTACGATACCTGCTATCGCGCCAGAAATATCTTCGGTGTAGAAGAGGCGATCCTGATCACACAGGAGTTCCACATGCCAAGAGCACTGACTCTTTGCAACTGGTTCGGTATTGATTCCATTGGCGTGGAAGCCAACAACCGTAATTTCCGCAATCGTGCCGTTTCCTGGTGGAACTTCCGCGAAACCTTTGCCGTCTTCCAAGCCGGATGGGACTTGCTCATCGTCAAGCCGCTGCCCATATTGGGCGAACCAGAACCGATATACTAGCCTTTCTACAAAACCTCTGTAACCCTTGTGTTTCCAGAGGTGAAAAAATTTTTGGAGAATTTCATGAATCGCGAAGAAGCCCTTGCCCTTGTACGTGAATATGTTAAAAGCGAAAGCCTGGTACGGCACATGCTTTCGGTCGAAGCCGCCATGCGGTTCTACGCCGAGAAATTCGGCGAAGACGTGGAAACCTGGGGTTTGGTAGGTCTGCTGCATGATTTCGATTGGGAAATTCACCCCACACTTGAAGAACACCCGCAAGCCGGTGCCCCCATGCTGCGCGAACGCGGCGTCCCTGAAGATATCATTCAGGATATCCTCAGCCATGCCGACCACTTGAACATGCCGCGCGATACCATGCGCCGCAAAGCCATTTGCGCCTGCGATGAAGTGACCGGGTTGATCACCGCAGTGGCACTCGTGCGCCCGTCGCGTTCGTTGTATGACCTTGAAGCCAGCTCCGTCAAAAAGAAGTGGAAGGATAAAGCTTTCGCCGCTGGAACCAACCGCGAAGAAATGGAACACGCCGCCAAAGGATTCGGCATCGATGTCTGGGAACACGTAGGCAATGTGATCCAAGCCATGCGCAAGATCGCGCCCGAACTGGACCTTGTTGGAAATCTAGGGTGATATGAAACGGAGCTTACTTTTTGGGTTAGCCTTCCTGCTTGCCGCCTGCTTGTCTCCGTTTGGCACCACAGAAGAACTACCCGCCCCCTATACCCCACCCACACCTGTCGTCGATCATGAACCGACCATTTTCGATATCGACATCACAACCCCCGCATCCGCCGAACGGATGAATGACTCACGACCGAACATCATCCTCATCGTCACAGACGACCAGCCCTATCACACCGTTGACTACATGCCTTTCGTCAAAACCGAGTTGATGCAGAACGGCGTGGTCTTCGAGAACGGATTCGCCACCACTCCGCTTTGCTGCCCAAGCCGCGCCAGCATTTTATCCGGGCAGTATGCACACAACCATCAAGTATTGACGAACACCCTGCCAAGGGGAAGTGCTTCCAAGTTCGATGCCAGCACCAGTTTCTCGATCCAACTTCAAGACAGCGGATACGAGACTGCCTATCTTGGTAAATACATGAACGGGTACGACGACCTGACTCCGCGCGGGGTTGTGCCTCCAGGCTGGGATAGTTGGAACGTCTTCCTTGGCAAGAATCTTGTCAACAACGAAGATGCGGGGAATCTGCAGTATTACTACAACTTTACACTCTCTCAGAACGGCGAAGCTGTTGATTACAAACGCAACGATTACAATTTCAGCGCGGATATCATCACCAACATGGCACTTGCTTTCATCCGCGACTCAAAAGATAGTCCATTCTTCATGGCGGTCAATTACTACAATCCGCACTCCCCCTACATCTGTGCGCCGCGCCACAAAGACGCCTTCCGCGCCAGCACCAATTGGGACTGGGTACAGTATCGTCCGCCCAGTTTCAACGAGGAGAATATCCGCGATAAACCAGAGTACATCGGAGACTTATCGCCTCTCCCTGAAGAAAAACTGGATACCGCCCATTTACAGATCCTACGCTCGCTCCTTTCGGTGGATGACGGCGTCGCTTCCATCGACGCGGCGCTCAAGAAAG
This sequence comes from Candidatus Villigracilis vicinus, assembly GCF_016702885.1. Taxonomy (NCBI): domain Bacteria; kingdom Bacillati; phylum Chloroflexota; class Anaerolineae; order Anaerolineales; family Candidatus Villigracilaceae; genus Candidatus Villigracilis; species Candidatus Villigracilis vicinus. The sequence goes on from NZ_JADJDD010000030.1 coordinate 118,319, forward strand.
CCGGGCTGGATGAGAACACCATCATCATCTATACCACCGATAACGGACTAACCCTTGGCGATCACCGCTTCGGTGTGACGAAGAATTGTCCATACGAAGCCTGCGCCAAGGTTCCATTCATTGTGTATGGGCCGGGCTATTTCGAGCCGCGCACAGACACCAGCCTGGTTGCCAATATTGATCTCTACGCCACTATTGCAGATTGGGCAGGTTTCCAAGTCCCAGAAAGTGTGGACGGGTTGGATATGGCGCCCCTGCTCGAAGATCCCAATGCCCCGTGGAGAGATGCGCTTCTCATCGAACACTGGCCCACAGATGAAGGCACCGGCTCAAGCATCCCTGAGTTCTACGCCATCCGCACCCAGGAATGGAAATACACCGAATACGTTACCGGTGAAGTGGAACTATACGATCTGGTCAATGATCCTTATGAAATGCAAAACATGGCAGGCAAGAAAGATTATCGCGCCATACAGGAAGATCTTGCAAAACGTTTGCAGGAATTGAAAGAGGAATAGATTTTATTTTGCGAGATAAGAGAAAATAGAGCTCCAGGATTAATAATCCTGGAGCTCTATTTTCTGGATTTCTAAATTTTCAGTGCCTTATCCAGGCTTCCGTACGGGCAGGACTTTGGGCAATCGCTCCAGTTGTTCTTTATCCAGTGAGATCAATTCTGTGCCAAATCGCAAGGCAACAGCGGCGTAGACCGAGTCACTACCCCGCAAGCGGTGTTTTGCGGCAATCTCACTGGCAAAATCGGCGATGTCTTCATCCAGATCAACGAGTGTGATGTTGAGAAAATCTTTGAGTTCCCGTTCCAATTCCAACGCGGCATCTGTATCGTCCTGTTTACGCGCGATCGAAGCGGCAACTTCCGGCAGGAATAAAGTTGGCTGGATCAAAGAGACCCGATCTTTGCTCAATTGAGACAAAAAATTCATACTTTCATCGCTGCCATTCTCGTCAGAACTAAACGCATTCACAAAAACACTGGCATCGACAGTGACAGCATTTTTCATCGGCGCATTTCCGAAAGAATATCAACTGAACTCTTTTTATTTTGTTTGCTCTTACTGAGTTTCCTGCGGATTTCCATCATCTTTTCCAATGCCTCGCCGTTGTTCTTTTCTGGCAACATGGCATCCATGGGAATGATCACCGCCACAGGCACGCCTCGCTGCGTAATCACATAACGAGCGCGTTGTTCCTTTACGGCACGGACCACATCGGAGGCGTGCGCCTTCAACTCCCGTATACCGATCTCTTCCATTTTCTTTTGCTTTCGCGCCATGTGGTTACCTCTGTGACTACATCTTACTTTCTGAGTTGATTACCGTCAAGATAAAAAAGACCTCGGAATTCTCAAACTTCTCCGAGGTCTTTGACTTTATTTCTTTTTCTTCGTGGGTGATTTCTTTACCGGTTTTGACGTTTTCTTCACCGGCTTCGCTTTCACCTTCGCAATCGGCTTAGCAGCTTTTTTCGCTGAAGTCGCCTTCACTTCTTTCTTCTTTCCACTTTCCTTCTTCGGCTCCTCCGTCTTCGCCACCTTGATATAACTCTCCAACATCCAACCAAAGGCAATCGCAGTAATCGTCTCGCCAGGTTTCACTTCAACGACCAGGTCACCCTTCGAGGAAGCGCGTTTTCTGACAGCCGCCGCATCCAGCCGGGCGGACTTGGGCGCGCCCTTGCTCATGTGAATGGTGAGAACATGATTCGGTTTGCCAGTGGCAACTGCAGAGAGTGTGGACTTATTCGGCAAGTCCCACGCGACCACACCCTTGCCGTAACGTCCTTGCACGGGGAATTCTTTCTGGTCTACGCGTTTGGCTTTGCCATCATTGGTCAACAGGAAGATCTCGCCATCCACGGGCAAAATTTCCGCGCCAACGACTTCATCCTTGTCTTCCAGCTTCATACCGTTCACACCCGCTGCGACAAGACCCATCGGGCGCACATCATCTTCCTTGAAACGGATCGCCTTACCGCTGGCAGTCACCAGCAGGATTTCCTTCTTCTTGCCATCCGTCACACCCACCCAACCGAGGCGGTCACCTTCGTTGACTTTCGCCAACACAAAAGTCTGCGAGGAAGGTCCGGGCAATTCGGTGAGCAGACTCTTCTTGATCATACCGAAGCGCGTGATGGTAATGACACAAGTCTCTTCACCCAATGACGATTTACTGGCAGGTAATGAGAACACTGCCGCCAGTGCGTCCGTATCGTTCAGCGGCGAGACCTTATGATACGCAATGCCCTGACTCATCTTGCTGGCTTCAGGGATCAAATGCGCGGCCACAGCAGCGGCTTTGCCGAGTTTGCTCACGAAGAAAATCGTATCGGTCGTTGATGCCTTCACCAGGAATCTGGGTGCATCGTTGCCGGAATGTTTTGGTTGCTTTTCGTCTGCGGTGCGCGAGACGAGACCATCATCCGTCACGCCGATCCACACGACTTGCTGTGGGAGCGTATCATTGGCGGTGAGCGCCTTGCCGCCCTTCGCGCCGTCTTTTACATTGATGATCTGTGTGCGGCGACGGTCGCCATACGCGGCTTTCACTTTCTGAAGTTCATCCGCCACCACACCACGCATCATCTTGGGAGTCTTCAAGAGCGTGGTCAACTCTTTGATGATGCCGGTCACTTCTTTGTATTCAGTTTCGATCTTCTTGCGTTCGAGCGCGGCGAGTCTGCGTAACTGCATATCAAGAATCGCGTTCGCCTGCAACTCCGAGAGCTTATAACGCTTCATCAGTTTGGTGCGAGCGGTTTCAACATCCGGCGCGGAACGGATCAGTTCGATCAATTCATCCAGATTTTTTAACGCGACGAGATACCCTTCGAGGATGTGGGCTCTCGCTTTGGCTTTATCCAAGTCAAATTCCGCGCGCCTCTTTATAACCGTGAGCCTGTGCTCCAAATAGACACGGAGTGCCTGCTTGAGAGTTAAGGTGCGCGGTTCGCCGTCCACCAATGCCAGCAGGTTGATGCTGAAGGTGGTCTGCATCGGAGTGCGCTTGTACAGGTCACGCAGAACGAAATTAGGATCGGCGTTCTTGGTCAGTTCGAGCACGATGCGCATGCCCTGGCGGTCTGATTCATCGCGCAGGTCCGAGAGACCTTCGAGATGACCATCACGCGCCAGCTCGGCGATGCGTTCGATCAAGCTGGACTTATTGACCATGTACGGCAATTCGGAGACGATGATGCGACTCTTGCCGCGCTCCATCTCTTCGACATGCGCCTTGGCTTGCACGATCACACGTCCGCGACCGGAGCCATAAGCAGCATCAATGCCTTCTTCGCCGGTCTGTTCAATGATGAGACCACCGGTTGGGAAGTCTGGTCCCTTCACAAACTTCATCAACTGTTCAACGTCAATATCGTCGAGCTTCTCCCAGCGTTCGAGCATGAACACGAGGGCGTCCACAACTTCACTTAAGTTATGCGGCGGGATCGACGTCGCCATACCGACCGCGATACCCGTCGCGCCATTGACGAGCAGATTCGGAATCGCAGCGGGCAACACACTCGGTTCTTCCAGTGTGTCGTCGAAGTTCGCAGTGAAGTCCACTGTATTTTTGTTGAGATCAGTCAAAATGTCGAGCGCGGCGGCGGTTAGTCGCGCCTCGGTATAACGCATCGCAGCAGGCGGGTCACCATCGACCGAACCGAAGTTGCCTTGTCCATCCACAAGCATGGTGCGCATCGAAAAATCCTGCGCAAGACGAGCCATCGCCTCATACACAGATGAGTCGCCATGTGGATGATATTTACCAAGCACTTCACCGACGATACGAGCAGACTTCTTATATGCCGTATCCGCGCGGATGCCCATGTCATACATCGCATACAAAATGCGGCGCTGTACCGGCTTCATGCCGTCGCGGGCATCGGGCAGCGCGCGTGACACAATCACCGACATGGCGTAATCGAGGTACGCCTGCTGCATCTCTGTGTCAATGTCAATTTTTCGTACGATACCAAGTTCCATATTGGCTCCAAAACCTTTTTCTAAACACAAAAGACGCATGGGGCATGCAGAAAATCCGCTTGTGCGTTTTCGCTAAACCCAGTGCAACACTTTAAGCCCATTCCCTTGTGTTTAATTCTTGAATTAATGTTCTATTGCGGGGCTTATCTTACGGGGAAAGAAGAGATGCGTCAAGTCCCCTTGCTTTTGGTCTCACGATCGCTGCAAAGTCAGAAAATCTTATGTGAATTCGCGCTTAGTCTTTACATAAATAATTAAAGCAAACGGGCATCTGCAACCAATACAGATGCCCGTTTGGGTTTCAGTCATGGGTCTTCTTACGGAGTGATCTTGATCTCACGTGTCGTACAGATACCTGCCAGATCCTCCGCGGTACAGATCGTAACGGAGACATCCAGCTTATCCCCGCGTATATTGAGATCGAACTTCGGTCCAGAGACGATCGTGGAAGAACCGCCGCCGATCGTTTCGATCCAGGTTAATCCATCACATCCCGTTACGATCGGGAAGTTATTATAAGTTACCGAACGCGTGATATTCCGCGTCTTATCCTGTGCCACGATCTTTATGGAATTTAGCAGATATTCGCTCTCATTCGTGATCGTAATGTTCACCCAACGCCTGGAGTCACAGGAATATGATCCGGCACTCTGCAAACTATATTCAATGGTGGGTACGGTTGTCGCCGTGCTCGTGGGGGTAGGTGGAGGTTGAACCACCGGCAAATAAAGCTGGTTTCCGGTAAAGGTGGCATATTCGCCCCAAACCCAGCAAAATTCAGTGAACACATACGGATTGGGAATATACCAATATTCATTGGTCGGGTCACGCCCAAGCACAGGCACAGTATCCCCTACCAACAGCGAGCCAACAACCTCATACGACTTGCCCGGACCCGTCCGACAATTTGTGGGGCGCGAAACGCTCATGGTTACAGGAGATTGGGTGGCAGTCTCTGTAGCAACGGGCGTTGATGTTTCAGCTCCCGCAGATACAACCAGAGTTGGCGTCTCCGAGGGCACGCGTGGTGAAAGATAGACCAGCGTCGGCGTAAAGGTTCGGGTAAAGGTGGGGGTGATACTCGGAGTAAATGTCTCAGTCACACTTTGAGTAAGCCCGGCGATCACCGTCTCAGCAGCAGAGGTACTAATAGACCCCGCGCCCGGCAGCGTGACACTGGGAATGGCACACGCCAAGGCGGTAAGGGCAAGCAGGATGAATGGAACAAGTCGTTTCGGACGCAGCATGAATTTCTCCAGTTTCAAACCCAATTATGACACGAAAATCACCACGGCTAAAGATACCAGATCAAGTACCCCTTCCCCAGCCACTTCCGATGACGATCAACATCGAATCCTTTTTGAGCCAACGCCTCTACTGAAGCGGCAAACCATTGCTGCAACCCAAATGTCTTCGCGGCAGCCGTCTCGGCAGCAGAGCGCTTCCATGCCTCAAAAAAATCATGGATCGGCTCGCCCTTCACCACACGGTGAATGAGATTCTTTGGCAGGATGGTCTGAAATTCTTCGACATCGAAACCAGCGTGGAAGTTGGTACTGAAAACCAGCGCCTCGAAAGACCATTGACCTGCTCCAACGCAGCGAACCAGATTCGCCGCCCAAAGACTCCCAAATGGTGTGGATGTTCCCTCGATCATCAAACCGCCGGGCAAAACATACTCGGCAAGCCGCTCATAGGCAGGCGCAAAATCTTTTTCCTCGTATTGTCTGAGCACATTAAAAGCACGGATCAGCCGCACATGCTCCCCGCTGGCCAGGGGAAGATTGAATCCGCCCAAACGGAAGAACGTCTGTTCATCGGCAAAAGGCAGGGCAGCTTCAACACGCTCCTTATCTATTTCCACACCAAGGATGCGCAAGGTTGCATTGGCACGCCGGAAACGCACTGCACTTTCAAGCGTGGTACGCGCATCAAATCCATAGCCAAGATCAACGAACAGGGAATCAGAAAACAGCCCATCGGTCCGCGTGAGAAGCGCAGGCTCGTAGAGCAAAATAAAGTTATCGACTCGCCGAAGCCGATTGGCGGCTGTCTTGCCGCGCGTTGGCTGCCCCTCTGGCTTTTGGGTATTTCGTTTCATGACCGTGATTATACAAAACAAAAATGCCCCGAACATTCATTCGGGGCATTCGTTCAACTTGATTAGTCGCCAACTGTGGTGTCTGGCATTTCTTCGGTGGTATCTGCCGCAGCTTCTTCACCAGGAGGGGTAAAGCGCCCGTGGATGAAGCCAGTGCCCGCCGGAATGAGCTTACCGATGATGACGTTCTCCTTCAAACCGTAGAGCGGGTCGGTGGTGGAGCCAATCGCTGCACTCGCCAACACCTTGATGGTGTGCTGGAAGGACGAAGCAGAGAGGAATGAGTCGGTGGAAAGCGACGCCTTTGTCACACCGAGCAGGACTTCGCTAAAGCGTGCCGCCTGCTTGCCTTCCGCGATCAATGCCTCGTTCTGCTTGCGAATATCGAGTCGGTCGATCACATCACCGGGCAGGTGTCTGGTATCACCGGGGCGGGTGACTTGCACCTTTGCTCAACATCTTGCGGATGATGACCTCGAAGTGCTTGTCGTGAATGTTCTGACCCTGCGAGCGATACACTTTCTGCACTTCGGTCATGAGGTACATCTGGCAGGCATCGCGTCCTTGAATTTTCAGGATGCGGTGCGGGTTCAGTGAACCTTCGGTGAGCGGTGTACCTGCTTCCACATGCGAGTTATCCCGAACGAGAATGCGCGAGGTGTTGGGGATATCCATGACAACTTCTTCGCGCTGTTCGTAGGAGACGATGACCTTGCGGTCCTTCTTCTCGACAGCCACACGTCCGCCATGCTGGGAAACAATGGTGGCCTTTTCCTTAGTGGCAAGGATGTCGCCAGCCTGCACTTCAGATTCGTCCTTAACCATGATCTTCCAGTCTTCGGGAATGGCGTATTCATCGTGAACCATTTCAGCATGTTCGATGTGAACTTCGCGCATGTCTGCATATTTCTCAGACTGCTGAATGTGGATCATGCCGCTGATCTCGGCAACGGCAGCTTCGCCTTTCGGTTGTTTGCGCGCTTCAAAGATTTCTTCCACGCGCGGAAGACCCGTGGTGATGTCGGTGGCGCCGGTGGATGCCACACCGCCGGTATGGAAGGTACGCAGTGTGAGCTGAGTACCCGGTTCACCGATGGACTGGGCAGCAACGATACCAACCGCAGAACCAAGCTCCACCATGATACCGCGACCCAGGTCAATGCCGTAGCATTTGGCGCAGATACCGTGGGTGAGTTCGCAGGTCAGCGGCGAGCGAAGTTTGACTTCACTCACACCAGAGTCCGCAATGACATGCGCCAGATCATGAGTGATCACGTCGTTGTATTCAGCGATCACTTCCCCGGTCTGCGGGTGAATGATACGCTCTGCAACCAGGCGGCTGTATACGCGGCTGTCCATCTTCTGACCTGCCACATCGTCAGCACGGCGGATCCACACGCCATCGTGGGTACCGCAGTCATGTTCGTTGATGATGATGTCCTGTGCAATGTCTACGAGACGGCGGGTGAGATAACCGGCATCTGCAGTACGCAGAGCGGTATCGGCAAGACCCTTACGGGCACCATGTGTGGAGATGAAGTATTCCTGCGCCGTCAGACCTTCGCGGAAGTTGGAACGGATCGGCATCGGGATGATACGACCAGAGGGGTCCGCCATCAAACCGCGCATACCCGCCAGCTGCGAGATGGTGGAGAAACCACCCTTCGTCGCGCCAGAGGTCGCCATCGTGGAAAGGTTCCCATCGGGATCCATATGCTTCTTGACGGCTTCACCGACCTTATCAGTCGTTTCCTGCCAGATCTGAATTTCGCGTTCGTTCTTTTCCTGCTCAGTAAGCAGACCGCGGCGGAAGTCACGCTGTACGACTTCGACAGCTTTCAAGGCTTCATCGATGATCGGCTTGCGTTCCGGCGGAATGGAGATATCGGCAACCGCGAGAGTGGTGCCGGATTTCATGGCGAATTCAAAGCCGATGCTCTTGATCGCGTCGGCAACATTGGTGGTCACTTCCTGACCGCACAGTTCATAGACTTCAGCGACTAGGTCCTTCACGCCGCCTTTGTCCAGTTTTTTGTTGACGAACTGCACTTCGGTGGGAAGAATGCGGTTCAAGAGAACACGCCCCACAGTCGTTTCGATAATGCGGGTTTCCGGCTCAGCCAGGCGTTTGCCCTTATCGTCGTACCAGGTCTTCGCAAGGAGTTTAATCTCGGAGTGAACATGCACCTGATCGAGAGCGTAAGCGAGTTCCACTTCGTCGAAATTAGAGAAGGCACGTCCATCACCCTTATGTTTGGCCTCTTGCTTCATCGAGAGATAGTACACACCCAACACCATGTCCTTGGACGGGGAGATGATCGGTTCACCATCGGCAGGTTTGAGCAGGTTCTTCGAAGCGAGCATCAAATCGCGAGCTTCCTGAACTGCCTTCTGGGAGAGCGGAACGTGTACAGCCATCTGATCGCCGTCAAAGTCCGCGTTGAAAGCGGTGGTGACGAGTGGGTGGAGCTGAATGGCAGAGCCTTCGATAAGGATCGGTTCGAACGCCTGAATACCCAAGCGGTGGAGTGTAGGAGCACGGTTCAACAATACAGGACGGTCGCCGATCACGCCTTCGAGCGCTTCCCACACTTCAGGACGGTTGCGTTCGATCAGGCGGCGGGCGCCCTTCACGTTAGCAGCATAACCGTTCTGCACGAGGCGGGCGATCACGAACGGACGATACAGTTCGAGCGCCATGCTCTTGGGCAAACCGCATTGATTCAGTTTGAGAGTCGGACCTACCACGATCACGGAACGACCGGAATAGTCCACGCGCTTACCGAGCAAGTTACGGCGGAAACGACCCTTCTTGCCTTTGAGCATATCGCTCAAAGACTTGAGTTCGCGGCGTCCGCGGCGGGAGAGAGCTTTGCCGCGCTGGCTGTTATCGATGAGGCTGTCAACGGCTTCCTGCAACATACGCTTCTCGTTGCGGATGATGACATCCGGCGCACCGAGCTCGAGCAATCTCTTTAAGCGGTTGTTGCGGTTGATCACGCGGCGATACAGATCGTTAAGATCGGAGGTGGCAAAGCGACCGCCATCCAACTGCACCATCGGGCGCAAGTCTGGAGGGATCACGGGCAGCACGGTCAGAATCATCCACTCAGGGCGGTTGCCAGAGCGTTTGAAAGCTTCCACAACCTTGAGGCGGGTGGTGGCTTTCTTGCGCTTCTGCTTGCTCTTGGTGGTGCGAACTTCGTGCCAGAGTTCTTCAGAAAGTTTGTCGAGGTCAAGACGTTCGAGAACATCATAGAAGGCTTCGGCACCCATGTCGGCACGGAAGACCTGCCCCCAACGCTGCTTAAGTTCGCGGTAACGAATTTCGCTGATGAAGGTGAAGGGACGCAGCTCAAGCAATTCATCGCGCAGGCGGGATGAGTTGCTTGAAGAGACAGAAGTCTGTGATTCCAATTGGTTGCGCAGGGATTCCATCTCGGTATCTGCTTGAGCCTTGATGGTGGCAGCCTTGGTCTTGAGATCATCGATCTCAGCCTGTCGCTTATCCTTCAGTTCGTTCTCGAGCAATTCGAGTTTCTTCTGAACGGTCTTTTGGATCAGGGTAAGGTGTTTGCTGGCAACTTTTTCTCCAGCGTCCACGATCTTCTCGCCGCCTTGCTCAAAAGCAATGGCTTTCTTGACGGTTTCACCCATCTGATCCTGAAGCAGGCGCTCCAAACGCTGACCTTCTTTGATGATCGGGTCGAGTTGTTCGGCAATGCCTTCATCGTAGCCTTGTTCGAGCGTGGCTTGCTTCTGTTTCAACTCGGCAATGTTCGCATCGCGCTTGGTCTTGATCTCTACGATACGGGCATTGATCTCCGTAGCCTGTTCGCGTTCGGATACGGTGATCTCATCTTCGAGGCGCTGCAGGGCTTTCTTGCGGGCTTCCTCATCCACATAGGTGACGATGTATTGCGCAAAGTAAAGTACACGGTCGAGGTTGCGGCGGGAAATGTCCAACAGCATACCCATCTGCGATGGGATGCGGCGGGTATACCAAATATGTGCCACAGGGGAGGCAAGCGCAATATGCCCCATGCGCTCGCGGCGCACAGAAGAGCGGGTCACTTCGACACCGCATTTTTCACAAGTGATGCCTTTGTAGCGGGGGTTCTTGTATTTACCGCAATAACATTGCCAATCGCGGGTCGGTCCGAAGATCGCTTCGCAGAAGAGCCCGTCCTTCTCAGGGCGCAGGCGGCGATAGTTGATGGTTTCGGGTTTCAGCACCTCGCCATACGACCAAGACATGATCGTTTGCGGTGAGGCAAGGCTGATACGGAGTGCAGTTAATCCCTTGGTTTCCACTGGATCCTCTCCTAAAAAATAAAAATCGTTTGAGAATTACGGTATCGCATAGGTGACGCGTACCAGAGACAAACAAATGCAAGCGCATTGAGTGATTTCCTCAAGCGCTTGCTGGTGTTAGCTCATTTTTTTACATCCAACAGGACTATTATATGGATTCAAGGGTCATGAGTCAAGGTCTTAATCAGTGAAGAGAGCCTGACTTTAAGGCGGAATCAGCGCCTCAGTCCTCATTTTTGCCTGATTCAGCTACCTGGGCACTTCCCTCACCTGAAGATCGGAGAACCCAACCTCCATAGACGACTTATCGCTCGGTTCAGCAGCCAGGTAGAACTTCCCCATTTTGAAGCGTTCATCCTGAAAAGATGTTGCCAGAATACCGTTCAAATAGATGCGGAAGTTGCTGCCATTACAGATCACACGCAGACGGTTGAACTCCTTATTGCCGGAACGTAGCGCCGAGTGCGTTGCCCACGGCATGATCTTATAAAAGATCAGCTCCCCTTTTTCATCCTTGGCAACATACCCAAAAGTATATGAAGATTGAACCGAAACCATGATGCCATAGCCGCCTTCAGCAGAGTGACGGAAAAAGAATCCAGCACGGATCCATTCCCGTTCGCCTTCAAAGAAGCGAATAGTGGCGCTGGCATCGAAGTTATCCAAAAAGCCGGAGCTTTTCAACACGTAATAAGAATTGACCTGCGGCGAAAATTTACCGCGTAATTCGGCGGGTGGACCTTTATGGAAGGTAAGCTTGTCTTCGTTGACCATTTCCCAGCCGGGCATCACTTTTTTACTAAAGTCAGTACCAAGAAGCAAGTCACCCATATCGGGTTCAGGGGTGAGTGTTTTGGGCAGGCGAAAACTGGTTCCGCAAAAATCACAGACGGCGATATCCGCTTTAGCAGCACTTGGCGGAAGTGCCGCGCCACAATTAGGACAGTTCAATGCGCTCATGGCGTTGGTGTCTCGGTAGGTGTGGGTTCGAGTGTTGGCGTGTCGGTGGGAGGCACGATGATGACGATCGTCGGGGTCTCGGTGGGAGTGGAGGTCGGCGTCGGCGTGGATGTTGGCACGGTTGGAATGGGCAGGCTCAAATTAAGTCGGATGCGCTTGTCCACTTCCGTTTTATCGCCAATGAGAGTCAGGCGCAGGGAAACGATCCCGTTCGGGAGGGCGGAAACATTCCAAGCGGTGAAGGTGCCGTCTTCAACGGGCTTATCACCTTCGGCAAGGACGGTCCAGCCATCGGGGTTTTCGCCCAATCCAAATTCAAGCCGCCATTGTTTGAAACCTCCGTCTGCATTGGCAGTTCCTTGAACATCGAATACGGGTGAAACAATGACCTGCCCATCACTAAGGTTCAGCTGGATCTTTGGCTGTGGATCGCCTTTCTGACATTCGCGTTCGGGAGCATAGTTTGGATTTTCATCCAAACCATGATCTATCAGCCAGGCTTTACCTTCGCCGGTTTCAAACCATTTACGCGCCCAGAGATCGGTGACATTCAACACTTCTCGCTCGTCGGATGGACCATCACAAGCGGATGAGGCTTCGTAGCCCGTCCACAGGTCGATCTTTGCACGATGAACCAGGTCTTGATCCTGCGGCAGTGGAGGTTGGTCAAACGCAAAGACTTCTGAGAACTGTCCCTGACAAGCATTGGAAGGCTCTGTGCCGCCAAATCGACAAACCACTTTATCCACAATGCCGGAAGGACGGACGAAGGGAGTTGGCGAGCCATTGGTGAGATAGGGCACCGCAAATTCCATGAACTGCGACCAGATCGGCGCGGCGCCGCTCAAGCCAGAGGAACGCACCATGGGCGTGTAGTCGGCGTTGCCCACCCATACACCGGTGACCAAGTCAGGGGTGTAACCCATTGTCCAGTTATCGCGGATGTCGTTGGTGGTACCGGTCTTTGCCGCGACAGGGAAGGAAAGATTCAAAGCGGAGTTTCGCCCAAAAGTAAAACTTCGGGCTTCATTATCCGAAAGGATAGAAGAGATCAGGTAGGCATGTTCAGGGCGGACGACCTGCTCGCCTTCGGGCTGTTGGTACTCGTACACCACTTCTCCATCGAAGGTGGTGATCTTGAGGATCGCAACAGGCGGCACTTTTTTGCCGCCATTGGCGAAGACCGCATAGGCGGTGGTCATATCGATCAGGCTGACATCGCCACCGCCCAACGTGAGGGACAAGCCATAATCATCACGGGTGAGCGATGTAATGCCGAGACGCTCCGCAAAAGCGATCATGCCTTCCTTCTCGGGAGTATTGGGGTCATCATAAATGCCGACAAATTCAAGCGCTTTGACGGCGGGAATGTTGAAGGAGTTTGCAAGCGCAAGCCGTACAGTCAACCCGCCATGGAAAGTGCCATCGTAGTTGCGCGGTTCGTATGGCGGGTTGGCACCATCGGGGAATTGGGTGGGGACATCCCAGATCCAAGTGGAGGGCGTCCAGCCTTTTTCAAAAGCGGCGACATAGGTCAACGGCTTGATGGATGAACCAGGCTGACGCGTAGGGCTGATCGCCATGTTGATCTGCCCGGAGACGGCAGCATTGTTGAAATCGGGCGAGCCGACCATGGCAAGGATCTGCCCGGTGGAAGGTTGAATGGCGACCAGCGCGCCATTCTTCGTATTGTTATCCACCATGGCAGCAACTTGATTGGTCACCAACAATTGAGCCTGATCTTGAAGCACAGGATCAAGCGTGGTGTACACAACAAAACCGGAACGATAAATGGTCTGCGCATCGTAGAGTTCTTCCAACTCTGCACGGACGAAGTTGACCCAATGCGGATAGTTGGTTGCACCAAAGGAAGGCGGCACAAATGGATAGGCTTTGATCTGCTCTGCGGCAGCGGTCGCAGCAACCGGGTCAACGCAGACGCGTTCTTCACTATTGCTGACTTCGATACAGCCCTGTAACTGGCTCAACTCGAACATCAAGACCAACACCTGCTGTTGGCGAACCAGCGTCGATTCGGGGTTGGTATAAATATCATAGACAGCCGGAGACTGCGGCAACCCCGCCAGGAAGGCGGCTTCACCCAACGTGAGGTCTCTGGCAGATTTATTGAAATAGGTATTTGAGGCAGCTTCGATGCCATAGGCAAGATTGCCGTAATAGATCTCATTGAGATACAACTCAAGGATCTCATCCTTTGAGTAGCGGCGGGTAATCTCTGCGGCAAGGATGATCTCACGTGATTTACGGGAGACGGTACGCTGGGTCCGTTCTTCGGGAGAAAGCAGCAAGGCACGCGCCAACTGCTGTGTGATCGTGGAGGCGCCGCCGCCCTCGCCCTGCGTGACGTAGTTTCGCCATAAAGCACGGATGATGGCTACGGGATCGAAACCAGGATTATCGTAAAAATCCTTGTCTTCGGTGGCAATGGTTGCTGCGACAAGGTTTGGCGATATCTCGCTCAGTGGAATGTAGTTACGACGCCCGGCATTGGGATCGTTCAGTTCATACAGGGTCTGACCGTTCCGGTCGAGGATGCGGGTGGTTTGAAATTGCGAAGAGCGATTCTTCAAGTCCGCTACATCGGGCAGGGTGCTGGCAATGGAATAATACTGATAAACAAGGATCGAACTGCTGCACAAGCCGATGATCACAAATGCAAAGGCGGCAATGATCAAACCACGGGTGAGGCAGCCTTTGTTTCCGCGTAAAGCGGAGCCAATTCCGCCAAAGAATGCGCCAAGACGATCCATAAAAGATGGACCTGTTGGCACGGGTTGTTGGTATTGATATTGCGAATATTGTTGTGGCTGCTGATATTGCGGAGGCTGTTGATTCTGATTTTGCGGCAAACGATAGGTTGGTCGTTGGTTGGACTGACCCTGGCTGGGACGTGGAGGCTTTGTCTCTTGCAAGGGGCGATACGCCGCATTGGTCACACGCGTACCATCGAGGTCGGTCTCTTCGACTCGATTGGGAAGCGGCATATTATTTTCGTCGAGGTCGGGCAGATTGAGAAGCGGCGTTGTATTCCCCGTCGGCTTGCGTGAAGCTGTCGTCCCGTCGGAGGGAGACGCAGGTTCCATATCCTTACGCGTCTCTTCTTCGGAATGGATCAAGCGGCGCAGTCTATCGTTGTCATCTTTGTTCATCGTTTACCTATTATCTTATGCAGGGGCAGGTTCCCCGCCCTACGGTTATGCAATACCCTATTTCGGCTTGCTCAGTACCAATAAATTCAATGTGCCTTTTTGAAGCACGTCATTACTTTGATTGCGGACTTCCACCTGTGAGATCAAAGCGCCGCCGCCAATGCGCGGCATCGCTTTGGTTTCGGATACGGTCAGCACAGCATGGATGGTATCGCCAATGAAAATGGGCTTTACAAATTTCCACTCTTGAATTTCGCGAAAAGCAATGACCGTGCCTTCGAGCATGCCTGTGCGCATGATCAAGCCGGTTGCAATGGACAAGCCTAAAAGTCCATGCGCGATGCGCTGACCGAACGGAGTCGTCTTTGCAAACTCAGCATCGGTATGGATCTGGTTGTAGTCACCCGTCAGCCCGGCGAAGTTATTGATGGCATCTTCGCCCACCGTGCGCGAAAGGGTCGTAACTGTTTGCCCAACCGAAAATTCTTCGAAATAAAGTCCAGCCATAGTAATCTCCTCGTTTAATAGTCTGTTGGTCAGATAGTCCATTCATCGTTTGGAAACTTGACGAAACGACTACACGACTATCAAACCAAATTATACCTGTTTGACCTTCCGCCCATCTGCCCGTACAATTGGCGCCATGCGCGACTGGTCTTTACGCCTCGGCGACCCGCTCCACCTCACCCTTGCAGCGGATGCCCGCCTGACCAAGCCAGATTATCCCAACGACCACATCTGGGAAGTGGAGCTTGGCACCAACGACCCCGAACGCTCGGCGGTTGGCATTACCACCACCTACGGCTCACGGGCGCGCTCGATGCGCCTCTTTTTACGCTTCACCGAGGGCGGCACCAGCGTTACAGACCCTAACACCTTCGTCACCAAACCGTCACTACGCCGCTTCTATCCAAACTTCCTAACCCTCGATTTTGTTCCCTTGGAAAACCTGCAAACCACGGCAGATTTTTGGGTGCCTGAATCACATGCCGTTGCCGGGCGCGTCACCCTCGTCAACAAAACCACCGCTGTACGCAACATTCAACTCGAAGTTTGCGCCACACTCGCCCATCTCGACGGGCAATCCATCATCCCCACCCAACAACAACTTGTCAACATCTTAGCCGGACAAACCAGCGGAATCGCCCCTGTGATCTTCATGACGGGCGGACCCAAACACGGACCGGGACCACACGCCTCGCTCATTCTGGAACTGGAGCTGGGTCCGGGTGCCACTCGAACCATTTCCTTCGCCGAAGCCGCCCTCGACACGATCCCCGAAGGTTTTGATCTCGCACGCAAAACGGCAGCACGCGCATGGCAAGCCGAACTCGCCCGCATTGAAATGCTGGATGCCAGCCAGACTCTTGACATCCGCACCGGCGACCCGGACTGGGATGCTACTTTCGCCTTCAGCCAAAAAGCTGCGCATGCCTTGTTCATGCACAGCGACCAATTGCCACATCCATCTTTTGTGCAAGCCCGCCACAGCGACCATGGACATTCCAACAAAGGCGATGGCACCGATTACCCGCCCGCATGGAACGGTCAATTTGTTTTGGATGCGTATTACCTCGCCAGCATTTTGAACGTCGTCCCGCAGGTGGCAAAAAATCTTGTGCTCAACTTCCTCGCCACGCAGAACGAAGACGGCGAAGTCGACGGCAAACCCGGCATCGCCGGTCAACGCGGACGTTTCCTCGCCATGCCGATTCTTGCCAGCATGGCATGGAAGTATTATCAAACGACTCAAGACCATGATTTTCTTGCCGATGTTTTCCCAAAATTGGTGAAGTTCTTCTGGTCGTGGTTCTCTAGCACACATGACCGCAACCGCGACGGCTCACCCGAATGGGATCACATCTTGCAAACGGGGTTGGAAGATAATCCTTTGTTCGATGTCTGGAATCCCTGGTCACAAGGCATGGACGTTTCCTTCGTCCACAGCCCATCGCTTGAGTCCATGCTGTATCGCGAAGCGTTGACATTGATAAAGATGGGCAAAAAACTTAATAAGCCCGATGAAGAAACCACACTGATCTTTGCGCAAGCCGACAAATTAAAAGAATCGCTGGATGCGAGTTGGAATGCGCGCATTAGTTATTATTCCTATCGTGACCGCGAAACTGGCATCATGACCGAACCCAAAGTTATTGCCAAACGCAAGGGCGATGGCTCGATGCGCCCGAAGTTCGAGTCTGAGACGCCGGTGCGCTTGCTGGTGGAGATCCAGACCAAAAGTCCAGCCGCGAAGCGACCGGAAGTGGAGATCAGCGAATACTTCACCAAATCCAAAGGCGAAACAGAAGTCATCGCCGGGCATCAATTCCAGTGGCGCACAGGCGGTTTGGTGGCAACGACTCAAATGACCTTCTCGCGCATTGGCAGGATCAGCGTTGTAGGTCTGGAAGAGACCGATAAGATCAACGTCAAGATCGTGGATATGACCGGTGAAGACATCACACTTGGGTTGCCGTTGTGGGCAGGGGTTTTAGAGCAACAACGTGCCTACGCCATGATCGGACGCAACCTCATGACGGCGGATCGATTCGACAGACCCTTTGGCATGCCATCCATGCCGACCGTACCGGATAAAGATGCAGAACAAATTGCATTGAGCGTAAGCCTGCCATGGAATACGCTGCTCGCTGAAGGTTTGCTTGCGTACGGCTTCCGCGCCGAAGCGACCAGACTCACCGCGCATATCATGAATGCGATCATTCAAAACCTAAAACAGAACCGCGCTTTTTATCAACGCTATCACGCCGAAAAAGGGACAGGCATCGGCGAACGCAATTCATTGACCGGGTTTGCACCCGTTGGCTTGTTCATGCAAGCACTGGGCGTGACGGTCCTTTCCGGCACACGCGTAAAACTTGAAGGAAGAAATCTTTTCCCATTTGCAGTGACGATCAAATACAAAGGTATGTCGATCGCAAGAGGGCAGGAACAGACCACGGTCACTTTTGCAAACGGTGAAAGCGTGATCGTCAAAGACGAAGCGCCTTGTATTGTTGAGATGTAAATAAATCAAACAAAAGTGACAGTCACCTTCGAGGTGACTGTCACTTTTTTAAACCGGATTTAATCTAAACGCCTCGATTCATGGTATAAAAATTTTGGACGTTAAACCATTTTCAGAGGCGAATGAAAAAAACTTTAATAGATCAACTCACTTTTCTGTACGGGGAAATATCTCTGCACGTCTATTCGAGCAAACTCAAAACATACTAAATACATATCATCCACGCATCAAACCGCGCAACGACACGTTGACCGAGCGCGACGCAATGCTCATTACATATGGCGATCAGGTGCAAGCGCCAAATGAAAAACCGTTGCGGACGCTCAAAACATTTTGCGATAAATACTTAACCGACGTCCTCAGTAGCATTCACATCCTGCCCTTTTACCCGTGGACATCCGATGATGGGTTTTCGGTCGTGGACTATCGCCAGATCGACCCTTCACTTGGCACATGGGATGATGTCTCGTCCATGCAAAACTTTCGTTTGATGTTCGATGGCGTCATCAATCACATCTCAGCGAAAAGCGATTGGTTCCAAAAGTTCCTACAAGACGACCCGCACTATAAAAATTATTTCATCACCATCGAAGGTGAGCCTGATCTTTCGCAGGTTATCCGTCCGCGCGCGCTGCCATTGCTGACATCGTTCAACACTCCATCCGGCGAGAAAAAAGTGTGGACGACCTTTAGCGCAGACCAGATCGATCTCAACTTCAAAAATCCCGAAGTCTTGCTCGAAATCCTCGACATTCTTTTGCTTTACATCGAACGCGGCGCGACCTTCATCCGTCTCGATGCGATTGCCTACATGTGGAAAGAATCGGCACGACCTGCATTCACCTTCCGCAAACGCATGCGGTCATTCAATTTCTGCGCGCCGCCATCAGTGACGTCGCGCCGCATGTGCAGCTCATCACCGAAACCAATGTGCCGCACAGCGATAACATTTCCTATTTCGGCGATGGCACGAACGAAGCGCAACTCGTTTACAACTTCGCCTTGCCGCCGCTGACTCTCCACACCTTCCACACCGGCGACGCGCGCATCTTATCGGACTGGGCACGGACGTTGACTTTGCCCTCAGACAAAACCACCTTCTTTAACTTCCTCGCCTCACACGACGGGATCGGGCTGAATCCTGCCCGAGGAATTTTATCTGACGCTGAGATCGACTCATTGGTGAATAAGATCATCGAACATGGCGGCTTGATCTCCTACAAACACAACGCGGACGGAACGCAGAGTCCGTACGAGATGAATATCAACTATTTTGATGCGTTATCAAACCCATCCTTGCCAAATGGGGATGAACCGCAAGAGCTACAAGTGAGCCGCTTTATCGCCGCCCAATCCATCATGCTCTCCCTCATTGGCATGCCGGGCATTTACTTCCACAGCCTCTTCGGCTCACGCGGCTGGACGGATGGCGTTCAGCAGACCGGGCGCAATCGCAGCATCAACCGCGAGAAACTTCAGTTCGATGAATTGCAAAGTCAACTTGCGGACGAAAACTCATTGCGCTCCAAAGTTTTTTCGAAATATAGTGAATTGCTAAAAACCAGAAGCACATCAACTGCATTCGACCCGCATGGGACTCAAAAAATACTTGACCTGCATCCTTCGGTCTTCGCCGTCGAGCGGACATCCCCGGATGGAAATGCACATGTGTTGTGCTTGCATAATGTCAGTCAAAAATCCGTTTCCTTTTCCATGAAAGACGGCTCAGACATCATTCTTCAGCCTTATGAAATTTTATGGTTGAAAAAAGTTTAAAGGTGATCCATGAATCCTGCTTCCCATAAGATCGGCTTTATCTCCACCCGTTTTGCAGGCACAGACGGCGTCTCGCTTGAAACGCAGAAATGGGCAACCATCTTCGAGCGGCTGGGGCATCAGTGTTTTTACTTTGCAGGCGAATGTGACCGCAGCACTGATTCATCTCACGTCGTGCCGGAAGCGTTCTATCGTCATCCTGAAATTGACAAGTTGAATCAACAAGCCTATTCCGGCAGTTGGACAGTGACGAAAGAGGCGCGCGCGGCTCACCCTGAAATGGAAGACTTACAAAAAGATTTTTTCTCGATCTATGTGCGCCCGCCTACGATGACGAAGCGTGTTAATGAGTTGAAAGAGTATCTCAAAGAGGAACTATATAAATTTGCGCGGCGCTTTGATCTCGAGATTCTCGTCATCGAAAATGCGGTGACCATTCCGCTCAACCTGCCGTTAGGGCTTGCCATCACCGAGTTCATTGCCGAAACAGGCTACCCCACCATTGCACATCATCACGACTTTCATTGGGAACGCCAACGCTTTCAGGTCAACTGCGTAGGTGATTATCTCGCCGCGGCATTCCCCCCATCTCTGCCATCGATTCGACACGTGGTTATCAACTCGGTGCAGGCGCAACAGGTCGCCTCGCGTTATGGATTGGCTTCCCGCGTGATTCCCAACGTCATGGATTTTGACTCTCCGCCGCCTCCACCCGATGAATACACCCAATCGGTTCGCGCGGATTTTGGGATCGGCGAGGGCGAATATTTTTTTCTGCAACCAACTCGCGTCATTCAACGCAAAGGCATTGAACACGCCATCGAGTTGATGCGCCGCCTCGACCTGCCCGCCAAGCTCATCATCTCGCATGCCTCGGGTGACGAGGGCAATGATTATGAACAACGCATTCGAGAATATGCCCACTTGCTAGACGTCACCGTTCGCTTTGAAGCAGACCAAGTGCAGGACTATCGCGGCACGACCAAAGATGGGCAAAAAATTTACACGCTTGGCGATGTTTATCCACATGCAGATATGGTGACGTATCCCTCAAGCATTGAAGGGTTTGGCAATGCCTTCCTTGAGGCTGTTTATTACAAGCGCTTAATTCTAGTCAACAACTATTCCATTTACGAAGTGGATATCAAACCCAAAGGTTTCCACACGCTCTGGTTCGATGGGTTCATCAGCACCAACACCTTGGAGGCTGTAAAAAAATCCCTAAGACATCCTGAAATAGCGCATGAATGGGCAGAGACGAACTATCAACTTGCCAAACGGTATTTCTCATACACGGTACTTGAACGCAGATTGGAATCGATTGTGGCAGATTGTTTAGGGTATCAAGTATGAAGATCGCTATTCTGCATTATTCCGTCCCGCCTATCGTCGGCGGTGTGGAAAGTGTCATTGCGCATCATGCGCGCTTGATGTCCGCAGATGGACATTCCGTACGTCTCATCGCAGCACGCGGATCGGCAATGAGTGAACAAATTCCACTGACCTATATCCCGCTCGCGGATTCGCGTCACGAACGTGTGGCACAAGTCAAAACACAACTGGATCGCGGCGAAGTGACTTCAGATTTAGATTCTCTGCGTGACGAATTGGCAGACGAATTAAAAAAAGCCCTCACAGGCATGGACGTGCTCATTGCGCACAACGTCTGCTCGCTCAACAAAAATCTGGCGTTAACCGCCGCTTTGCATAAACTGCATCAAGAAAATCAACTGCCGCATCTCATCCTCTGGCATCACGACCTCGCATGGACGACTCCACGCTATTTGCCGGAGATGCATGAAGGCTACCCATGGAATTTACTCAAAACAGATTGGGGCAAAACCACCCATGTCGTCGTTTCGGAATTGCGGCGTGAAGAACTCGCAGACTTGATGCAGCTTGACCGCGACTCAGTTCACGTCATCCCCAACGGTGTAGACATGGACAGGTTCTACAAACTCGAAACGCTCACCCAAGAGTTGCTGGATAAAACGCATGTACTCGACGCTTCGCCGATTCTGCTTTTGCCTGTGCGTATCACACCCCGCAAGAATATTGAACTTGCCTTATGGACTCTGGCGGCTCTAAAAAAAGATTTTCCACAGGCTGCACTGGTAGTGACGGGTCCGCTGGGTCCACACAACGTAAATAACATTAAATATTTTGAAATACTCACCGACCTGCGCAAGCAATTGGGCTTGGTTGGTTCTGTCCATTTTCTTGCGGAGGCACACAATGGCTTTTTGCCTGATGAAGTCATCGCGGATTTTTATCGCGTGTCTGATGCTTTGCTTTTTCCCAGTCGTGAAGAAGGCTTCGGCATTCCACTCATCGAAGCAGCATTCAGTCACCTGCCCGCCTTTTGTGCCAATATTCCGCCACTCAGAAAATTAGGTTTGGGCGACGCTCAATTCTTCTCTCCCGATGAAGACCCGGCAAGGGTCGCAAAAATGATCGCGGACTATTTTCAAACCTCCATGTCCGCACGACTCGCCATGCGGGCACGGGCTTCCTTCCGTTGGGAAGCCATCTATCGTCAACACATCGCACCGTTGTTATAAAGCCAATGAGCCATAGATAGGAGATTGCAATGCAACGCCATTCCGAATTTGCCCCCATTCATACCATCCTCGTCCCTTTCATCCATGACGGACCCGGTCTGTATGCCCTCGATGCCGCGCGTCAATTCGACGCCGAAATAACTCTGGTGGGTGTTGTCGTTGTACCCGAAGGACAATCGCTCAGCACCGGCGCAGTTGCGGCGCGCGCGGTACGCCGCGCCTTGCGAATTTACGGCAAAGACAAACGCATCACCAGCAAGACTCATGTGATCGTCTCACATCAACCCTGGGAAGAACTTTCAAACCTGATTCAGGATGAAAACCCGGATCTGCTTTGTCTTGAGTTTGATTCACATCTCAAAGCTTTGCACGTCACTGCCAGTGATGTGCTCTCCCGTCCGCCCTGCGACGTGGCTCTGGTGCGAGGGAAAATTTCCGGTAAGCCGAAACAGGTTCTGGTTCCAGTAAGAGGGAGGTCCACATGCTGAGTTGGCAGTGCGCGTGGGCTTGGGGTTGCATCCACAAGGGGTGACATCCCTGCACATCCGCAGACCCGAAGACCCCGAAGCCGGAACCGATGCTCCGTTCAAACCGTTGGAGCGTGTGTTGTATCAAATTCCCGAAGTGCAGAAAAGTTCGAAGTCACAGAAGATGCGGCGCAAGTCATTTTGAATTACGCTAAAAAATCAGATGTGGTCATTTTGGGCACCACTATTCAACCCATCACCAGTTCTGCTTCGCTCGGTGTTGTGGCAGACCGTCTCTTGCATGAAGCCTCTTGTGCTGTGATCGCCGTCAAAAGCGGACGCCCATTGCCGCACATCAAATTCGATGAAACGTTGAGTTTCGATGCCATCTCAATTCTCGTAGATAAATGGTTTGGTGAGAACACCTTCCATGCCGATGAGTTCAGCAACTTACGTGAACTGGTTGCACTAAAAAAACAACAAGAGGTCACGATCAGTTTGGCATTGCCTGCATTGAACGAAGAAGAAACGGTCGGCAAAGTGATCCGCACCATGAAAAAAGAATTGATGCAGCGCTTTCCATTGCTGGATGAGATCGTATTGATCGATTCAAATTCAACCGACCGCACACGCGAGATCGCAACAAAAGAAGGCGTGCCTGTTTATATCCATCAGGAATTACTGCCAGATATGGAGCCGCGCCGCGGCAAAGGCGAAGCCTTATGGAAAAGTTTACTGGTCACCAAGGGCGACATCATTGTGTGGATAGATACAGACATTGTCAATATTCATCCGCGTTTTGTGTATGGCATCATTGGTCCGTTATTGATTAACCCAACCATGCAATTGGTAAAAGGCTTTTATCGCAGACCATTGAAGGTCGGGCAAAAAATGCAAGCCGGCGGTGGAGACGAGTCACCGAGTTGACCGCGCGCCCGTTGTTAAATTTGTTTTACCCGGAACTCTCTGGGGTGGTCCAACCGCTTTCAGGTGAATATGGCGGCAGACGCAAAGCCTTGGAACAAGTCACCTTCTATTCAGGCTACGGCGTGGAAACCGGTTTATTGATCGATATTTTCGAGAAGTTCCATTTGGAATCGATTGCCCAGGTCGATTTACTTGAACGCATCCACCATAACCAGCATTTGGAAGCGTTGAGCAAAATGTCCTTTGCTATCATCCAAACCGTCATCCGCAAATTGGAGAAGCGCTTCGGTCGCGCCGTGCTGGAAGATGTGAACCGCTCCATGAAAATGATCCGCCACGATAACAAGGGATACTTCCTCGACGTGGAACAGATCGCCGAATATGAACGCCCACCCATGATCGAGGTGCCGGAATATTTAAATAGGAAAAGATGAAAAGAGCAAAGCAAGAGACAGTCATCTTAAAAATGACTGTCTCTTTTGTCTTATGAGGGAATTAATCTTAAGAAAAATTTTTCATGGTATTTAAATTGTGGGATTTAAATACGAGAACAACGCCATGACAACAACCATCCTCCTCTTCATTGCTGGACTCATCACATTGATCGTCGGTGCAGACCTGTTGGTACGCGGTGCATCACGACTCGCGGCGGCATTTGGTGTTGCGCCGCTCGTTATTGGATTGACCATCGTCGCCATAGGGACTGCGTCACCAGAAATCGCAGTCTCTCTTCAAGCTGCTGCGGCGGGTCAGGTGACTTGACCCTGGGTAACGTCCTTGGCTCGAATATTTTCAATATTCTGGTCATCCTTGGTATTACAGCGATTGTCGCCCCGATTGCCATTGCCGAGCAACTCATCCGAAAAGATGCGCCCATCGTACTGGGAATCTCCTTACTAACCTTTGTTCTTGCCATTGATGGCAAACTCAGTTGGCAGGATGGAGCCATTCTTTTGCTTGGTCTGGTCGTTTATATGGGATTTGCCCTGCGCCAAAGCAGACTGGAAAGCAAGAAGGTTCAAAAGGAATACGCCGAGGAATTCGCGCCGAAGGAAAAGACAACCATACGCAGCAGTAGCATCAATCTTGTTTTCATCCTTATCGGATTGGCACTACTCGTCCTCGGCTCGAATTGGCTGGTCGAATCTGCTACACAGATCGCCAAATCTCTGGGCATAAGCGAATTGGTGATCGGTCTAACCATCGTAGCTGTGGGAACCTCCCTGCCGGAAGTGGCAACTTCAGTGATGGCGGCACTCAAAGGTGAAAGCGATATTGCCGTCGGCAATGCAGTGGGCAGCAATATCTTCAATCTACTTGGTGTGTTGGGCATCGGTGCCATAGCCGCCCCGGATGGAATATCAGTGGCAAGCCGCGCTATGCAATTCGACCTGCCCGTCATGATCTTCGTGGCATTGGTAACCCTGCCTGTCTTTTATATTGATAGCCGCATCTCGCGCTTTGAAGGTGGTTTGCTCTTGTCGTATTACGTCATTTATGTGGTGTATGTGATTTTGCGTGCGGCTGAAAGTTCTGCGCTGTCTGGTTTCGCCATATTCATTTCAGTTTTTGTTCCAGTTACATTTCTTGTACTGTCAGTCGCCGCATTTCGTTCCATGCGCGCCAGAAATGTCTATGAAGGTTCTGGATAATGGTCACTTTCAAATTTTTCAAACAAAGTAAAAACTAATTATGAGCCTATTTCTTCAACTTGCTTTTCTACTATCGATCATCCTTCTGTCTGCAAAGATGGCAGGATATATCAGCATTCGCCTCGGTCAGCCTTCGGTGCTGGGTGAATTGCTGGCGGGAATTTTGTTGGGTCCATCCATCATCAACCTGCTCAATCTGCCGTTCATCGAACATGAACTGGCGGAAACAGTTGCTAAACTTGGCGAGCTGGGCGTGTTGTTATTGATGTTCCTTGCCGGGCTGGAACTGCATCTGGGTGAGATGCGAAAGAACGTCCGTGTGGCGGCGCTGGCAGGCTTGATGGGCGTGGTAATTCCTGTCCTATTGGGATGGGGAACGGGCTTGCTCTTTGGCTTTGAACAATCCTCCGCGATCTTTCTTGGGTTGACGCTGGGTGCCACCAGTGTCAGCATCTCCGCCCAGACCTTGATCGAACTAAAAGTCTTGCGCAGCCGCGTGGGTTTGAGTTTGCTGGGTGCTGCTGTATTCGATGACATTCTTATCATCCTTTTGCTTTCCGTTTTCCTCGCCCTTGCAAGGCGGAGCAGGCAGCACGGGTGATGCATTAATGATCCTTGTGCGTATGATCCTGTTTTTGGTGGCTTCGGTCATGGTCGGCTTGTGGGCGCTGCCGTGGATCATCCGCCGGGTCTCGCAACTTCCCATCAGCCAGGGCTTGTTGACCATTTCCGTCGTCATCATGCTCGCCTATGGAATCGCATCTGAAGCGTTCGGCGGCATGGCTGCCATCACAGGCGCGTTTCTTGCCGGGTTGATGTTGTCGCGCACACCGGAGAAGGAACGCATTGAAGCAGGGGCGCATGCGCTGGCATATGGTTTGTTTGTGCCCGTGTTCTTTGTCAATATTGGGTTATCCATTAACTTGCGTGAATTTCAGGTGGAAGCCCTGTTGCTGACTGTCGCCATCACCGTTGGCGCAGTGGCAGGAAAGTGGTTTGGCTCAGGATGGGGGGCAAAACTGGGTGGATTGCCCACCTCGGAATCGGTTCAGCTGGGAGCCGGTATGATCTCACGCGGCGAGGTCGGTTTGATCGTCGCCAGTGTTGGCATGCAAAACGGACTAATGAATGATATGGAATTTTCCGCCATTGTGGTTATGATATTAGTGACAACACTTATCACCCCACCCATCCTGCGCGGATTGTTCATGCGTGAAAAAGCAAAGAAACCTGCCCATAAAGTCCACGTAAATCAAGTTGAAAAAGAAAATGAATCGGAGGCATCTTAGTATATGTATCTCGTCACGTTCGTTTTGCATGATCCTGATTTATTGGAAGAACTATTAGATGCATGGACCAATGCCGGTGTGGAGGGCGCAACTGTTCTGTTCAGCTCTGGCATGGGCAGGAATGCGCCAGAAGCAAACCATCCGCGACGACCTCCCCTTGATCCCTTCGTTGGATGATTTTTACGAAGCACCACAAACGTTCAACCGTACCATCTTCACTGTGGTCAATGACGACGTCATGGTCGATAAACTGCTCGACGTGACCCAAAAACTGGTCGGAGATCTAAAGAACCCCGATACTGGCGTCATGATCGTCACCCCGGTGGCGCGTGCCTATGGGCTCGAGTCATGAAACAAAAACCATCAAAGTGTTGAAGCATCTCCTGACATCTGATAATATCAAAGCGGAAACACAACCGTCGAAACAAGATCCAAGCCCGGGCGTGGAAATGAAGCGTCTGTTTGAGGGTTGATCACATCGCAGCGTGTTTTATCCAAAGGAGAAGCACATGGAACATCCTTCTTATTTATTGTTGATGGCAGTGATCCAGGAGCAAGATCTTGAGACCGCCACCAAAGCCTTACAAAAGATCGGCGCGTCATTGACTTATCTTTCGAGCGCAGGTGGATTCTTAGGCAGGCGTAATGCGACCTTGCTGGTCGGTTTGCCCGCGGATAAATTGCAAGAGTCGCTGAAGATCCTGCACGAAGCCTGTCGTCAACGCATCGAGTATATGACCTTGCCGTTGGAAGGTTCGCCCATGCCTATGCCTGCGCCTGTACCGGTCACGGTGGGCGGCGCGACGGTCTTTGCCTTGCCTGTGGAACGATTTGAACAAATTTAAATTTCGAGACCCTAAAAGTTTTAAAACCTGTCAGGTCTTAACTCGAGGAGAATTCGCCATGAAAATGATCATCGCCATAGTACACGACAATGACGCCGATACGCTCACCCAGGCATTTACCGCCGCAAGTTTCCGCGTGACGCGGGTCGCATCCACTGGTGGCTTTTTACGCAGCGGCGTGGTGACCATGCTTTTGGGCGTGGAAGACGGGCAGGTGGATGCCGTCATTGAAACCGTGCGCAACGCCCTGCCCCCCAAAGGAACGGAAAAACGCGCCACTGTGTTTGTGGTACCCGTGACGCATTTTGAGCAGGTGTAATTTTTATACAAAAGCAAGGTGTTAAATTGATCAGAGTCGGCATTCCGACTCTGTACTTCTTTAAAAGGCGATGGATATTTCTTTTCCAAAAAACAGGACGGAGAAAAGTCCCTTGGCGTGGATTTTTTCTGGCGCTTGGAAGTTCGCTCAAAACGCGCCGTTGTATTTAACGATAAATTCATCCCAGATCTATATTTCGATTATTTCTTTGTCGATAAAGGGGAAGTACGATATCGCGATCAAGAGACAAAGAAACCGGTCTCTTTCCCACAGCAAGCATTAAAGTTTTTGCATACTCGTCCTCTCGTTCTTGAATTCTCTACTCCAATCGTTCTATATGGAGCACGCCTTTCATTAAGTTTTGCATCTTTGTTTTGGGGAGAGATGACAGCCAATTCGATCCCGGAACAGAGGTGGGTAAGCAAAAAGGTCACAGACCTTGGCGATTTTCCATTCAAATAAAAGACTTCATCCGCAGGCATAAATTCAATAAATTCCCCGTCCTTTAATTTCAAAAAATCTAAATGAGGCTGACTGGTTGACCCATTACTCAGCCCGTCATAAACGACGACTTTACCAAAATGCCTTTGGAATCAGTCGAAAAGATCTCGTGAACATCAAAAACCTGCATATCTTTCTGGAGCAAACCTGCGATTTTGGAAATCAAAACCCGCGTATTATTGAACACGTCACACCCGATGTATTTTATGATCAACCCCACCTAAACCATGCTTTCAAAAAGATGACCGGGTTTTCACCCGTGGAGTATTTTGAGAACAACTCGATCTTGCAAGACAACTTAATGTCCGCTTCTTACAATGAGAATCCCAATGGGTAGTATAGAATACCGATACATTCAATGAAAGGAAGCGGTACAACCATGAAATTCAAGAAATCAAAGAACGATATTGTGAACGATTATATCGAAGGACTAGACCCAGAGATCGCGCCGCTCTTTCTTGATATCCGTGATTGCGTCCTGGCGGCGGGACCAGCCTTCAACGAAAGCATCAAGTGGAAGAACTGCCTTGTGTATTCCACGTTGAAGAATCACATTCAAACCGTGGTCGGCAAGGGCAAGGTCTCCTTGATCTTTTTCGAAGGCGTATCGTTAAATGACAAATACGGATTGCTCGAAGGCGACGGCAGCAAGGCGCGAACCATGCGCATTACCTCTTCTGAGTTCAATAAAAAGGCACTGACCGATTACGTCAAACAAACCTTGAAAAACGAGAAATAGGACACACTCCATGAAAACATACAGCGCAACTACAACCATCCATGCATCTGCAGAAACGGTCTGGAATATCCTAACAGATGCCAAGGGGTATCCTTCATGGGATTTGAGCATGGACCACATCGAAGGCAAATTGGCACTGGGCGAAACCGTCAAGTTCTTCACCAAATTAAGCGCGCAAGCCTTCCCGGTGAAAGTCACAGCCTTTGAACCCGGCAGGAAGATGGTGCTCACAGGCGGCATGCCATTGGGGTTATTCAAGTCAGAACGAACTCATACGCTAACCGCCAACCAGGACGGCAGCATTACGTTCAAGACAGAAGAAATCTTCAGCGGGCTGCTTCTACCTATTTTTGGGAAGAACATCCCTGACCTGACGGAAAATTTCAACAACTTTGCCGCTGCGCTCAAGAAACGTGCGGAAAACACAAAAATAGACTGACGTAATTATAAAAAAGCTTGAAGTGATAAGTTCACTTCAAGCTTTTTTATTGAATGAGCTTCATTCGCCCAACAACCATTGATCGAAAAAACCAACCACTTTGTCTTCGTATCTATTCGGATACTGTGTAAACGTCCCTAAGTGCGGAACATCATCTTCCGCCCAAATTTCCTTTGGTTCGTTCGCCGCCTCATATAGACGATACGGTGCGTTCATTTCAATTGCGCCGCCCTCCCACCCGTCAATGACGAAAACCGGGCGTGGACTAATCTGTCCGATCACGAGTTCCGGGTTCACATCGTCGATCTCGGCGCCGCTGTAATACTCAGCCCAGAAAATCACAAAGGGTTGAAATAACTTAACCGGCATGTTCAATCGCAGTACATCCTCCAAAGAGGGATAGGCGCTATCTGCCACCAGGGCTTCGATCTCAGGATTCTCCGCCGTCGAAAGGATCAACGTCGCCGCACCCATTGAACCGCCCCATGCACCAACATGGTCCACGCCTGCTTGCGCAAATGCAAAATCCAGCGCCGCTTCTACATCCATTCGTTCGTAATAGCCCAATGTGGACATTTCCCCATCACTACCGCCATGGGCGCGAAAATCCCAGGCGAGGGCGCCATATCCATTTTCTACGAACATGGCATAGATGCTTTCAGGGCGATTGTCGTTGTATCCATGCGCGATCAGGATCACCGCGCCATTTTGCGGAGGTGTATACCGTGCGGCAAGTTCCAAGCCGTCTTTTGTGGCGAGTGTGACATTTTCAAAAAGGGTATGCCTCTGTTAGAAGTAAGTCACCTGTTGATACAGGCGTATGCGGATGCAAAATAGACTGAGTCCAGCGATTGGTAAAAATCAAGGCTCCAACCAGAGTGCCCGTCAGGACAAACAAAATAGCTGCGCCGATAAGATTCAGCCAGTAACGAATTCTTTTCATAAATATCAAAGGGCGAGGAGACCTCGCCCCTACCAATGATTATCCCAACACAAAATTATCGATCAGGCGTGTCTTGCCAAAATACACCGCCATCGAGAGCAGAGCTTTGCCTGTCACGGCATCCAACTCTTGCAAGGAATCATAGTCGGCGCAAGAAACGTATTGCATCTGAGCCAGCGGTTCGCTCACCAGCACTTCTTTCATCTTTCTTCTTAGTTTTTCCGCATCGCGTTCCCCACCTTCATACAACGCCTTCGCCGCGCTCAACGCCCTGAACAGCACGGTCGCGCCCTTACGCTCGGATTCACTCAAATACTTGTTACGGCTAGACATCGCCAGCCCATCTGCCTCACGCGTGGTCGGGCAGATGATGACTTCGAGCGGAAAGTTCAAGTCCACTGCCATGCGTCGGATCACCGCCGCCTGTTGGGCGTCCTTTTGACCAAAGTACGCCTTCGTCGGCTGGGTGGCATTGAAGAGCTTCGCCACCACCGTCGTCACCCCGCGGAAGTGACCCGGTCGCATCGCCCCTTCTAGCGGACTCGTCAACGCCTCTACCTCCACCCAGGTTTGGTAGCCAGGCGGATACATCACCTCCGCTGTGGGCGTCCAAACCAGGTCCACGCCAAGCGGGCGGAGCAAGCTTAGGTCACGCTCAAGGTCACGCGGATACTTCGAGAGGTCTTCGTTCGCGCCAAACTGAGTCGGGTTGACGAAAATGGTCACGATCACATGCTGGTTCTCAGCCTTGGCGCGAGAGACAAGCGATAAATGCCCCTCGTGGAGATAACCCATCGTGGGAACCAGACCAACCGTCCCGTTGAGAGAGAGGCGGGCGGCTCGTAAGTCAGCAAGAGAGGAAAGTACATCCATTGAAACCTCGATTTGTCTAGACATTATCTAAAGTACTACTTGACAGGCTAGAAATTTTGTTCTACACTCTTATTACAATTCAGTCTAAAGGAGACAAAAATGGCTTACGCACACACTAATTCTAAAGGGGCTACCTATTACCTGCATTCCAACGGCAGAATGTTCTTCTTCTCGAAGGAAGTGAAAGATGGCGCTCTGGATGCCGTTCCCGCCGGGTATAACGTGGTCGAAATGAAGACCGGTATGCTCGTGCTGAAGAAGGTTCAGGCTGAAGCACCCGCCGCAGCAACCAATACGGAGAACACAGGGTCGTAACTCAAGTATAACCCTGATCAATTTTTGCCCGGCGTTCGGGCAGAATACATAAACCTGTTCTTTTAGATAAATAGGAGACTAATTATGACACGTACACAGCATCTAAAAGCCACTAAAACCAAAGGGGAGCCGACATGCCTTCACTAAACCGCGTTCAATTGATCGGACGTCTGGGCAAGGACCCAGAGAGCAAGTACACCCCCACTGGCAAGAAAGTCTGCCACTTTAGCCTTGCCGTCAGCAACCGCTGGAAAGACAAGAACGGCGAGACCAAAGAAAGCACTGAGTGGGTCAACATTGAGGCTTGGGGCAGGCTTGGCGAGATCTGCCAGGAATACCTCAAGAAAGGCAGCCTGATCTTTGTGGAAGGTCGCTTGAAGACCGATAAATACGAAGACCGGGAAAACGGCGAGACCAAGTACTTCACCAAGGTTGTCAGCCAAAGCCTGCAATTCCTCGATAAAAAAGAAAAAGACGAGCCCATGATGGCTGTTGAAGAAGAACCCGGCGAGTACGAATTGGCTGGGGAGTAACAATAAAACAAAAGACGGTTACCTTGAACGGGTAACCGTCTTTTTTATTTAGCACATCCATGCCAAGGCTGTAACTCGATAATAAAATGCTTGCATCTATGTTTTGGCTGGTTTATACTTGCCATCATGCCAATCCCTGAAAAAATCGGACGCTACGAAATCAAATCAGAACTTGGACGCGGCGGTATGGCAACTGTCTACCGCGCCTTCGACCCAAGTTTTGATCGTGAGGTTGCCATCAAGGTGTTACCGCGCGAAATGCTGCACGACCCGCAGTTTCGTTCGCGCTTCGAACGCGAGATCAAAATGATCGCCTCGCTTGAGCACCCGGCTATTGTCCCGGTCTATGATGTGGGTAATGAAGATGGGCAGCCCTACTTCGTTATGCGCTTCATGAATGGCGGCTCGCTATCTGATCTGATCGAGGCTGGCAGCATCCCCATTCAAGATACAGCCCGCCTTGTCGAAAAGATCGCCCAGGGACTCGCCTACGCTCACCGCAAGGGCATCATTCACCGCGACTTAAAACCCGATAACATCCTCTTCGATGAAAACGGCGAACCCTTCATCTCAGATTTTGGGGTTGCCAAGTTATCTGAATCTGGCAGCAACCTGACCGGCAGCGGCGTGATCGGCACCCGGCTATATGAGCCCCGAACAAGCACAAGGGATGGAGATCGACCAGCGCAGTGACGTGTACGGATTGGGCGTCATCGTTTATCAAATGTTGAGCGGGCACCAACCTTATAGTGCAGATACTCCCATGGGCGTGGTGGTCAAACACATCACTGAACCTGTGCCAGAAATCTTAAAGATCCTGCCAACCCTGCAACCCGAAGTCGATGCGGTGATCAAAACCGCCATGGCAAAAGACAGGGAACAGCGCTATCCCAACACCATCGAATTGGCGAAAGCCTTGAACACGGTTGCATTTGGGAGTGCAGGCAACCTTACCTATCATACAAACACAGGCATTTCACCCTCGCTTAAAATCTTCCAAAACAACGCAACTTTCCCGTGGTCAGACCACCGGTTTGGTCGTGGCTGGTGTTGTTCTGCTGGTGGCAGTGGCTGGCTTTTTCCTGGTCAGTAATCAACTCTTCGCATCCGATGAACCGACCGCGCTCCTATTGCCGTCAACGAAACTTGCATCTCTACCGAAGCGCGCCACGCGAAACGATTACAGAATCAGCGTTCGCTCCGGCCTGTTCCGCCAGTGTCGCCTTCCCGTTGCCCGAAGCGAAAGAGACCAACCCAATTTGTCAACAAAAGATCCCTATACAACGTGCCATTTCGCAGATGCCGAATTTAAAGTCTTAACTGCTGAGGGAAAAAGTGCATGCAAGGCAAGACAACGAGAAGCAAAGTCCTCACCTGTTACAGGCCCAGATTTCCTCGAATGTCGAAATCCAAGGTCTGCACACCACCAACGCTGACAAAGCTGACCTGGCGTGTTTCGGCAGACTCCACCTTCAACGCTGAAAATCTTGTTGTGTGGCGGTTCCGCTGGACGAAGCAGGTTGCGTGGTACAAGAAATACAACTTAAAGGCTGTAATTAAACGAAATCGGGCGCAAGCCCGATTTTTTATTTGATACAATCTCTACATGGGCATTTTATATCTTGTCGCTACTCCCATCGGAAACCTTGAAGATATTTCAGCGCGTGCGTTGCGGATTCTGCGGGAATCAATTCTCATCGCCGCTGAAGACACCCGCCATACGGCAAATTGCTCGCTCACTTCGAGATCAAAACCCCACTCACCAGTTATTTCGAACACAACAAACTCAACAAACTTGATTTCATCCTTGAAAAACTAACTCAAGGCGATGTGGCTTTGGTATCCGATGCAGGGACGCCCGCGATTAACGACCCTGGCTATGAATTGGTTCAAGCCGCCCTCGCCGCCTCTTTCGACGTTCGACCTGTCCCTGGACCCTCAGCCCCCATTTCCGCTCTGACCGTTTCAGGGCTACCCACGGATTCGTTTTTATATCTTGGTTATCTCCCTCATAAATCCAGCGAACGCCGCGGCTTTGTAGGAGAAGTCTCAGGCTTTGCACCTCATCTCTTCCTCGAAACTCCGCATCGTCTCATTGACTCACTCGAAGACCTGCTCGCCATGTTTGGCAATCGTCGCATCTGTGTTGCGCGTGAGATGACGAAGATGTATGAAGAATTCTGGCGCGGAGATATTCATGGGGCAATTGAGTATTTCAAGAGTAAAGAGCCTCGCGGAGAATTTACGTTGGTGATCGAAGGAAAGAAAAAAGAAGAAAGAACCGTGTGGGCAGAGGCACAACTTATAGAAGTAATCAAGCATGAATTACAGGCTGGTAAATCTGCCAAAGAAATTTCTGCAGAACTGGCGAGAAAAAGCGGGTGGAATAAAAAGGAAGTGTACGCGCTGGTGAATCAGCTCAAATAACAGGAGCCGTGCATGGAAGAAGTAGTTCAAACACCCAGCGGGGAAAATATTGTTCCGCCATTATTAGATAAAACCTGGAAGCGCATTCTCTTTGGGCTTTTTGTTGTCGCTGCCCCGATCTTCAATTTCATCTTATCGAATTATTGAAAACCCGAATGGCAGGATGGAAATTTCTCATCCTACATCTAGTTGTTCCTTTCTGCCAGAAGCCTCGCTTTGGTTCTTCCCTTTCCTTACCTATGCAGTTCTAAGTTACATCCTCCTGCTTTGGGACACTGAGCGTTATGCCAAATCCTATGATCATCCGGCTTGGAATTTATAGCGGCACATTCCTTGCCCTGCAATACAGCCTTCTGACTCATTCATTGCGCCTGTTCTTTTGGTTCGTCATTCTGGCATTTTTTCCCCACTCATCTTGCCAAAGTTGTATCCTTGGTCAACCGCTCAATGGGAAGTACATTATTCAAATTGGATCGATTTGTTGCATTGCTATTCCATTGATCTATCAAAGCCCTTCTGCTGTGGCCATTTTCTTCGTGCTAGCGATCTTTGGCTCGGGCTTCCCCTTTCTGGTCATTCCTTATCGCCTTACAAGCTTCTCGTTGGCTTTTGAAACACTACGAAACCAAGTTTTCTTTTGCACGCGGACTTGGCATCTTCGCCTGGCTTTCGGCGTATGTTTTCGCATTGCGCTTCAACATCTTGAAAATGTATGAGCTTTACGCCGCCCTCCACCCGAGCCGCCCAATTGCTACATCGCCACCGCCGCCGCGAATGGACATCCACGCTTCGTCGGCTCGCAAGAGGTGACGTTGGCAAACGGAAAATCCATGCAAGTCAACCGTCAGTTGCAGAGGCTCAAGGCGCTGGAAATTGCTTTGATGGGCGTATCAGCTCCAAGTCACAGAATGATGCGGCGCTTGTATGATGTCCTTGGCAAACGCCTCGCGAGGTATATCCAAAATCCAATTCTCGCGGATATTGCTTATTTGATATTGCTTCCCGTAGAATGGATTTCGTTCTTTGTACTAAAATCGATCATCCCTGAAATTCAAACGTTGACGGAACGTTTATATCGTTCATAAAAGGAGATTCCCATGGCTGAAGAAAAAAGAAAGATGAAGAGAAGAAAGACGAAAAAGCAACCCCGAAAGACAATATCGTCACCACCAAGCATTCGGTGAAGATCGGCGGCAAGACGCTCAAATACACCGTGACGACCGGAACGATGGTTTTGAAAGAAGAGGTGACTGAAAAGGAGAATGAGGTCGAAAAGCCGCGCGCGCAGATCTTCTTCACTGCGTATACCCTCGACGGTGTGCGCGATAAAGCCAAACGCCCGATCACCTTCTCATTCAACGGCGGACCCGGTTCTTCATCCGTGTGGCTGCATCTCGGTGTGCTCGGTCCGCGCCGTGTGGTGATGACCGATGACGGCGAAATGCCCAAGCCGCCTTTCAAGCTGACCGACAACGAATACTCCATCCTAGACGATTCCGACCTCGTCTTCATCGACCCGATGAGCACCGGCTTCAGCCGCCCGGTGGAAGGCGAGAAGTCGAAAGATTTTCACACTTTTCATAAAGACATTGCCTCGGTCGGCGATTTCATCCGCCTGTACACCACGCGCTACAACCGCTGGCTCTCGCCGAAATTCCTCGCGGGCGAATCTTATGGCACTACCCGCGCGGCAGGACTCTCGGGCTATTTAGGCATTTCTGTTGAGTTTATTGAACGCGGCAACTTGCGCATTCATACCTTCCACTTCTTCAAGGAACTCCTGCGCGATCAAGGCAAGACCGTTGGTCGGCTCGACAGCCGCTACACCGGCATCGACCGCCTCGGCGTAACCGAGACCTTTGAGTATGACCCGCTCTTTGCGCAGGTCAACGGACCTTACACCGCGGCATTCAACGACTACATCCGCACCGAACTCAAATTCGAAACCGATACCACGTACGAAATTTTGAGCGAGAAGGTCTGGCGGCAATGGTCGTATGGCTACTTTGAGAATCAATATGTCAACGTCGCTGAAACCCTAGCGCCGCAATGACCTTCAATAAATATCTCAAGGTCTTCGTCGCCAACGGTTACTACGATCTCGGTACGCCCTATTTCGCCACCGAATACACCTTCGATCACCTCGCCCTCGACGAGTCCCTGCGCGGCAATATCAGCATGGGCTATTACGAAGCCGGTCACATGATGTACGTCCACATGCCTTCGCTCAAGCAGATGAAAAAAGATCTGAGCAAATTTATCAAGGATGCAAGTTAACGACCATAGCCGATGGACGATAGACCATGGTCTATCGTCCATCGGCTGAGTCAGGTTAAGAACTCTGCTTCAGCCAATTCTTTAGAACTAAAGGAACAGTATGGTACTTGCAGCAAAAATACAGGTTTACGCAACCCCTATCTTATGTTTGATCTGGCTGGCAGGCTTTGTGCTTGCCTTGGTGAAGTTTCGCGTATCGCCCCGTGCATCCGTTCTATTCATCATCGCCTGTTCTTCGCGGCGCTGGTCAGACTCTCGACGTCATCAATTTACCGACGGTTAACAATATGGATCAACTCATATCGTTTTCCAGGGTCGCTTGAACAATTAGAAGTATCCTAAACTACACCCCTAGTATTTTCAGCGTCCTTTCGTGGGGCTGATCTTGTTTGCATTTGTCACAGAATGGGTAAAAAGAAAAATGAATCTTGACGACCTCGACCTCTTCAAACAAATAGATAGACTAAACATGATCGCGCAGATCAACGGTCTGCCCGATCAACTTCAATCCGCATGGGATTTGGCACAGACTTTGCCGCTGCCAACTTTGGATGACATCCACAACATCATCCTCAGTGCGATGGGAGACTCCGGCTCGGCTGCCGAACTGGTAGTTGCTTCTATTTTCTCAAGCCTCTCACTCCCCGTGAGCGTTCATCGCGGCTATGGGCTGCCTGCTTCTGCCACAGATAATACCTTGGTGGTATGTCTCTCGCATTCCGGCAATTCGGAAGAAGTGTTGGATGCATTTGAGTCCGCACTTAAAAATGGATGTAAAGTGATCGTCATCTCCACCGGCGGCGAGCTAACCAAACGAGCCCAAGCCAACAATCTCCCCGTTTGGAACTTCACCTACTCCGGCATGGACACAACCGCCATTGCCTATCCCTACGCGTTGACCCTCGCCCTCTTCGCCCGCCTCGGCTTCATCCCTGACCCATCAAAAGATGTTGCCGAAGCCGTAGCGATGATGAAGCGCTCGCAACAGCACATCGTCCCAGAGATGATCGCGGCGAAGAATCCTG
Organism: Candidatus Villigracilis vicinus; assembly: GCF_016702885.1. NCBI lineage: Bacteria > Bacillati > Chloroflexota > Anaerolineae > Anaerolineales > Candidatus Villigracilaceae > Candidatus Villigracilis > Candidatus Villigracilis vicinus. The sequence continues at coordinate 155,797 of NZ_JADJDD010000030.1, forward strand.
CAAAACGTTATGCCGGTCAATTAGTGGGACGTTGGGTGACCTTCGTTGCGACTGAAAATCTTGCCCCGTGGCATATCGCTGGAAGACTCAGATCAATCAGCTTGCCAAAGCTGGCGCGAACATCGAGATCATCCCCGAAGCGACGCATAACACGCTGATCGCCACCATCAACCCGAATCCGACTCTCAACGCGCACACGATGACGCTTTTCATGCGCGCGCCCAGCGACCATCCGCGCAACAAACTGCGTTCAGACTTGATGCGTCAAGCCTTCATGCTCGAAGCCTTGAACACGGATGTGATCGATGCACGCGGCGAATCGATCATTGCTCATTTGTGGACGTTGATCATTTTTGGCGATTACATGGCGTATTATCTCGCCATGGCGTACGGCGCTGACCCCTCTGAAGAAGATGCGTTTGTGAATTTCAAAAGATCGTTATCCTAATCGTAGGGGCGGATCGCGATCCGCCCCTACAATATCATTACGCAAACTGTTCTAAATTGACCGCCACCAACGGATACGCTTCGTCCACGAATTTTTCGAGGGCGGGGCGTTTTTTCATGTGGCTGTAGTGTGATGCCAAGCCATAGATCGCCCACGTGGCAACGGTAGCGGGCTTGGGTTCGGCAACATTTTCACTCCTTTGTTGCTTAGTCAACAATTGAAAGTCTTTGTTGGTTGACTTTCAAAGTGGGGATTGGTAAATTAGGCAACATCTGTTGTGTAAACAACGGATGTATATTATCAAACAACTCAAGGAGAGTCAAGAATGAACATCGCTTTATGGATCATACAAGTTTTATTGGCGGGCATGTACGGCATGGCAGGTAGTATGAAGACCTTCACACCAGATAAAGTGCGCACAAATCCGCAAATGACCTGGGCACATGGCAAACAGGATGGTTACATCCGCTTTGTTGGGATCTCTGAATTGCTTGGCGCAGTGGGATTGATCATCCCGCCCTCACCGGCATTCTGCCTGGCTCACACCGTTGGCGGCTGTTGGGCTTGCCATTATTCAGGTGCTTGCTATTTTCACCGTACACCTGCCAAAGAAAGAATATCAGGTCATTCCTGTGAACATTGTTCTTTTGGTGCTGGCAATCATTGCAGCATACGGTCGCTTTACATTGTCATAATCAAATTTTCCAGAGAGGGGAAAAAAAGGAGGGGGGGGGGGGGGGGGGGGGGGGGGGACACAAGGTCTTTGGACTTGCCAACCCCGAAACCGCTCAAAAAACCGCCGCAGATTTGAAAGCCGAAGCGCCACCTCGCCCCCCCCTGAGTGGTCGTGCTCGCCGTTTGGTATGGCACCAACATTGAAATTGCCAAGCAGCTTGGCAATAAACTCGCTGGCAAAGTCGTTGTGGATATTGCCAACCCGCTCAACGCTACGTACGATGGTCTCGCCACCGCGCCTGATTCTTCCTCTGCCGAAGATCTCGCCAAGGCTCTCGTGGCTGGTGCGAAGGTTGTGAAAGCCTTCAACACCACCTTTGCTGGCACACTCATTGCCGGTGAGGCAGGCGGACAAAAGCTCGATGTCTTCATCGCGGGTGACGATGCCGATGCAGCCAGGTCGCCAATTGTCACCAGAGCGCGCCGTGGACCGGCTCCGCGCCCGCCAGATCGAGGCGCTCAGTTGCTGCACATCGTGTTGCAGGGATCCTCGGACACCAAGATCGCGTCAGAGTAAACTGATGACGCAACCAAACACGCTCAGTTAGAGGTAAACATGATGACGCAACCAAACACGCTTCAGGAATATTCGGTTCACCCCGCCACCAAAATGGGACACGTCGCCCTGACCGTTGCCAACCTTGAGAATCAGATTCTCTTTTACGAAAAAGCCATGGGCTTCAAAGTCCACTGGCGCGAAGGCAACAAAGCCGGGCTCGGCGCTGGCGGCGCGGATCTTCTTCAATTCACCGAAGAACCGAACCTCAAGCGATATCAACGCACAACCGGTTTGTATCACTTTGCCATCGTCTTCCCGAATCGCCGCGAACTTGCCATTGCCATGGCGCGTTTGTTTGCGTTGAAAGTTCCCAACTCGCCCACCGACCATGTCATGACCAAGACCACGTATCTCAATGACCCCGAAGGCAACGGCATTGAACTGTATTGTGAATCTCCCGAAGATGGTTCATGGACGATCAAAGACGGCAACTACGAAGCCCGCTGGGCAGATGGACGCTGGAGCGATGGACGCGAAGCGCTCGATGTCGATGCGCTTTTCACTCACCTCAAAGAAGATGACCGCCTCGATGTGAACATCCCTGCTGAAACCCGCATGGGGCACGTCCACTTGCATGTGCGCGATATCCCTGAAACGATCGACTTTTATCACGGCGTCCTCGGCTTCGACGTGATGGGCATCTCAAAGGGAATCGGCATGGCATTCGTCTCAGCTGGTGGATATCACCACCACATCGGTCTCAACACCTGGAACGGACGCGGCGCGCCTCCGCCCCCCGCCGATGCCGTAGGTCTGCGCTTCATGACCGTGGATTACCCGAATCCTTCCGTGCTCGCCGAAGTCACCGCCCGCGTGGAAAATGCAGGCATCCCCTACAACAAGACGGATGATGGCATCCTGCCAAGACGGGTGCTATTCATGTAACCCTTCACAAAATGGTGTGGTTACGTTAAGTTGCGCCATCCAATTAAACAAAAATCCTGAAGTAAACCTTCAGGATTTTTTTATTCAACGATGCTACGGTAATAACAACTTTCCCGCACGCATGTCCTTCTCCAAGATATCGAAGGGCTTGTGCAGTTTCGCTTAATGGATAGCGTTTATCGATGACAGGCTTAATCTTACCTGCCTCTGCCAAACCTTTTAGAAAGACCAAGTCTTCTTGTTTAGGCTGCGCCGTTAGTGCACCTAATTTCCTGCCGTCATTTTCAGAAACGAACGAACCACGCAGTACCGCTTCAAAAATTTGCTTCGTTGTACCGCCCGCCATCACATAAATTCCCTTGGGGGTAAGCGCGCGTTTGTAATCGTTGATGGGATGATACCCATTCACAGCAAGGATCAGGTCGTACTGTTTTCCATTCTTGGTGAAATCTTCTTTGGTGTAATCAATGACATGATCCGCGCCCAGCGAACGGACTAATTCTATATTACGGGTACTGCACACAGCAGTGACTTCCGCACCCAACACTTTGGCGATCTGCACCGCAAACGAACCGACTCCACCCGAAGCGCCCTGAATCAAGACCTTGTGCCCCGCTTGAATCTTGCCTGCGTCACGCAAACCTTGCAAGGCTGTCACTGCCGCCATCGGGAAAGCCGCCGCCTCTTCAAAAGTCAGGTTGACCGGTTTCAACGCCAGCGCTTTTCCGGCACCGCCACATATTCTGCGAAACTGCCGCAGCCGCTTGCCGCCAGGTCGCCATAGACTTCATCCCCAACTTTGAACTGAGTCACATTTTTTACCAACGGCTTCGACCCGCCCGGCAACATCTGCACCAGGGATTTTATACTTGGGCTTGAACAACCCGGCATTCAAACGCACAAGGAAAATATCCGCGGTCAATAAATGCCAGTCAAACATGTTTAAGGACGCCGCATGGATTTTTACCAATACTTCGTTATCTTTAGGGGTAGGTTTTGCTGTCTCCTTGAATTCCAGCACATCGGGAGTGCCATATCGCTCTGCAATGATCGCTTTCATGTAAATTCCTATCTGCTCCTTTGAATTTAGAGTACGTTGAGAAGATTTACGCCAGTTTGCAAATTTGGTTGCAAAGGAGCTCAGTTTAATTTCAGTAAAAATATCAAAACTGGGAGCGTCTCTAAACCACGAAAGGGATTTGTATGAGCGAACCCACCCCCAAAATCGTCTTCAACCCCGAAGGCAACAGCACAGGCGATGCCTGCGTTCCCAATATCAGCCCAGCCGAACGAAAAAAGCGCATGGATTTCGGCATCCTCCAGCTTGTGATCACCTTTGGCATCCTTGCCGCCATGCTCTACTTCGGCGCAGACAAGCTCTGGCGGCTGCCGCTTTTCGCCATGTTCTCCTCCGGCGCGGTTTCCATCTTTCAAGCCCTCGACAAAACCTGAGTAGCCCTCGCCGCGCGTAGTGTACGCCGCACCTCAGATAAGTATGAACGGGTCAAAGACTCAGCAGAAGATGCCAAGATCAAGCGTCAGGCGATGAAAGTCATTGCCAAGGAACTTTGGTAGGGTTGGGGATTACCTTGCTTATCATGTTGATACCCTAACCATAGACATAGACCAGGACGATCTTTGTCAGTCCATGGTCAGTGGTCTATCGTACATCATCCCTAAAGCGCTCTGCCCGCAAAGCAGGGCGTTTTTCTTTGCCAACCGCATGGCGTATAATTCAATTACCAATCGCCAATCACCAATTTCAAACAAAATCGGAAAATTAAATCATGCATATCCTAATCACCAACGACGACGGCGTCACCGCCCCCGGACTCCTCGCACTCGCGCAGGAAATGCGCAAACTTGGCAAAGTGACCGTCTTTGCGCCGGACAAGAACTGGTCTGCATCGGGACATGTCAAAACCATGGAACGTCCTTTGCGCGTCAAAGAAGTGACTCTTGCAGATGGTACATCTGCATTCGCATCGGATGGCGCGCCATCGGATTGTGTCGCATTGCCATTGCTCGGACTGATCGAAGACCCAATTGACATCGTCGTTTCCGGGATCAACCCGAATGCCAACCTGGGGCACGATGTGACCTACTCCGGCACCGTCACTGCCGCGATGGAAGCCGTCATTGCGGGCGTGCGCGGCGTAGCCGTTTCATTGGATTCGCCCGAGGGTCACAAAGGTCCACTCGATTACTCAACTGCCGCCGTAGTAGGAAGGCGCGTTGTCGAACAGGTTATTGCCGATGGCTTGCCGGAAGGCGTCGTGGTTAATGTCAATGTTCCGTATCTGAAAGAATCCGAACTCAAGGGTTATATGATCACAAGGCAAGGCTTGCGTGTATATCGCGATGCGCTTGATGTGCGCAGTGACCCGCGCGGCAAGCCCTATTACTGGATCGGCGGCGAAGCCCCCACCGGCGTGGATGAACCCGGCACCGACTTTGGCGCATTGCGTGCGGGCATGGTTTCCATCACGCCGCTGCAATTGGATTTGACTCACCTCAAAGCGATGGATGTGTTGAAGAAGTGGAATTTCAAATGACCTCGATCCAGGAACTCATCCCCGTTTTGCAAACCGCCATCGGACCCGTGATCTTGATTTCGGGGGTTGGCTTGCTTTTGCTCAGCATGACCAACCGCCTCTCGCGCGTCATTGATCGTGCCCGCAATTTATTGGCAATTTCGAGACCCAAGGCGGACCTTCCCGACAGAAAACGCTTGCACAGATAGATATTTTATGGAGTCAGGCAAAGTTGATCCGCCTCTCCATCTTTTTCGCTGCTATCAGTTTATTGTGCGCGGCTTTGCTCATCATTATTTTGTTCATCACCGCTTTGTTCGGCATTGAAGACGCCTGGCTGCTCAGTATCATTTTCATAGCGTGTTTAGGGTCATTGATCGCATCACTGATCGTTTTTATCACCGACATCAACCGCTCACTCTCCGCTTTCAAGGTGGAGTTGTACGGGTATGAAACCAAGGAAGGTTAATCATGGATTTTCTCAAAAAACTTTTTGCTCCCCGCGAACCCTACAAGAAAGAATATTACACCTTTACCGTCAAATGCAAACGCTGCGGCGAGACCATCACCGGACGCATCGACATTGACAACGACCTCAGTGTTGAATACGAAGCAGACGGCGACGTGTTCTATGCCCGCAAAGTGTTGATCGGCGAAAACAAATGCTTCCAACGCATTGAAGCCAATTTCAAATTCAACGCCGACCGAAAAATGATCGAACAGGAAGTCATTGGCGGAGAGTTCGTAGAGTGACACAACCACACATCGAAGCCTACTGGGAAAATTTCCTCGCCGCGAATCCTTCTTATCAGGGCAAACCTTATATTGCCGAACCCTTTGGCGATAACCCCGCCCTTGCCGATGAACTCGGCAACCTCGTCTTAAGCGGACTTAAATCCGCCACCTGCTCTGCCGTATGGAATTACGAAGCCGAAGGCGAACCCATTCCACAAGTCGGCACGCTTTGGCTTGTACTCGACGGACGCAACGAACCGATGTGTGTGGTCGAAACCATCGAAGTGACCTTCCGCAAATACAACGAAGTGGATGCAGACTTTGCCCGTGCCGAAGGCGAAGATGATCTAACGCTTGAAAGTTGGCGTGCAGGGCATAAACGCTTCTTCACCCGCACCCTAGCTCCCATCGGCAAAGAATTTTCAGAAGACATGCCGCTCGTCTGTGAACGCTTTCGCGTCATCTACAAATAAAGTGAGGTTGTCATGAAACGTTTTTTCATCCCACTGCTCGTTCTTATTCTTCCCCTCTCAACCTTTGCTTGCAGCCGCAACATCATCCCGCAGAGTTCCGCCCCAAGCGTGGAGGAGCCCGCTGCACCTATCCCGGTTGAAAAGACTCTTTCTTCATTCACCGCCATCGCTGGCACCGACTATCTCATGGCGGGCATTGTCCCCATCGAAATGGCTCGTGACTCCAGCCTCAATCCCTTCGAGTGGATCAGCAGCAGCGGATATTCAGGCTACTCTTCCTACGTCACCTATAACTACGTTTTTTTCAACACACAGACCGGGGAATATCACCGCCTCCTGCCCACAAATGATCTTGTCATCCAGCAAACTGCCGGGTTCCCTCAATTCGTTTATGATTCCAATGACCCCGAAAAGCCCGCCCCGGTCATCGAGTTTTGGATTTACAACATTGTCAAAGCCGACACGAACGGAGATACCTTCTTCGACTACCGCGACAAACTCACCATTGGCATCTCCGATGTCAGCGGCAGCAACTACACCGAGTTGATCGAAAACGTAGACGCCATCCAATCGCAATATTACAAAGACTCTTCCAACTTCATCATCATTTACAACGTCAACGACAAGAACTTCATTGCCAGGGTCAACCCCATCACGCGTGAAATTCTATCCACCACCGAAATGGACCTTGGAGAAGATGTCAAATAATCTTCAACGCATCACAACCATCGTTTTCGTTTTGCTTGCCGCCTTGCTCCTCACACAGGCGGCATTCTCGCTTCAATGGCCCATCGCCCACGACGAAGCTCCGCTCTTCTACGAAGCCTTCCTTATACAAAACGGGCAGATCCCCTACAAAGACTTCTTCGACTTTCAAATGCCCGGAAGTTTTTTCGCCTACTATTTTCTCGGCATCCTCAGCAACTTCGGTCCGCTTCGCATCCGCATCCTCGACCTCATCATCCTCGCCGCCATCTCAACCATCACCTACTTCGCCATGCGCCGCTTTGGAAAATTCACAGCCCTTGCCGCGCCCATCCTCTTCGCGCTCAAATACTTGCAAGGCGGTCCCAACCTCTCGCTGCAACGCGAATACATCATCCTCATCTTTATTTCTCTTTCGATCTGGATCGGCGTGACCGACTCTCTGACCTTTCGCAAACGCCTCATGCTGGGTCTCCTCTACGGACTCGCCGCCACCCTCAAACCTCACGCCGCGCTCGGACTCCTCCCCTTCCTGCTCTTTGACATTGCAGACCTTAGACAACGCCGTGAACTTTCTCTGTCATCGCTTGCAAAGCAAATCATCCTTCCTGTTGCCATTGGGTTTGCAATTCCCGTTTTACTCGTCATTCTTTATCTAACGTTCACTCAATCTCTCTTCCCTCTCTATCGATATTATCCTCAACTACGTCCCACTCTACACCCAGATCAACGGCGAGATGGCGATCACACCATCAGCGGAAGCATGGCTTACTTGCTAAATCAACTCTGGCGTCTGGGCGGAAGCGGACTCTGGCTCATCCCTGCCGGGATTGGCATCTATCTCCATCGCAACCGCCAAACCTATCTACTCGCCAGCCTTGCAACCATCTATGCCATTTATCCCGCGCTGACAGGGCAGTTCTTTCCCTATCACTACATTCCATTCATCTACACCATCATCCTCGTTGCATCGCTTTCACTATCATCCAATTACCAATTACCAATTACCAATCCACCTTCTTTCATCTTTCCTCTTTCATCCTTCATCCTCCTCGCCACCATCCTCATCACCGTAAAACCTTCCCAAACCTTCCTACGCCAACTCCAAGGCAAAGACATCGCCATCGCCGCAGACCGCGCCGCGCAGATATCAGCCTTTCTCGAAAAAATCTCGAACCCGGAGACAAAGTTCAGCCATTGGATTGGACCGGCGGCACGTTGCTTGCCATGCTCGAAACCCGCGCACCAATTGCCACTTCGTATGTCTTCGATTTTTATTTCTATCATCACATCTCGAATCCCTACATCCAATCCCTGCGCGCAGACTTCATGACCCAACTAAGCGAATCCAAGCCGCGCTTCATCATCGAAGTCACCGCCATCGACAAACCCTGGGTCACCGGCGAAGACACCACTCGCGACTTCCCCGAACTGCGCGCGTTTCTGAATGAGTATTATTCCGTTACAATGGAAAAAGAAGATTACATCATCTACGAACGACGATAGACCATGGCGTTGTCCTGAGCTTGCCAAAGGTCTGCTGTCCGTCATCCGCGGCCTAATTGCTGAAATCAACCCGCCAACTCTCATTTCTCTACCTCACTCTTCCCTTCATCCTCTTCCTCTTCGGCTGGGTCCACCTCACCATCGCTATCCCTCTTGCCATCATCATTCTCTTTACGCTCTACAAATTACTAATCGCCAATTACCAATTACCATCAACGGTCAACCACCAACCATCAACAGCTTACTGGTTACTAATAACTGCTCTTTGGCTCTTCCTCTCCGGCATCGGCGGCTACGCCTTCCAAAACTGGGACCATAACTGGCGCAACGTTGTCCTGCGTGACTTGATGAACTTCGACTGGCCCGTCTACTACGCCCAACCCGAAAGCGGACCGGTCAAGATGCTCGTCTATTACGTCGGCTTTTGGCTGCCTTCGGCTCTCATTGCAAAATTTACCAACTGGCAAGTTGCCAATTTCGCCCTTTTCATCTGGTCACTCCTTGGCGTGTTACTCGTTACTCATCAACTCGGCAATTTCTTCAAGACCTCCAACCTCAAAGCTACTATCCTCTTCCTCTTCTTCAGCGGACTTGATGTTCTTGGCACGCTTTTCTTTGCCAAAGACTATCCCACTCTTCTGCCACCTATCACCCACCTCGAAACCTGGGCGGGAATTTACAATATTCATCTTTCACCACTCAGTTGTTTTGGGTCTTCAATCAAGCCATTCCGGCATGGTTATGCATAACTTAATTGTCATTCTGAGCCGCGAAGCGCTGAAGGTCTCTCAAATGTTGCGCCAGAGACTCTCACCACCCTGCGGCGCATGGGTCGCTCCGCTCAGAGTGACACGCGAAGCGAAATCATTCTCCTCTGGTCGTTTTGCTTCTTCTTCGCCCCCCTCGCCTCGGTGGGGCTTCTCCCCTACATCATCATCGAACTTATCAAACAAACCGACTTCAAATCTCCATTCAAAAACCTCCATTGGGAGAAACTTCTCTCTGCCGTAATCATCTTTCTTCTTTCCTTTTTCTTCTTCACCGCCAACACCGCGGCCCAATCCCGCGGATTCCAATCCCCTGCCCGTGGATAAATTCCTCGCCTTCTTCCTGCTTGAAGGCGGAGTTCTTTGGCTGGTGCTCGCCCCATCCAAATACAAAGACCCACATTGGATCATCACCGGCATTCTCCTAGCCCTCATCCCCTTCATCCAGCTCGGCAGCGACCGCGACTTCGTCATGCGCGCCTCCATTGCGCCACTCTTTTACCTCATGCTGATGACTGGTGAAATGATCTTCGACAAATCCGCTCCACGTCGATTACTAATTCCTGTTTACTGTTTACTGATTTTAGGTTCCCTCACCCCAATCTACGAAATCAACCGCTCCATTTACCGCACTTACGATTACCACTTCCCTGCAAGATTTGCGCCGCCTGTGATTTCTCCTCCAGACCCGATCACCAAACTTGCCCAACCCGGCAAACCGGAAGAAGAACATCCCGGCTCTCACTGCAGATGCCCTGCCAACACTTCAATTCATGACCGATGAACTTTCCCAGAACTTCATCGCCAATATTCGACAGGCATTTTTCTATAAAAATATAACCAAACGTTAATTTCAAGACCATGGACGACAGACCGCAGACCATGGAAAATCCATCGTCCACCGTCAAAAAAGGCCCCCATGCCCGAACTTCCAACTCCCCCAGACCCTCAAGCTTTCTACGCTCAAGTATGGAACATTGTCGCCCGCATCCCACGCGGAAAAGTTACTTCCTATGGGCAGATCGCCAAGATGCTGCCACCGCCCGCCGGTGTGGATGAAGCCACCTTCGCCGAGTTCGGCGCGCTGTGGAGTCAGCAATGCCGTCGCCGCCAGCCCCAACGAAGTTCCGTGGCAGCGGGTGGTCAACTCAAAGGGAGATCACCGAACGGGATGGACTCCAGGCGAAGCGTCAAAACTCATGCTTTATGATGAGGGCGTCCCATTTTAATCCCAGAGGGCGCATCGATATGCGAAAATATGGCTGGGATGGAAAACAAAATAAACTCCAGACCACGGACAATGGAAGATAACATATGGTTCATTATCCATCTTCATATTCCTCATTCTGCATTCAAAATTCTAAAACTTATGTCCTTCTCTTCTCCCCCAACCCGCAAGCCTATTACGAACAAGTCTGGGCGATCGCCCGCCTCATCCCGCGTGGAAAGTCGCCGCCTACGGGCAGATCGCAAAATGATTCCGCCGCCTAATGGGTGGAACTCGAAGCGTATGCTGCATTCGGTCCGCGGTGGGTTGGCGGCGCAATGGCAAACTGCCCTGATGATGTGCCGTGGCAAAGAGTGATCAACTCGCAAGGCAAGATCAGCGAACGACCGGGTGCGGAGAGGCAACGTCCGCTGCTCGAAGCAGAAGGCGTGGTCTTTGATGCCAAAGGCAAAGTAGACTTGAAAAGTTCGGTTGGAGCGGAAAGAACGAAGACGATGTGCCAAAACAGGCAGCCCTGTTCTAAACAGGTAACAGAAACGGGCAGTTGAATGCTTTTGATCAAAATTCCGTATGGAAAAATAACAAGATTTCCGGCATGGAGAGCCACGCTTTTCCCTGCAAGGATGATGCTCTTTTGAAATTTATTTCGATCACTTAAATCGTAGCGCCTTAGCAACTTCGCGAAAAAAATTCGACGCGTCACGCAAAACATGTAAGGTAGCAACTTGAGTTAATTATCTATCGTCTCAAAAAAACTTTATCAAGGAGTATACCCATGCAATCCCCCGAAAAAACAACCAAGCTCGGAACCATATCTTTCATTCTCGCCATCATCGTTGTCGTGCTCTGGTGTATTTACTTCGCCCTCTTCGCCGCCATGACCGAGGGCGGCGCCACCTTCGGCATGGACGGTGAAACCGCAGGATACGCCATTGTCTTCGGCGGCGGCGTGGTGATGGCGGTCTTAACTGTACTGCTCACCCTTGCAGGGATCATCCTTGGCGTGATGGCGCTTCGGAAAGCAGACCCGAAACGCGGTATCGCCATCGCCGGGTTGATAATCAACTTCCTTTGTTTTGCACCCTATTGCCTACTACTCATATTGATCGCCGTTGGCAGCATCTCCGCTGCAGATATGCCCTCGTTTGCGCCCTAGTTCTTTGTCATGAAATTGCATAATTTACCTTCCTCCCTTTCAAGTACATTTGGAGCAACGGAGGCAAATTATGTATATCTTTCAAGTCCATCACTATATCAAACCGGAAGGCATCGAAGCCTATAAAGCCGTCACACTGGAAAATGCACAAAAGACACGGCTTGAGCCAGGGTGTATTGCGTTTTGAATTTTTCCAAGACGCAGCAGATCCGGCGCACTTCAGTCTATTCGAGGTCTATGCCGATATGGCGGCGCGTGATGCGCACCTGCAAACCGAACACTTCCTGAAATGGAAAGACGTCTACCTTGCCACGCAGGAGCGCAAAGGCGATGGGCATGAATTTTTAGCGTTGTATCCGGAAGAAGGGGATTGGAAGAAGGGTTAACTAACGCGCCAGTTCAACCACTAGCGTATCAAGAGCCAGGTCCAGTGTGATCTGGCTCGTTTTGACTCGTTCATCAATGTTCAACAAACGGTGATAGATCGCCTCGAGAGCATCCATGGAAAAACGTCCGGCTTGTCCGGTGGTCTTTTCGGCAACATACGGATGGATCGCCAGCGCGCGCGCCACATCGTCTTTATTGCCGCGCGCATCAAGGATCTTCACGCGCTTGAAGCAGCAAACGAAATTGACGCACGACCATCCCCCACAATGAAAATGGGTCTTCATTCTCTAACAAACGATGCAATAACTTTTGCGCTGTTTTAGCATTGCCCTGCGACAAAGCATCGACGAAGTCGAACACGCTTTGCTGGGAGGTGACGATGCAAACCGCCTCCACATCGGACCCGCGCACGGGTCGCTCCCAGTTAACATACGCCAGCAACTTTGAGATTTCCATGCCCGCCTGACGGGTGTCCACGCCGGACATCTCCGCGAGACGCGCCGCTGCCGCAGGTTCGATCTGCCCGCCTTGATTCTTGGCTTCGTTGATGATCCACCCGGGCATATCACGTTGTTGCGGCAGGAAGAAGGCTTGCATGCGAGCATGCGGTTTATTCTTCTCGCCCCATTTGACGAGCCAATGCTTTTCGGCATCTTTGGCTTTTTCAACCGTGTCATACAAAACAACTTTTGCCGTATCAGGCGCTTTCTCTAAAAATTCCAAAAACTTTTTGCGGGCATCGGGCTTGGTAAATTTACCAGAAGGATACGCGATATAAACCAATCTCTTCGGTGCGAGGAACGGCATGGCATTGACCGCATTGTTCAAGTCATTCTCGGTCATGGAGCGCGCTTCGAGACGGGTCGTGTTCATGTCCGCCGTGGTGGGGTCGGTGAACTCAGACTCGAAATCTTTGAGCTTGCGCGTGATGGCAAATTCGTCGTTGCCGTAGAGTAAAAAAATAGTTGGCATATTTTTGACCACAAAAGGTCACAAAGGTATACGAAGGAAAACCTTTGTGAAACTTTGTGTATCTTTGTGGTTAATCATTTTGTGATGACGCGATGCACACCCTTGCGGACAGGCACAATATCTATGATCTGCATCGAGCCCAGATTCGCTTCGGTGGTGACGTATTTCTGAAGCCACGGTCCGAGCGGTTTGCTGAGTTGATAACCAGCCAGCGCGAACAACAAAGCAAGCGGAATGAGTAAGAGACGCCACAGTGTAGACTTGGTTCCCCGCAGCGGCATCCAGGCAAAGGAACCGGCAAGAAGCGCGGTGGTCGCCATGTTGGTTCCGCAGCCCGGGTGGACAGCGAGTCCGCTTTCGCCGGAGTTGAGTCGCGTGTGAGCTTCCGTTGCAGATTCCCAGATCTGCTGCGTGGTCAGATCGCCAAGTAGAAAAAGCCGGTCGGGTTGGAATGTCCCGCCATGCGTTTGCCGGGATGCTTGTGTGACAGCAAATGAATGGTGGCATGCTCAAACGCATGATTGCGCCGTGTTTCGAGAATGAGGGGGAAGATCGAGGATCATAGGATGATTATATGTTATATCTGCATGACGGGAGAATCATAAATCTTTTCGAGTAGTTCAAGGAACTCGGCAGATGGACGTGACTTGAGGATCTCTTTGCGTTCGTCACGGCTGAGGTGATTCATCATCACATATTGCACGGCGTTCTTGCGGAAGAGACGTGAGCCGTCTTCGTCGCCGTAGAATTCCACGCAGCGTGCAAGATGCTTGCGGATGGTGGCTTTGACCACATCCGGCGGGACCTGGTCGCGGTCGAGGCGCGAGAATATCCACGGGTTGGGAATGGCTCCGCGCCCGATCATGACTGCATCAACGTTGGCGTGCGCTTTCATACGATCAATATCGGCGACGGTTTTCACATCACCGCTGCCAATGACGGGAATCTTCACCAGCGATTTCACTTCCGCGATAGCATCCCAATCGGCATTGCCTGCATAGCGTTGTTCTTTCGTGCGTCCATGCACAGCGACAAGTGAACCACCCTCTTCTTCGATGATGCGGGCAATGAGTTTATAGTTTTTCTTTTTATCCCAACCGAGGCGAATCTTGCCCGTAACCGGCACGCGTAAATGCTTTACCAGTTTACGGAACGTCCGCGCAATACGCAGCGGTGACGGCATCATGCCTACCCCCGCACCACGGTCCGCGATGGTTTTGGCAGGGCAACCCATATTGAGGTCGATCACATCAGGATTGTTCTCTTGAATCTTCAATGCGGCTTGCAAGATAAGTTCGGGGTCTTCGCCATAAATTTGAAAGGTGATGGGACGTTCCGGCTCGTTGAAGTACATCCGTTTGGCAGGCTGCTTGGACTTACTGAGGATCTTCTCCACCTTGATAAATTCGGTGTAGCTCATAGCAGAGCCAAGTTCGCGGCATAGCGAGCGGAAGGGCCAGTCAGAATACCCGTCCATGGGCGCGAGGATGGCGTCGCCATAGATGGGCAGATCACGGATGAAGAAGTTAGGTGTCTTGCTTTCGTTCATAGGTATGGAAAGTATAACAAACTATTTTCCCCGTTTATTTAGGTGACAGTCACTTTGGAAGTGACTGTCACCTATTTTACTTATGCAGCTTGCTTCTTCCACAACTCCAAAAAGTGCTTACGGAACTTGCCAACCTTCGGCGCGACCACCGCCTGACAATAAGGCTGGGATTGATTGCGCACGAAATATTCCTGATGGTATTCCTCAGCGATATAGAAATCTTTGAGCGGCTCCACTTCAGTGACGATGCGGCTGCCCCAAACCTTTTGCGCTTCCAACTCGTGGATGGTCTGCTCAGCAACTTCCTTTTGCTCGGGCGTGTGATAGTAAATGCCCGAGCGATACTGCGTACCCACATCCGCGCCCTGACGATTCAATGTGGTCGGGTCGTGGATAACAAAGAAAATATTCAACAGATCGCGAAGTGTAATGACAGACGGGTCGAACTTGATCTGCACTACTTCGGCATGCCCCGTATCACCATTGCAAACCGCACGATAACTGGGGTTGGTAACGTGCCCATTGGCATAGCCCGAATCCACAGACAGCACGCCTTTGACTTCATCATAAACGGCTTCCAAGCACCAGAAACAGCCCCCCGCCAGCGTGATAGTCTCAACATTTGTGCTCATCATAAATTCTCCTCTTTACTTGTTCTTCTGAATATTGCTTTTGAATAAGGCGAGATACTCACCATAGCCTTCTTTTTCCAATTCCTCCACTGGAATAAAACGCAGTGAGGCAGAATTTATACAATAGCGCAATCCGGTCGGCGCAGGTCCATCGTCAAAGACATGCCCCAAATGTGAATCGCCATGTTTGGAGCGCACTTCTGTTCTCACCATAAAGAATTTCGTGTCGGTATGCTCAGTGACATTTTCCGAGGTAAGTGGCTGTGTAAAGCTGGGCCAGCCGCAGCCAGAGTCGAATTTTTCAAGCGAGCTAAACAGCGGCTCTCCAGAAACAATGTCCACATAAATGCCGTCTTGTTTATGATCCCAAAATTCATTTTTGAATGGCGGCTCGGTCCCGGCATGTTGTGTAATTTCATATTGTGCCGGGGTAAGTTGTTGGCGCAATTCTTCTTCGGACAGTTTGCGATACGTTTTCATTTCAGACTCCTTCACTGGTTGGCTTCAACATTTATTTGACAACACGTATGCTAAAAATTACCTTAAGAAAGCATGATAGTTAAATCAAAAGCCCGCCTCGCAGCGGACTTTTGACTGATTTTACACTTCAAACTTTTATCTCGTCCCAGATACGGTCACCAAACCGCTGGTGACCTTTAGGCTTACCAATGAAAGTCCCGGCGCCTGTTCGCTGATCGCATCGCTCAGGGATTGGTTCAGCCAGGCTTCCATTTGAGTAACGAACATCCCCGGCACCACCTGTTGGCCGATCTGCATTGACTCGATCTTGAAGTAAGGATGCTTGTTAACGTCGATGGACAATTCCCCAACGACCAATGCAGAAGTGACGCTCTCACTTCCATTAACCATGCCCCAGATCTGCACCTTCCCATCGCGCAGGTAGACCTGAATTTCGTTCAAGGGCAGGTCGGGGCTATTCTTCATTTCCATGGCGATCCATGAAGTAAGCTGTTGCTCT
Organism: Candidatus Villigracilis vicinus; assembly: GCF_016702885.1. NCBI lineage: Bacteria > Bacillati > Chloroflexota > Anaerolineae > Anaerolineales > Candidatus Villigracilaceae > Candidatus Villigracilis > Candidatus Villigracilis vicinus. Next base: position 172,047 of record NZ_JADJDD010000030.1, read on the forward strand.
GTAATGGTAACCGTGGTCATTGTGCCCGGCTGCGGCAGGCTCTCTTCAAGAATAGACTTGGCTTCCAGCCCAGCCAGATCAGAGGTGATGATCTTATCGCCGGGTCGTTCAGGGGCGCCTTCCATGCCGGTCTTGGTGTTTTCCACGGCGAAACCCAGAAGAGCGTCCACCAGAGGTGCATACTGTGGGTACAACTCACTCACTTCGGCACGGGTCTGCGGCGCTACATCAACTGTCAGCGAAGAAACACCTGCTGCGGTGGGTGTGGTGATCGCAAGTACTCTGGCGATCTGGGAATTCGGATTATTGCGCGCGATCACAAAGGTGGTCGTACCGAACATCAAAATGGCAACCACTGCTACCAGTGCACCGCGTATCACATTGCGATATGGGTTTGGCTTGGGTGGCTGCATTTTTTTGATCTGTTTTGGAAGCGGCAGGGTGGGGTTTATGGAAGCCCGCACACGTACAAGCGCCAGTTTGGCTTCTTCATTCTTGGGGTTGAGTTTAAGCGCACGCTCGTAACATTCAACCTTGCGTTCTTTTTCCTCCACCACGCGCGCAAGGAGTAACCAGGCGGCTTCGTCATCGGGAAAGGCGGTGAGAAGATCGGTCAGATACTTCTTCGCCAACTCGCGGTTTCCGCGCTGGAAGGTGTAATCGGCTTGTTTGAAAAGTTCTTGTTTATTCATATTGAACGTAGGGGCGACTCGCGAGTCGCCCCTACTCGCGAGTCGCCCCTACAGTTTTATTTACAGACTCGGCTCAGCAACCGGCTCGGTGTTCTTCTCGAGCGCGATCTCGCCGTCTTCGTCCACTTTCACGGTGACGTTGTCACCGTCGACGAATTCGCCGGAGAGCAGTTTGTCGGATAGCGGATCTTCAACTCTTTGCTGAATGACGCGGCGTAAAGGACGTGCGCCAAACTCGGAGTCGTAGCCTTGGTCTGCGAGCAAGTCTAAAGCATCGTTTTGAGCAACCAGGTTCAGGTCGTGGTCTTTGAGGCGTTCGGAGACTTTATCCAACTCAAGGCGGACGATCTTGCCAATATCCTCTTTGTTGAGTGCGCGGAAGATGACCACTGCATCCACGCGGTTGATGAACTCAGGGCGGAAGGCGCGCTTGAGCGATTCGCTCAACTTCTTGCGCATGTCTTCGTAGGAGAGTTTCTCTTCGGTGACTTCATCGCGTTTGAGCGCAAAGCCGAGATTCGACTGACGCTTGATCACGTCCGCCCCGATGTTGGAGGTCATGACGATGATGGCGTTGCGGAAGTCAACCTTGTGTCCCTTCGCATCGCTGAGCTGACCTTCTTCCATGATCTGCAGCAACATGTTGTGGACTTCAGGATGTGCCTTTTCGATCTCATCGAAAACGACGATGGAGTACGGGCGGCGGCGCAGCGCTTCGGTCAGTTGACCGGCATCTTCGTAGCCGACGTATCCGGGAGGGGCACCGACCAAACGGGAAGCGGTGTGGCGTTCCATGAACTCAGACATATCGAGTTGAACAGCCGCATCTTCGCTGCCGAACATGAACTTGGCGAGGGCTTTGGTTAATTCAGTTTTACCAACGCCGGTGGGTCCGAGGAACATAAAGGAACCGATCGGGCGTTTGGGATTCTTCAAACCAGCGCGGGCGCGGCGCACAGCACGCGAGATCGCGATGATGGCATCTTCCTGCCCAATGATGGCTTTGCGGAGTTCATCTTCCATTTTGAGCAGACGTTGTGATTCAGCTTCAGTGAGCTGCATCAACGGAACGCCCGTCCACATGGAGACGACCTCGGCGATATCTTCCGCAGTCACAACTGGGCTATTGGCACGGTCCCAACCGGTGCGCAGGCGTTCGATCTGCGCCGAGAGATCAGTCTCGCGTTCTTCCCATTCGCGCACATCTTCGGTATTGCCTTCTTCATTGGCAAGCGAACGGTTCTGACGAGCCTGGCGTAACTGGCTAAACAGGTCTTTGGCTTGTTTCGCGGCAGGGCTTTTGTACATGCGCACGCGCGAAGAGGATTCATCGATCAGGTCGATGGCTTTGTCGGGCAGGAAGCGCTCGGTCACATAGCGAGTAGAAAGATGCGCAGCGGCTTTGAGCGCATCATCGGAGATCACAAGGTGATGGTGTTCTTCATAGGCATTGCGAATGCCTTTGAGGATTTCGATGGTCTCTTCTTCAGAAGGTTCATCCACCTGCACCGGTTGGAAGCGGCGCTCAAGCGCGGCATCTGATTCGATGTGCTTGCGATACTCGTCCAACGTGGTCGCGCCGATGACTTGTAACTCGCCGCGGGATAAAGCCGGCTTGAGGATGTTTGCCGCATCGACGGAAGAGCCTGCGGCTCCTGCCCCGACCAGCATGTGGACTTCATCGATGAACAGGATCGCACCCGATTGCTTCAACTCATCGATGATGCGTTTGAGGCGTTCTTCGAATTGACCACGATACATGGTGCCCGCCACGAGTGAGCCTACATCCAATTGGAGCAGGCGCTTGTTCATGAGCGGAGCAGGCACATCGCCGTCAATGATGCGTTGGGCGAGTCCTTCCACAATGGCGGTCTTGCCCACGCCGGGTTCACCGATCAGGGCGGGGTTGTTCTTCGTACGGCGCGCCAAGATTTGAATGACGCGTTCAATTTCCATCTGGCGACCGATGACCGGGTCGAGTTTCTTTTCCTCGGCTTTGGAGGTCAGGTCGGTGGCAAGTTGATCGACGAGAGGGGTCTTGGGATTGTTGGCTCCAGCGGCACTTTTGCCCGGCTGAGGTCCGGCAGGCGCGGCGGGAGATGATGAAGCAGATTCATTCAATACACGACGGGTCTGACGGCGGATCTGGTCGGGAGTCACGCCGAGTCGACGCAGGGCTTCGAGGGCGGTCGAATCCACGCGCACCAACCCAAGCAAAATGTGCTCGGTGCCGATGTAGTGGTGACCAAGACGGCGCGCCTCTTCCACAGCAAATTCGAGGACTTGCTGGGTTTCGGGAGCCAGTTCGATGCGGTTCGGGTCAAATTCCGGTGAGCTGTTCGAGATGCGCTGAATGACCTCACGCACCCGTTCGGATGACATGCCCAATTCACGCAGCACACGCCCAGCCACCCCGCCTTCTTCGTCCATTAATCCGAGGAGAAGGTGCTCGGTACCAATACTGTTTTGACGGGCGCGCTCGGCCTCTTGATGGGCGAGGCTGAGTACACGCCTTGCTCGCTGTGTAAAACGTTCCATGCCAGCCATAATTTTTCTCCTAAGTTACGTGTGAGAATTCTACCAAAAAGCCCTAATCCCCGCGTAGGAAAAAGGTTAGAGTTTTCTTACTGGAAGTGTGTAAAGCGGGATTTATTACGAAAAAAGCAGCCTTTCTGAGGACAACTATACGAATGTATAGGTATTTGGCATGCGATCACCTGCTCCAAACCGTTTGGATAAATAAAGAAAAGGACGCTCTGCATGGAGCGTCCTTTTCTTTAGCCTGTATTCCTCAGACCGGCAGCAATCCCATTGATCGTCAGCGCCATGATCTCACGCAATGGCTTGGACTCTTCACATTCAGGGTCAGGCAGGGAACGTAAGCGGCGCAGAGTTTCGACCTGGATGTAATTCAACGGATCCACATACGGGTTGCGGAGTTGAACGGCTTGTTGAGTGGTTGGTTCCAGCTGCAGCAGGGATGTGTGCCGGCTGATGCTCAAAACAGATTCGCGTGTACGTTCATATTCTGCCCGAATGGAATTAAAGATGCCATCTGCAAGTTTTTTATCGGGCACAAGGCTGACGTACAAGGCAGAGATATCCATATCCGCTTTGAGCAGGGAGATCTCAGAGTTATTCAACAAGGTGCGGAAGAAGAGCCAGCTGTCGTACATCTCCTGAAGAAGCGGCAGGTCATCCACAGCGGCGAGCCCCGCGCCAAGGCTGTACCAACTTGGCAGGTTGAAGCGGCTCTGCATCCATGAGAAAACCCACGGGATGGCGCGGATCTGATTCACAGCTCCCGCTTTGGCACGCGAAGCTGGGCGCGATCCAATTTGCAGCCTTTTAATTTCATCCAATGGTGTGGCAGATTCCCAAAATTCAATGAAGCCTGGTGTTTCATACACAAGTGTGCGATAAGCACGAAACCCCGCATGGGATATCGTTTCCATGCTGTCCCGCCACTGTTGTGGGACGGGGGCTGATTTGTGCGGCGCAGAAGCAAGGATGACCGCACTAGCGATCTGCTCAAGGTGGCGATGCGCCAACCCTGGGTTGGCATAACGTGAAGCTATGATCTCGCCCTGTTCAGTGACTCGAAATTTCCCGTTAATACTGCCCGCTGGCTGGGCACGGATGGCGTTATTAGCGGGCCCGCCGCCGCGGGCAATGGTACCGCCGCGCCCGTGAAAGATGGTCAACTTGATGTTGTATTTCGCAGCAACTCGAGTGATCTCTTCCTGAGCCTGATACAAAGACCAGTTCGCCATCACGTAGCCGCCGTCTTTGTTACTGTCGGAATAGCCGATCATCACCATTTGTTCGTTATTCCGAGAACTCAAATGGTCCCGGTAATATTCCGAAGTGAAGAGCTGCTCCAGAATGGCTGGCGCGTCTTTCAGATCCTGGATGACTTCAAAAAGTGGGGTAATGGATGGCAAGGTCTTGCATCCGCCCCACTTGGCAAGCAGAAGCACGGTCAGTACATCGGCGGCGGCATGGGTCATCGAAATAACAATGGGACCCAACAAATCACTCCCATAGATCTCATTCGTACGTCCGATCAACTTGAAAAGCGACCAAGTCTCGGCAGAGGCAGCGGTGGCACCAAGGCTTGGGGCGAGGTCCGGGATCGGGTCATGCAGGAGGCGTCCTAGTAATTCGGTGCGGGCATCATCTGGCATCGACTCAAAGTTGGATTCAATGTTCAGCGCCCGCAAGACTTCGCTCAGGGCGGCATTAAAACGGCTCGAGTCTTCACGGATATCCAGCCGTGCGGCATGCAAGCCAAATATTTCCACTTTATAGATGACGGTCTGCAATTGGTCTTTCACCAGGCTTTGCGGCAGCGCAGCGGCGATCAAATTTAAAGGCTCGATCAAGTGATCAACATTCAGCAAGGCGCGATGTTCATGGGTACCAAGCAAATGCAATGTCATTTCATCTTTGGAGGCTTCGCCAAGATCGTATGCCAACAAAGCCAGTACAAGACGATACGGTTCTGCAGAATATCGCTTTTCGATGTAATCAACGTGTTTGGGGAAGGGGCGGCGTTTTTCGATCCATGCCAGCAGTTCGGGCGGCGGGGCAATGCGGTTGGAACTGACGCTTAATTGCCGACCCAGATCTTGAAAATCGCGGCGCAGGTTTTCCACGGCAAGACCACGATGCAGGCGCAGGGTCTCAGCTGTGATATCCGATTTGACGAAGGGATTTCCATCCCTATCACCGCCGATCCATGAAGCGAGTTTGAGCCAACGGCGCGGCGCTTTCACATCGGGATAATGGATTGCGAGCGCGCGTTCCAGATCGCGATATAAGACAGGCAGGGTATTCCAAAAGAACGAATCAACAAAATACATCCCCGTACGTACTTCATCAGGGACGGTCAGTTTTTCGGCACGGGCACGGTCTGTCAGCCAGAGGGATGAGATCGTAGCCTGCAGGGTATTGACCGCATTTTTCTCTTCAAATGGATAAAGACCGGTTCCATCGAGCAGGCGGAGAAGGGTTGCGATGTGTTCCGTCTTTGAGAGGATGGTACGCCTGCGGGCTTCGGTGGGGTGCGCAGTTAAAACCAGTTCGATGAACAAGTTGTCCATCAAGGCGGTGACTTCACTAGAAGTGACGCCGCGTTCTTTAAGAATGGCAAGCGCCTCACCTATGGACTCATCTACCGGGTCTGGAAAGGCAGCATGTTCACTCTGGCGCAGCAACTGCACACGGTGATTCTCTTCAGCCAGGTTGACAAGGTCGAAATAGGCAGCGAAGGCAGCGGCAACCACACGCGCATCTTCGTTTCCCAAAGTGGAAACATATTGCTGGAGCCGTTCAGCCGCCTCTTTACTTCCACTTCGGCGCGCCTTGGCTGATTTACGAATGCGCTCTTCGGTCTCAAAAAGTTCCGGCGACTCAAGTTCCGAAATGACCTTACCCAGTAGATCGCCCAACAGGTGAATGTTATTTGAAATTTCCATGATGAAGGATTGTAAAACATTGTCCGCGATTGGAACAATACTTCAAATGGGTACTTGGCTTAAAACAACCCACGCCTGGCGAAAGGTTCTACTTCTCACCTCGAAATTGGGTTTCATACAACTGGCTGTACATTCCGCCAGTGGTTAATAATTCATCGTGCGTACCGCGCTCAACGATCTTTCCTTTATCCATCACCAGGATCATATCCGCCGCAAGAATGGTGGAAAGGCGGTGGGCAATGACGATGCTTGTGCGCCCTGCCATGACGCGTTTCAACGCATCCTGGATCAACGCTTCAGATTCACTGTCCAGTGAGCTGGTGGCTTCGTCGAGAACGAGTATGCGCGGATCTTTGAGAATGACGCGCGCCAGAGCGATGCGTTGTTTTTCGCCGCCGCTGAGTCTGTATCCGCGTTCACCGACTATGGTGTCGTAGCCGTCGGATAAGTCCATAATGAAGTTGTGGATGTTGGCAGCTTTGGCAGCAGACTCGATCTCTTCTTGAGTGGCATCAGGCTTGGCATAGGTCAGATTGGTGCGGATGGTATCGTGGAAGAGATAAGTTTCCTGAGTGACCATGCCGATGGAAGCAGAAAGCGACTCAAGCGTGACATCCCTGAGGTCGTGCCCATCAATGCGGATAAAACCATCCGTCGGGTCGTACAGTCGCGGGATGAGATAGGTCACTGTCGTTTTACCGGCGCCGGAAGGACCGACAAGGGCAACTAAATTTCCGGGACGGGCAGTAAAGGAGATTCCCTCAAGGGCGATGTCTCTGGCTTGAGAGGTCGAGTCCGCTTCGGCGGAGTCGGAGGCGGCTCTTTCTACCCGACGCTTGATCATTGAGGCGTCACCATTTCCTCCACTGAGAACGGTTTTGACGTTATCCATACTGCCGTAGCGTTTGACATCTTTCAACAAAATGGACTCGTCCACTTTGTAATTAAAGGTGACGTTGTTGAATTCCAGTTCGCCTTTTACATCGTTCAGCTCAACAGCCTGTTCTTTTTCAACAATGTCCTGCGGCAAGTCCACGATCTCGAAGACACGTTCAAAGGAAACCATGCTGGTGGAAAATTCCACTGGCGCGCCCGCAAGACCTTGCAGTGTGCCGTAGAGTTGACCGAGGTACGAACCGAATGCAACGATAGTGCCTACAGTAAAGACATCGGTGATGACGAAATAACCGCCCAGCCCATACACTAGCGCCGTCCCCACAGCTGTGACCAGCCCGAAGATGACGAAGAACGATGAGCCAATGACTGCCCGCCGAATGCCGATATCACGGACACCTGCCGCACGCTCGCGGAAGCGTTTCTCTTCTTCGCGTGTGCGCCCAAAAAGCTTAACGAGCAATGCGCCGCCGATGTTGAGAGTCTCATTCATGTGTGCATTCATCTGTGCGTTCATGTCCATACCCTGACGGGCAATATCGCGCAAGACCTTGCCAAGCCGCTGGGCGGTGATGATGAAAAGCGGCAGGATGAGCACACTAACCAGGGTTAACCGCCACTCAAGCGAGAACATGACGGCAAACAAGGCAATGGCTTCAACCAGGTTGGTGACGATATTGACGATGGTGTTGCTGATGGCGTTCTGCGCCCCGACCACGTCGCTGTTGAGGCGCGACATGAGTTCACCGGTTTTGGTATTGGTGAAGAATCTCAACGACATGCGCTGCAAGCGTGAGAACAACCCGGAGCGCAAGTCGTAGATCACCCCTTCACCCACCGTGGAGTTGAGCCTTCGTTGAAGGACACTGATGCCGCCGTTAAGTGCGGGGATGAAGAGCAATCCCAGCCCCAGCCAGATGAGGCGCTGGGTATCTTTGGCTGGCAGCACCACATCGATCATGTTGCGAAAAATGAGCGGGGTCAGCAGGGATAAGCCCGTACTGAGCAAAATGGTCACGAGCATGCCAGCAATATGCCACCAGTATGGTTTGGCGTACTTGAGAACGCGCAACAAAAGTTCGCGGGTCACTTTAGGCTTTTCGTCGCCCTGACGCATTGCCATGAACCAGCCGTATCCTTGCATAAAAGTAGTCTCCGATAATTAGTGTAGGGGCGACCCGCCAATGTTTTGGCAAAGGGATGACAAACCATATATCCTTGCATGAAAAAATGACTTGTCACGCCCAGGCGGGTCGCCCCTACGGAATAATCTCACTATAAGACCAAGCGACCAATCAGGCAACTGGACAAAGGGGGAGGTTAATGAAAGTCTGACGCATTGTAAGGTAGGCGCAAAGAGAAATTCCCTGTGAAAGAATACAATACTGAAATCAAAAAAGGAGAGAGTAAAGATGAAATTACAAAAATTTAGAGTCGTAATTCTTTTAGCCGCCACACTTGTTGCTTGCGCTCCTGCAAATGAAGAGTCTTCGCATGCCGACACCTCACCACACTGGACGTATGAAGGCGAGGAAGGTCCCGAACACTGGGGCGACCTTGACCCGGCATACATGGTTTGCGGTGCTGGGAAGAATCAGTCCCCTATTGATGTGGCATCACCTGCTGAGCAGGATCTGGCAAATATCGTTTTCCATTATCAGCCGAGCGAAGTTAATATCTTGAACAACGGACATACTGTTCAGGTCAATTACGATGCCGGAAGTTACATCGAATTAGACAGCATTCGCTATGATGTAGCTCAATTCCATTATCATGCTCCCAGCGAACATGCTGTAGATGGAAAACTTTTCGCCGCCGAACTGCATATCGTCCACAAGAGCGCAGATGGCAATCTGGCTGTGGTTGGCATCCTTCTTGATGAAGGCGCACAGAATGACGCGTATCTGCCGTTTACCGAAAACCTCCCGGCAAAGGAAAGTGAAGCAACAGATGCAGGCGTCACCATCAACGCCGCAGACTTGTTACCCGCCGAGCAGACTAGTTTTCGTTACAGTGGGTCACTGACCACACCGCCCTGCTCCGAAGGGGTCAACTGGCTATTGATGACCACGCCTGTAGAAATTTCGACCGAACAGATCGAGGCGCTGACTTCGCTTTTTGAAGAAGGCAATAACCGCCCCGTCCAACCATTGAATGATCGTCCACTGACTGAAGATAGTACGCCGTAACAAAAACTAAAGTGACAGCCACCTTAACGGTGGCTGTCACTTTTATGGCGGGATATAATTCAACGTAATTTTCATGCCTCGACGATTTCGTGTGACCTTGCTCATTTTGATGTGGATACTGGTTGGCTGCAGTTCTTTTCCCATTCTGGAAACATCCACACCTACCCCGCCGCCAACTGCCACTCAAACTCCACGCCCTACGAAAACGCCCACCCTGCCGCCGACTCCTACACCTGTCTTTGCAACGTACCCATGGAAGCATGTTTGGATCAAGTACACGGTTGAGAGTCCGGCGGAGGTGGCAAGTCAATTCGGGTTGAAGGAAGAGCCGCTGCTCGTCATCTATACGGATGGAGTTATGATCGCGGCGCGAACGGGGGATCCCAAAGTCCGCACACAGGTATTGAATACAAAAGAGGTTTGTTCGTTCATTGCAAGGCTCGATACACTCGGGTTTTACACACTGCAAGACTCACGCTCTACGGAAGAGACAAATCCGTTGTACGATTTCAATTCAAAGTATCAACCCATTGAAGATGGACGCTTCGCCACGCTGACCGTAAATTTAACAAACCCCAAAAGTATCAGTTTCTTTGAACCTTATCGAAAATTCCTGGCACGCCCCATGCGCAAGGTCATGGAATTCGTAGAGACCTACAATCCCGGAAGGCTCAAACCCTACCAGCCCGACCGCTTGATCCTGTTCGTCACACCGGGCAGGGATCTCGCAACAGACAGCAAAGTAAAAGCACGGGCATGGACGCTGGAAACTCCTTCATTAATGGAAATGGCGAACATTCCCCATACCTTCCTTGAAGGTCAGCAAGCCGCGGCGGTTTACGAACTGCTCATGAAATACCAGACCAGCATTTATCTTGAAAAAGAATCTGAGTACACTGTATCTTTTCGTCTGCTTTACCCGCATGAGATCGTAAATGTGGGGTCAGTTACGATCACGACACCCACAGAAGAACGTTTTCCGGTAAACTGCAATCCATAAATCTTATACGAGGAAAAAAACATGCCCACGAAAACCCCTTCCATTATTTCAACCATCCTGACCATCATTCTGCTTATCCTTTTCGGAATAGCCAGTGGGTTCTTTTTACTGGTTGCGCTAAACGGATTTGATTCCCGTTCGGGGGAGCCGGCCTTGATAACATCCCTGGTTTGCAACATCATCGGGATCATCCTTTCCGCCGTATTGTCATGGAAACTGCCGCGCTGGCTGATCGGGAAATTCAACTGGAACAGCATCGTGGCTGTGATCGTTTCCGTGCTGGCAGGTTTTATGGTTGGCAGCGGGCTTTCTGCCATCGCCATGTTCATTAGCGTCCTTGTAGCAGATGCGATCTGGAACGCGCGATAAACCTCACTTGGGTTGCGAAGTGACAGTCATCTTGCAGGTGACTGTCACTTTTTTTAACACCCATTCAATACTTAGTTTGACCAAACAACTAATTCACCTTACAATAATCAAACGCAAAAATACTATGAGGTATCATCCGCCCACTATGGAATTCTTAACTACTCCCTCTCAAAAATTCGATTTACCCAAGCGTATCAGCCGCCTGGGTGAACTTGCCACCAATTTGTGGTGGTCCTGGCATCCTGAAGCGTTCCGCTTATTTGGTCGTCTCGATTACGACCTATGGGAACGACTGAATCACAACCCGATCCGCTTGCTGAACGAGGTCGGACAGGCACGCTTGAATCAAGCCGCGAACGACAAAGAATACCTCGAGCATTACGATGAGATATTTAAGGGCTTCGACGCGTACTTCACCAAAGAGTCCTGGTCACAGAAAACGCACAAAAGCCTGAAAAAGCCCATCGCCTACTTCTCCATGGAATACGGTTTGCACGAAACCCTGCCCATCTACTCAGGCGGTTTGGGTGTGCTCTCCGGTGATCACCTCAAAGAATCTTCCGACCTCGGCTTGCCCTTCATCGCCGTCGGCTTCATGTATGCACAAGGTTACTTCTCACAGCGCATCACCGAAGATGGCTGGCAGGAAGCCGTCAACAATCCGCTTACCTTCGAGCACCTGCCCGTCACCCTTGTTCAAAAAGACGGCAAGCCTGTCACCGTCTCATTCGATTTCCCCGACCGAAAACTGACCGCACAGATCTGGGAAGTGCGCGTTGGGCGTGTGCCGCTTTACCTGCTCGACTCCAACGTCGAAAGCAACAACGACTACGACCGCCTGCTCACCGCCCGCCTCTACTGGTCAGACCTTGACCGCCGTGTCATGCAAGAAGTCCTTTTGGGAATTGGCGGTGTGCGCGCGCTGCGGGCGTTGGGATACGACCCCGCCGTCTGGCATATGAATGAAGGTCACGCTTCTTTCTTAACCCTGGAGCGGATCCGTGAACAAGTGGCTTCAGGCACCGCCTTTACCGCCGCCGCCGACAAGAACCGTGGACAGAACGTCTTCACCACTCACACCCCCGTCCCGGCTGGTAACGACGAATTCCCGCTGTACTTGATCGACAAATACCTTTCCACCTATTGGGGCGAACTGGGACTCACCCGCGAACAATTCATAGATGTCGCCAAGCACAACACCCCGCATGGTGACATGTATTCCATGCCGGTGCTTGCCCTAAAACTCTCTGGCGGTTCGAATGGCGTTTCGGAACTTCACGGCGAGGTCTCCCGCGATATGTGGAAGTTCCTGTGGGAAGACCGTGCTGTAAAAGATGTTCCCATTCAACACGTCACCAACGGCGTCCACACCCGCAACTGGATGGCGCGCCGCATGAACAACCTGCTCGAAAAACATCTCGGTGCTGCTTGGTACGACAATCTCGACGATCACGAACTGATGCAAAAGATCGACGGCATTCCCGACAAGGAACTTTGGGGAGTTCACCTGCATCTCAAACGCAAGATGGCGTTCTATCTCACCGAACGCGTACGTGACCGCTGGACTCGCGGCGGTTTCCATCCGGTGCAAGTCGTCGCTTCAGGCGTGCTCATCAATCCCTACGCCCTCACCATTGGTTTCGCGCGCCGCTTCGCCACCTACAAACGTGCCAGCCTCATTCTCTCAGACGTGGAACGCCTGCTCGAACTGATCAACCGACCGAATCATCCAGTTCAGATCATTTTCGCGGGCAAGGCACATCCTGCCGATGACCCCGGCAAGAAGTTGATCCAACAGGTTTATCGCACCGTAAAGAAAGCCGAGACCGGCGGTCGCATCATTTTCGTTGAAGATTACGACATGAACCTCGCACGTTACCTCGTTCAAGGTGTGGATGTGTGGCTGAACACCCCGCGCCGTCCTTACGAAGCCAGCGGAACATCCGGCATGAAAGCCGCCATCAACGGTGTGCCGAACTTCTCCGTACTGGATGGTTGGTGGTGTGAAGCCTACAATCAGAAGAACGGCTGGTCGATCGGTGATGACCGCAAATACGAATCCAACGAAGCGCAGGATGCCTTCGATGCTGAAAATCTTTACAACACGCTCGAGCATCAGATCATCCCGAAATTCTATGATCGCGACCCCAAGGAAATGTCCACTGCCTGGGTTGCATTCATGAAAGAATCGATGAAGACCGTCATCCCACAATTCTCCACCCGCCGTATGGTAAAGGAATACGTGCAGAAGTTCTACATCCCGGCATTGAAGAAATAAAATAATGTAGGGGCGACTCGCGAGTCGCCTCTACGTCAAGGATTGAAAATGTTCCCTGAAATTACAGTCGTCCAACTGGGCGAAAAACTGAAATCTGACGAAAAGTTCATTTTGCTCGATGTGCGCGAGCTCCCAGAGTTGACTCAAGCCAAGGTCGAAGACAGCAGGCTTGAGGTTACGCCATTGAGCCGTTTGGCAAGTGAAGGACCGGCTGCATTGTCCGAGTCGGTTCGAGCGCAGGATATCCCCGTCTACATCATGTGTCACCACGGCAGCCGCAGCGTGCAGGTGACCATGTGGCTGGCACAGCAAGGATATAAAAATATCTTCAATGTGCGCGGCGGTATTGATGCATATGCCCGGCAGGTGGATAGCTCTGTAGGCTCCTACTAAAAAGCAGGTCTCGCTTGAAGCGAGACCTGCTTTTTTATTTTTGTCCATTAAACCAGACTGCCACCCTTGCGGGCGGCAATCGTGGGGCGCTGTGGCTTCCTTTGACTTACTTGAGGAGGGATGCCACAGCGCTGGGTTTAATGCTACTATCCATGTTAGACATCACCTCCTCCTTTCATAAGGATGGCGAATTCAATTTGTGTGCCCCCGTGCGGTAGTGAAAGTATGCCCCAATTCAAATTGGATGTCAATAGCCCGATTTGCGATTCTCACAGAATTGTAATCTACACGAGGTGACGCCAGGAACCATCATCGAAGAATTTGATTTCTGATACCTTTTGAGAGACTCCGCAAGCCCTGCGGGACTATCCTCTAAAAATCTTCGTGGCGCTTCATGCCCTTCGTGGATAAAATAAATTCAGGAGTACCCATGAAAACCAACCCCAACAAACTCTGGATCATCGTGCTCGTGCTCGGCTGGCTGTTCGACTTCCTATTTTGGGAGAATGCCCCCGGCGTCAACTTCGCCATTTTTTGGACGGCGTGCCTCATTGCCGGTTTTTACCTGCTCCTCAGCAATGGACATCGCCCGCATCCTGCGACCTTGTTGCTGCTTCCGCTCTTTGGCTTTTTCGCCGCCATCACATTCATTCGCTCTGAGCCAATGACCACCTTCCTCGCCTATACCTTCACCATGTTCACACTGACAATTTTCACCGTCACCTATCTGGGCGGGCGTTGGATGCGCTATACCCTTGCAGACTATGTCAGCAAATCCTTTTCACTGGTGGGCAGCCTGCTTATTCGTCCCATCACCTTTGCTGCCGAGGCGCGCAAAACCCAAACCGAAGCGGGTGTGCAGCCCTCAAAATATAACTTTATGCCCATCCTGCGTGGACTGGTCATTGCCATTCCCATCGTAATGATCTTCGCCTCCCTGCTCGCCTCTGCCGATGTAGTCTTCAACCAACGACTGGAAGATCTTGTAGACGCTTTTAAACTCGAGAACCTGCCCGAATATATCTTCCGCATGATCTACATTCTCTTCATTGGCTATGGGCTGTCAGGCATCTTCCTGCATGCCGCCAACGCATCACAAGATGAAAAACTGGTCGGAGAGGAAAAACCGCTTGTTCCGGCTTTTCTCGGCTTCATCGAATCATCCATTGTGCTGGGCAGTGTTGTGGCACTTTTCGCTGCCTTCGTCGTCATCCAGTTCCAATATTTCTTTGGCGGCACTACCAACATCAACGTGGAAGGCTACACCTACGCCGACTATGCCCGTAAAGGCTTTGGCGAATTGGTCGCTGTGGCATTCTTCGCCTTGATGATGTTATTGACCCTGAGCGGCATTACCAAACGCGAAACCGAAACGCAGCGTAAAACCTATTCGGGTCTGGGCATTGCCCTTGTCGGGCTACTACTTGTCATGCTCGTCTCAGCATATCAACGCCTTAATCTCTACGAAGTGGCATACGGCTTCTCGCGCCTGCGCACCTACACCCATGTATTCCTGATCTGGATCGGCTTACTGCTCATCACCACCATTGTGCTCGAGGTTCTGCATAAAGAGCGCATGTTCGCCTTTGCCATGCTCATTGCTTCATTTGGCTTTGCCATCTCGTTACCCATCCTCAATGTGGATGCATTCATCGTCAACCAGAACATCCAGCGTGAACTGCTTGGTGGAAATACTGAAGCCCTGGACTCTCAATACTTCATTGAGCTTTCTGATGATGCTGTGCCCCCGCTCGTAAAGGCGCTTCGATCTTCAACCTTGCCTGATACCGTCCATGAGAAAGTCACCGCCGCTCTGACTTGCATCCGCTACGATCGAGACATCCAGCGCAATGACCGTGAATACAGCTGGCAGTCCTTCCATTTCGCCCGTGTCAATGCAGACAAGGCGCTCGCATCTGTTCAATCTGAATTGGATACCTTTACCATGGACGAGTCAGAATATCCCACCAAAGCCGTCTCACCTGACGGAGAAGAATTCCCCTGTTCCGAGTATTACTATGATTAATTTCAAGTAAGAACACGCCCGCATTGGATGTCTTTCAATCGTTGAACATCAATCATAAAAAAGGACACCCAATGGAAGACTTCAAATTAACCATCTTCTCTGATTACATATGACCGTGGTGCTATGTCGGCCAGGGTGTGGTCGAGAGGCTCAAAAAAGAATATAACGTGGAGGTGGAATGGCGCCCGTATTATCTGCGTCCTGATACCCCACCAGAAGGTATGGAACTGCCTGAATACATTTTGAAGGCACGTGCCAACGGTTCGGAAGAACGCCTGCAGATGATGGCTGAGATGCATGGGATGAATTTCAGGTCCACAGAGCGCATTTACAACACACGGATCGCTCATGAAGCAACGGAGTATGCGCGTGAACACGGAAAAGCCAACGAGTTCCATCACATCGTCTTCCGCAAAGTGTACAGCGACGGACAAGACATAAGCAAATGGGATGTCTTACGTGCCGCTGCCGAAGAAGCCGGGCTGGACGCGAACGATATGCAAACCACGGTGGATGGCGGCAAATACACAAAGGAAGTGGCTGGGCAAGTGCAATGGGCGCAGCAGATCGGCGTAACCGGCGTGCCTACTTACGTTATCAATAACAAATACGCCATTGTCGGTGCACAACCATACGAAGCATTCAAAAATGCATTGGCACAGATCGAAAAAGAACTAAAAGGGTAGAAAAAGAACGGCGGCTTGCGAGCCGCCGTTCTTTTTATTTTTCAACTTCCACTTCAACACTCAATATTCGGTCGAGTCGAAAGGTACGCTCGGCTTCACGGGAATGGCAATAGGCTTGCAGGTAGAGATAATCTGACAAGCCGATCACTTCACGCGGGGAGACCCAACGTTCGGAGATCTCACCATCCTTATCCATATATTGGATGAACAGACGTTTGCCGCTGTGAATTGCTTCACTCAGTTCTGTAGGTAGATAGATGCCCTCCTGAGGCCAGGCGGGCGAGTTGTAAATCCCGATCAGATCATCCAACGGTTTATTTACCGTCTTTAATGATTCCACCAGCGTAAAAAACAAATTTTTCACCATGACCGCATCTGCAAATGCGCGCGACCCCTGAATGTAGGTGGTGATCTGAAACTGCTCCGAAAGCTGTTCCAGGCTGTAGGAGGGCAGGTCATAATGATCGCGCGCCAGCAGCAGGGTGTCAATGAGGTTGGGAAGCTCAATGGTACGTCCAAGTTTTCGCGATTCGTTATCAAGGAATTGAATGTCGAATTTGGCATTGTGACAGACAACGATGGCATCGCTTAATGCCTCACCTACCTGGTCAATGACTTCGGCAAAGCGTGGTTTTCCTTTGAGTGCGGCAGCATCCAAACCGTTGACGTGAACCGCTGACGGCGAAAGTTCCCGCCCAGGGTCGAGAAGCAAGTCGAGGGTCCGTTTGATGCGCTTCCCTTCGGTCACGATCACGGCGATCTGGCAGATACGGTCTCCAAACCAGGGAGAAAGCCCGGTGGTTTCGATGTCCAAAAAAGCAAAGCGTGTATTGGATAGTTCAAGCATAGTAACGCCACCTATTCTAGTTTTCCAATCTTACCGTAAATTTTCAGGCAAAAACCAACCTTACGGCACCTTGCAAGGTGCTTTCAAAATTTCGTGTATCAGTGAGCTTTGCGGGTGGAATTGAAGAGATTTGGAGGGTATTCCTAACTGAGATGTTAAGTTTGCAAAATTGGAACACATATTAGTACCTGGGTACTAACTCATAGCCCGCTTATTAAAAATAGGTTTTGTTATCCTGCGAAATGGGTATCGGCAATACGTTGATGTAGATCCGACATCCAGCACTAAACAAGGAGAACAACATGAAAAAGATAGTGCATATCTTAATAAGTGCGGCTGCTGTTTTGGCTCTGACTATTTTGAATTACAACAACGCCGCAGCTCAACAAACCACAAAAGTTTTATACATCAGCCCGACAGGTAATGATGTGAACACCTGTACATTTTCCGCGCCCTGCAAGACGTTTAACCGCGCGCAAAGTCTGGCGGTTGCCGGAGACACCATACAAGCATCCGGAACATTCGCGCCCATCAACATTACCAAAAGCATTACCGTGCGGGGCGGGACGTATGATGGTGCCGGGCAAAGCGAGTCAATTTGTGTCAAGATCAATGCTGATAATGTGACAGTGGACGGTGTGACCGCCCTTAACTGCACATCACATGGCATTATCAGTTTCAAAGCAAACGCCATTATTCAGAATTCAACCGTGAAAAACAGCGTCTTGGAAAACGCATCACGGCAAATGAATGGCGGATGGGCAAGTTGTATCAAGGGCGAAAGAGGCTCCGTAAACCTTACAGTAAGGAATAATCGTGTAGAAAATTGTTACGGCGAGGGGATCGCCATCACAATGACTTTGGGCGCATTAGTGGAAGGCAACACCGTCATCGACGCTTATTCGGTTCTATATTACGTTGATAATTCCTCCAATGTTATTGTCAGTGGAAATTATGGCACCTGTACCGGCAACTCGCTCTTCAATCGTGGAACAAGCCGTCCCATGGGAATCGCGCTGGGAGAAGAGTACTACTCCGGCTGGGGCACACAGCTTCACGACATCAACATTTCAAGCAACACCATTCAAGGCTGCGAAAAAGGTATCATCGCTTTCGGCAGTATCGGAGTGTTAAGAAATATTACTATTAGCAGAAATACCATCCCTACCGGAATCGTAAAAAGCATTGTATTGGATGGCGCATCAAATTCGAATGTATTGATTGAGTACAACAATTATTTCAATACACCATAGATCAACTCAAGCACAGGCGTGACCATGGTGGGGAACACCATCATTGGAGCAGCCGCTTCTCCCACCCCAATTGGACCAGCCGCTTCTGCCACCCCAACGAGTATATCCCCCGGGCAAAGCGCCAACGAAGTTCGTGTATCTTCCGGCAATGATGATGTGGAAGAAAGCGCCGCCGGCTGGATGTATCTGGACAGCACCGACCTGGAATTGATCCACGACAGCGACAATCAGATCGTTGGCATCCGCTTCAATGGCGTGAACATCCCCAGCGGGGCGACCATTACCAATGCTTACATAAATTTCGCAGTGGATGAAACTGCTTCTGCCGCCACCAGTCTCTCCATCCAAGGTGAGGTGAGTCCCAACGCGGCTGCCTTCACCAGCGCGGATCGCAACGTCTCTTCCCGTGCAAGAACCGCCAATGTGGTCAGCTGGGCGCCAGCTTCCTGGCTCACCCTCGGTGCCTATCAGCAAACTCCGAACCTCGCACCCGTCCTGCAAGAGATCGTCAATCAGGCTGGCTGGACTAGCGGGAACTCCATGGTCTTCATGTTCACTGGCAGCGGCAGCCGCGTGGCGATCGCTTTCGAAACCAACCCTGCCCAGGCGCCTCTGCTTCACTTTGAATTCACAATGAATGCCAGTCCCTCCAATACCCCCACGGCGACTTTCACAGCGCTGCCCTCTGCCACACCGACTGCATCCCCCATATTTACATTCACGTCCACGCCGATCGCTCCAACAACGACGTACACTGCTGCGGCTCCGTCGGCAACTTTTACAAACACTGTTATTCCTTCAATGACTTACACTGTCGCTGCGCCATCTGCAACAGCAACAGCCACTCTCACCCAAGTTGCTCCAACAGTGACTGCCACTAAGGGCACACCTACCAAAACGCCCACAAAAACAAAGACACCCACAAAAACCAAAACGCCCACAAAAACTAAAACACCCACAAAAGCCGCCTCCACGAACACACCTGCACCTATCGTCCTCCTATCTTCCCCCGGGCAAAGCGCCAACGAAGTTCGTGTATCGTCCGGCAATGATGATGTGGAAGAAAGCGCCGCCGGCTGGATGTATCTGGACAGCACCGACCTGGAATTGATCCACGACAGCGACAATCAGATCGTTGGCATCCGCTTCAATGGCGTGAACATCCCCAATGGTGCAATAATCACAAACGCTTACATCAAATTTGCAGTGGATGAAACCACCTCTGCAGGCACCAGCCTCTCCATCCAAGGTGAGTCCAGCCCCAACGCGGCTGCCTTCACCGGCGCGGATCGCAACGTCTCTTCCCGTGCAAGAACCGCCAATGCGGTCAGTTGGGCGCCAGCTTCCTGGCTCACCCTTGGTGCCTATCAGCAAACTCCGAACCTCGCACCCGTCCTGCAAGAGATCGTCAATCAGGCTGGCTGGGCTAGCGGGAACTCCATGGTTTTCATGTTCACTGGCAGCGGCAGCCGTGTAGCGATCGCTTTCGAAACCAACCCTGCTCAGGCGCCTCTGCTTCACTTTGAATTCACAATGAATGCCAGCCCGTCCAATACTCCCACTGCAACGTTCACAGCGCTGCCCTCTGCCACACCGACCGCATCTCCCACATTTACGTTCACACCGGTCATGCCGACATTCACTTTTACATTCACGCCAATCATCCCGACATTCACATCAACCTTCACACCCATGCCGGTATATACAGACACACCCATACCGACGACCCAGCCAAGTGAGGTTGTCCCCATAGAACCTTCTGCAACGCCTGAAGCGCCCATTGAAGTGCCCACTGAAGTGCCACCAACAGAGGTCACACCCTAATCAATTCTGTTCGATCAAAAAGAGCTGCTCCTACCGAGGAGCAGCTCTTTTATTTATATTTTTCAAAAAGAAGAGTTACAAGCCTATCTTGAAAACTTCCTTGCCTTCTTTCAACAGCGCGTCATACCGGGCTTCCAGGGCTTTATTCGTCCCACGGAGTCCCTGAACCACCTTCTCGCTCCAGTCCAGATATTCCTGACGGCGCTTCAAAGACCAACTCGCAGGCGGAGAGTAGATCAAGTCATAAATGTTACATATCTTATCTGCCAGTTTGATCAGTTTCGCCTTGGACGTCTTTTGCCCCGCAGTCTCGATCTGCAATTGTTTGCGGACCTCTTTCGGCAGACTTTTATCATCGGTCACCTCAAGCACCAGTGACTGAGTCTCAGCACCAAATTCCCGGCGGATCTCATCAGGTGTGGCATCGGTATCTTCGATGGTGTCATGTAAAATCGCAGCGACCAGCACTGCTTCATCACGCACACTGCCCAACGTCCATAACGTTTCCGCCACCTGGATCGGATGGTTGATATATGGCGAAGATCTGGAATCCTTTCTTCGCTGTTCATTGTGTTTCTCCGCTGAAAAACGCAGAGCCTTGAGGATCATCCCGGTTGCTTCATCCATATTTTGTTTTCCTTAGGTCATACTCTATCAAACTTCCAAATTGTCAGACCGATGCATCCCGAAACCTTGCAGTCATCACCGGGCAACGGACTCGTTCCATGATCTCCGCTGTTACATTTGCCGAATACATCTGTCGTAATGAATGAACACTATACGAGGAGCCCATGCATAGCAGTTCATAATTTCCTTCCTGTGATTCTGCAACGATCTCCTCGATCACATTGCCATGCCTCACTTTTACAGAAGCACTCAACCCTGCCGTCTGCGCATTCTCCAGAGATTTGCGCAAACTCCTTCCCACTGGCGTGTCGGTCTCCGTCAGGTGCTGCCAGTTCTTACTGACCGCTTGTGCCGTGGGATAGTTCAAATCGATCGGCGGCACGATATGCAGCAATACGATCTCGGCGCCGCTTTTCACCGCCACCTGCATCGCAATATGTTCTGCATTCACATCGTAGCCAAGCCCGCCCACAGCGATCAATATCTTTTTGACAGGCACTCTGGTTTCAGGCACATACAATAATGGCTGCTCGATCTCTTCGATAAAATGACGGATCGAACGCCCCGCCATCATTCGCTGCAACTGAGGACGCCCAAGCGGACCCAGCACCACAATCGACTCATTTTGCTTCGCCTCATATGGCAGAACCTTTTCCGCGCTTCCATTACGGACTTCAAGCCTGTACGCTACTTCTCGCGCCTTAAACACGCTGACAGCCCGCTCGAACACATCCTCCAATGGATGCGTTGAATCAATGGCGGCAGGGTCCAGCCTCTCGGTGATCCCCAACAGCATGATCGGCAAATTCAGGTCGGCAGCCAGCCAGGCTCCCTGCTCAATGGCAGGGAAACTTTCCTTGGTTCCATTCGTAACGATCAAAATATCCGACGACATCATAATTCCCATCAACGAAAAAGAATAACACCGAGGATTCCCGCCCCGAGCAAGACCAGGGGCGACGGAACCTCAAACCATAACGCAACCGCACTCAACCCGGCAATGATCAATGTGCGTTTACCAATGGTCTTGGTCTGCCCTACACGGAATAACTCCCACGCCACCACCACGATCAATGCCGCCACAGCCGGGCTCATCCCCTTTACAAAACCCGTCAGCCAATCTTCATGCTGCACTTGTTGAAGCAGAAAAGCCACCACAAACATCATAACCGTCGGCGGCAGCACTGCACCCAGCAATGCTGTAAAAACGCCTGGCACGCCAGCGGCGGCATACCCTACGAACATTGCCAGTTTCAATGCTTCACTCCCCGGCAGAAAGTTCGAAAAACCCACAGCTTCTACAAAGCGTTCTTCCGTCATCAACGTGCCAACGGCTTCCTTGTATAACAAACCCACCGAAGCGGGTCCTGAAGGCGAAAGCAGGTTCACTTTCAGGAACATCCAAAACAACTGAGAATACTTTGAAGGATTCGATGTGTTCATGAGGCAGAAAGAAAGATCACTCCAATGATCCCTGCAATAATAATAACGAACCGTTCAGGGATCTTAAACCACATGGCAGCAAAGCTTGAGAGCGCCAGTCCCCAACCAAACCAGCTCATACCGCCGCCTTTTTCAAATATTTTCCAGGCGGTAAAAACCATCAACACCGCGATGGCGGGGGTCAGTCCTTCCACAAAACTGTTGACCCAAGCCTCGCGCCGCAACCGGTGCAAGACCATCGTCACACCGAGAATGATGATCGTCGGCGGCAAAATAGAGGCGGTCAACGCCACCAGCCCGCCAGTGACCCCACCCGCAGCATAACCGATATACATTGCCAGCTGAAGCGCATCACTTCCCGGTAAAACAGATGAAAAACCCACCGCCTGTACGAACTGAGCCTCCGTCACAAAACGCCCCACCGCTTCATGATACAGCAACCCCACCGAAGCAGGGCCAGAAGTGCTAAGCAAATTGACTTTTAGGAATGTCCAAAAAAGTTGAGAGAGTATGTCCACAACCCGAGTTTATCACGCCGCGATCGAGCCTTCCATTTTCAGGAGCCATCGCTTGGTTTTTAATCCGCCCATACCGCCATACCCATGCAACTTGCCATCTTTACCGAGCAAACGGTGACAAGGCACCACGATCGGCATGGGATTCATGGCATTGGCAGCGCCCACAGCGCGATAGGCGTTTGGATGATTTATTTCTCTGGCAATGTCAATATAGGTTCGGGTTTCGCCATAGGGAATTCTACAAACGGCTTGCAAAGCCTTACACTGGAAGGAAGTGAAATCACTCCAATCGATGGAAATTGTGAAATCCGTGCGCTTGCCGTTCAGATATTCGTGTAATTCTCGTGCGTAAGGATCTGCCTTCTTTTGATTCACTTCAAAAGGATGTTTGATTTTTTGTAAGTAAGCATCCAGCTTGGGCTGGTTACCTGCCCATTCAACAGCAACCAAGCCCAAGTCGGAAACGGCGAAGCGAAAATCTCCGAGGGGAGTATCGTGTAAGTCACCAAGATAGAGTTTGGGAGAAGATGTCATCTCGTTTTTTTCCTCAAGTACAAGTTCCTTGTGCCGTTTGCAGTCTTGTTAGTTGTCGGACAATCGTAGGGCAATCGTAGGGTTTGCGTCAAGTGCCATTCGGATAACCATGATAAATTTACGTCTGTAAGGTGATTTCTCTTCTCCTCCTTTCAAAGAGAACCGCGGTCGGCGTCCGCGGTTCTCGTATTTTAACGGGGAATTTCTGCAAGGTATAATCCTGTCACTCCACACTTTGAGGTTACCATGGCTGTAAAGATCACAATTATCGGTTTAGGGCAGATTGGCGCTTCCATTGGGCTGGCGCTCGCACCGCACAAAGATCTGCTGGTAATAACCGGGCATGACAAGGATTTTGGCATTGAACGGCGCTCAAAGAAGCTTGGGGCCGTCCATGAAACAGACCATAACCTGCCAAACTCAGTGGAAAATGCCGACCTGGTGATTCTTGCCCTGCCCGTACATGAGATCCGCGAAACACTTGTGCATATTGCCAAAGACCTCCGCAATGATGCAGTGATTGTAGACACCTCTCTTGTAAAGGTAAAAGTTGCCAAATGGGCAAAGGAAATTTTGCCCGAGACAGTCCACTATGTAGGAATCGCACCAGCAGTTGGACCCAAATATTTGGACTTAAGAGAAACCGGTCTGGACTCAGCCAAAGCGGATCTTTTCGAAAAAAGCGTTTTCCTGCTCTCAGCGCCTTCAGGCACCCCCGAACAAGCTGTGAAATTGGTCTCTGACCTGATCGGGTTTCTTGGTGCAACCACCCTATTAACCGATTTCGTTGAATCAGATGGTCTAATGGCAACCACCCATCTTTTACCCTGGCTGACTTCAACTGCTCTATTGAATGCAAGCACCAGTCAACCTGGTTGGATGGAAATGCGCAAATCTGCAAGTCAGGATTATTTCAATGCCACAGCTGCTTTTTCAGAGGGAAAATCGGCGCAGGCACTTGCAGAGTTAGCCATGCATAACCGTGAGAACGTCATCCGCACATTGAATGCGCTGATGAATGCTCTGCTCGATCTGCGTGAAGACCTGGAAAAGGCAGAGGAAGCCTCACTGCTCAAACGACTGGAAACTGCCCAGCAAAACCGCTTGAACTGGCTTTTAGAACGTGAGAGAGCCGAATGGACCAAAATGCCCGGCGCAATCGTGGAAAAACAAACAATGATGGAATCATTGTTCGGCTCGAAATTCGGCAAGATGGGAAAGCGCAAAGAATAAGCAGGAAGGCATGACCAATTTCTGCTATATTCTCGAATGTTCAGACGGCACCTACTACACCGGCTGGACCACCGACCCCGAACGGCGGCTCAAACAGCATAACAAAGGTGTTGGCGCGCGCTACACCAAGACGCGCCGTCCTGTAAAGTTGGTTTATTTGGAAGAACAGCCCGATAAGATCAGCGCATTAAAACGTGAGAGAGCCATCAAGGCTCTCTCACGAAAAAAGAAAATGGAATTGTTCATGATGTAGGGGCGACTCGCGAGTCGCCCCTACTCATTTAATCGGTAAACAGCGGCAAATGCCCAAGGGAATAAATATGCATCCACTGAGCGCGGTCTCCTTCAGTGAGGATCGCCGCCTCACCTGCAATGCTGGCGTTGGCTTTATCGAGGATCATGCGCATGCCCTGCAGGGTGGAACCAGTGCTGATGACATCATCCACCACCAGAACCTTTTTGCCTTGGATCAACTCACGGTCTTTTTCATCAAGGATCAAGACCTGCGGCTGACCCGTTGTAATGGAAAGAGTCTCCGCTTGCAGGGCGTCACCCATGTAAGGCTTGTAAGTTTTGCGCAAAACGACATACGGTTTCTTTGTTTCCACCGAAAGTGCATGTGCGATGGGGATGGACTTCGCCTCTGCGGTCATGATGATGTCGTAGTCCACACTCTTTACCTTCTCGGCAAGTCCGCGCGCACAGGCTTGCACCAACTCGGTATCTCCCAAAATATTCAAAATGGCAATGCGTAAGCCAGGCTTGATCTCGAACAAACGAAGTTCGCGTTTAATGCCGGCGATTTCAATTGAGTAAGTGTCACGATCGGTCATGGAAATGCCTCCACTGGAAATTTTGCACCGAAAGTTTATCATGATTCGGTTATGTTCCTGCGAGGATGTAGATTAGAAAATTTGTGCTATACTGTGCTCATGCGCGCGATCCGCTCCTCTGAAATCGGTTCATACTTATACTGCCGCCGTGCCTGGTGGTATCGCAAGATCGGAACACCCTCCGAGAATCAGGCAGAACTTGTTGCCGGGACGGAACTCCACCGCCGACATGGAAGGCAGGTCCTTGTCTCCGCGCTCACCCGCACATTGGGCTGGATCCTGCTTCTGGCAGCCATCCTCACGCTGGTAGCATACCTCGCCTATCAAGTGCTATGACCTCCATTGTTCTGATCCTTTTCCTGCTTGCGCTGGTATTTTTCTGGCAATCGAACCGCCAGCAAAAAGCCGCGGGGCTCCCCGGCGGACGCATCATCTATACCGACACACGCGCCTGGGGTAAAGTGGAAAAGCCGCTGTACTACCCCGCCCTCGGGCTCACCGGCAAACCCGACTATCTGATCGAAAAGAACGGTCAGATCATCCCAGTGGAAGTTAAATCAGGGCGCGCACCTGAAGCCCCCTACGACTCACATATTTTTCAACTGGCATCCTATTGCCTGCTTGTAGAAAAATCGTTAGGCAAACGCCCGCCATATGGCATCATCCACTATGAGAACCGTGATTTCGCCATAGACTACACCCATGAATTGGAGAAGGCACTGATCGAACTTATCGCCGACATGCGCGAAGACGATGTCCGCGGGAATATTGACCGGTCGCACGAACAGGTCTCCCGCTGCAAACGCTGCGGCTTCAGGGAAATATGCGAACAAAGCCTCGCATAACATGATAGCGAACAAGACAAAAAGGTATAATTTCCCGTATGTCTTTGCCCTTCATCCCAAAACGTATCGTTGTCACGGCATATCCAAAAATGCCCGAGGCGTTCACAGAAGCGGAAGCCATGTCCGTCTTTCTCAAAGAAAGAGGCATGGATGCACCGGTCGGATCTCTTTATGACGAAGACCTGCGCAGACGCGTAAAGCAGGGTGAGTTTGATATGCTCATTGCCGTGGGCGGGGACGGCAGTGTACTACGAGCAGGTCACTTATGCGCGCCATCGAAAGTTCCCATATTGGGTGTGAACCTGGGCAGGTTGGGGTTCCTCATTCAGATCGACCGTAAGGAATGGCACGAATATTTTGACAGGTTGTTCAAAGGAGAAGCCTGGATCGAAAACCGCATGATGTTGCACGCAGAACACTTCCGCGCTGGCGAAAAGATCGGCACCTCGATCGCCCTCAATGAAGTCGTCGTCGGGCGCGGACAAAACCTGCGCCCCGTGCGGCTCACCGCCTATGTGGACTCCCGCGAGTTGACCAGCTACGTCGCCGATGGGCTCATCGCCGCAACCGCAACCGGCTCCACCGCATATGCCCTTGCCGCAGGCGGACCCATCCTGCCGCCGGAACTTCGCAACATTCTACTGGTACCCATCGCACCCCATCTTTCTGTAGACCGCGCCGTTGTGCTTTCAGAAGGTGTCACGGTCGGCATCAAGATCAAAAGTGAGAATGCCATCCTTAGCGTCGATGGGCAGCCGCCCACCCCGTTGATGGAAGACGACCACGTCAACGTGACTGCAGCCGATGTGACGGCGCAATTCGTACGATTTGGAAACCCGGGGTATTTCTACCGAAATATCACCATGCACATAAACGAAAATTCTTCAGGATTTCCGCGATGATCTCTTCCACATCCACCACTTGCTATGTTCACCCGAACCGGGAGACCAGCCTGCGCTGCAAGCGCTGCGACCGCTACATCTGCACCTCCTGCGCGGTCAGCACCCCCACCGGTTACATTTGCAAAGAATGCATGCGCGAAAGACAACGCTCCTTCGATACCGCCCTATGGTACGACTTTATCTCCGGCGCCATCGTCGCAGGAGTAATTTCAGGGGTGGCGTCCTTTTTGGTGACCCTGATCGGCGGCTTCGGTTTCTTTGGCTGGATATTGATCTTTCTCGGTTCTTCCGCCGCCGGAACCGGTATTGCCGAAGCCGTTCGAGCTATCACCCACCGACGCCGCTCGCGTGCGCTATTTATTACCGTGGGCGCAGGTGTCATTGCTGGCGCACTGCCCATGCTGCTCTTGCAGCTTCTCGGCGGAAATATCTTTGGCATTATCTTTCAAGCGCTTTACCTATTCGTATCCGTCCCCTTAGTGTACGCCCGGCTCTCCGGCATCCAACTTTCCAGATAACCCATGCTTACCGAACTCCACATCCAGAATTTCGCCATCATCGACAAACTCGACCTGCGCTTCGGTGCCGGGCTGATCATCCTTACCGGTGAAACCGGCGCAGGCAAATCGATCATCCTCGACGCCGTAGTCATGCTCATCGGCGGCAAAGCCGACCCAACCTTCGTGCGCGCAGATTCAGACGCCGCCTTTGTTGAGGGTGTCTTCCATCTCAAAGGTCCGGAACGTGAGGCGGTGCATGAAGTCCTCAAACGCGAAGATCTGATGGACGATCCCGATTACGTGGTGCTGATGCGTGAAGTCCGCCGCGAAGGGCGCAGCGTGGCACGTATTAATGGACGCACAGTGAACGTGGGGCTGCTCAAGGAACTTGGCGCATTGTTGATCGATATTCACGGGCAGGCGGAACATCTTTCCCTGCTTGACCCGCGCG
Organism: Candidatus Villigracilis vicinus; assembly: GCF_016702885.1. NCBI lineage: Bacteria > Bacillati > Chloroflexota > Anaerolineae > Anaerolineales > Candidatus Villigracilaceae > Candidatus Villigracilis > Candidatus Villigracilis vicinus. The sequence goes on from NZ_JADJDD010000030.1 coordinate 199,864, forward strand.
CACATCTCGGTCTGCTCGACCGATACGCCGATGTTGCCAAACCATTGAACGATTACCGTCAGACCTATCATTCGCTGTTGACCCTGCGCCATGAATTGAACGACATCCGCAAAGCCCAGGCAGACGCTGACCGCCGTATTGAAATGCTCACCTACCAGGTGGAAGAGATCGAATCGGCGAAATTAAAAGTGGGCGAAGACGAAGAATTGCGCAAAGAACGCGACCGGCTCGCCAACGCTGAGTCACTTGCACAGAACGCACAGGAAGCGCTCGCGATCCTCGAAGAAGGCTCGCCTGAAACTCCCGCAGCAACCGACTTGATCGGACAGGCAGCCCAAGCACTTGCTGCATTGGCAAAGATCGATGAAGGACAATCAGAACTTTCAAATCAAGCCGAGCTCATGCTCGATACCCTTTCAGATATCATCCACGAACTGCGCGGGTACTTGGAAGAGATCGAATTCAACCCCAAACGGCTCGACGACGTTGAAGAACGGCTCGACCTGATTCATTCGCTCGTCCGAAAATATGGCGGCAGCATTCCCGCAGTCATCTCATACGGAGCCGATGCGAAAAAACAGTTGGATACCATCACAGGTGCGGCGGATCGCATCGCCGAACTTGAAATGCAGGAAGCCAAACTGCTCGAGAAACTCTCGAAACAGGGCGGCACCCTCTCTGAAAAACGCAAGTCCGCTGCCGAAACCATGGGGAAAGGCATTGAGCTTGAACTCGATGATCTGCGCATGGCATCGGCTCAATTTGGCGTGGACTTCCAAACCAAGCCCGACCCCAACGGCGTCCCATCCGCAGATGGAACCCGCCTCGCCTTCGACCAAAATGGTCTCGACCGCGTGGAATTTCTTGTTGCCCCCAACCCCGGTGAAGGTCTCAAACCGCTGGCAAAGGTCGCTTCCGGTGGTGAAACCTCGCGTCTCATGCTTGGGTTGAAAAATGTCATGGCACGCGCCGATGAAGTTCCCTCACTCATATTCGATTAGATCGACCAAGGCATTGGCGGGCGCGTGGGCATGGTAGTGGGGCATAAACTATGGAATCTCTCGCGCAGCCATCAAGTTTTCTGCGTAACACACCTCCCGCAACTCGCCGTCTTTGGCGACCAGCATTATCAGGTGCAAAAACTTGTGGACAAAGGACGCACCCTCACCCGTGTCGAGCCGCTCGAAGGCGAGAGCCGCCTGCTGGAGCTTTCGCAAATGCTCGGCGAAGTGGGTGAAGGCACGCTCCGTTCGGCTCACGAACTGTTGCAAACCGCCCGACAAATGGTCAAAGAAACTAAAAAGTAATAAAAAGAGGTCATTTCCTGTGAAATGACCTCTTTTTATTAGCATGTTTGGAAATTAAAATGTTGATTGCCAGGGTGAGGGGGGCACCCTGGCAATCAACGATGTCAATAATACACCTAGATTTTTGAAATGTCAATAATTAAATTGGTTAGAAATTATTAATTTATTTTATTCAGATTCGTTGTGCCCTGAGTAGGAATCGAACCTACATCTAAGCCTTAGGAGTGCCTTGTTCTATCCGTTGAACTATCAGAGCGATATTTGGATTATACCCAAAAGTTCAAAACCGTTCATACCGTCCTCATAGAGAAAATTAATACACACCGCCAGACGGTCGTGCTATCATCGAAATCATGAACACCACTCGTCCCCCCTGCTAAGCCTACCCCCTCTCAGCCTCACAGGCTGACCTTGCATTTCCCCTAACCCGTAAAAAACCTACACCCGACGACCTCGACGGTGCCTGACGACTGTGCAGCCGTCTATTTGCATTTAAGCGTGCTCGTGCGCCGCCCCACTCCAATTTGTCGCCCACCCATCTCAACTCGACAAATTGGAGGTTTCACATGGAAACAATTCGGGGCAAAACATCCCTGACTATGGATTCGACTGAACTGCATGCACGACTCGCAAATTACAAACGCATCGCGCTGGACCTGGGAACGGGTGATGGCAAATTTGCCTTTTGCCACGCCCAAACATTTCCCAGCCACTTCATCATCGGCATGGACTCGTGCCGCGAGAATCTGAGAGAATATTCACGCACCAATCTACCAAATCTGCTTTACGTGATTGCCAACGCCCAATCCCTGCCGCACGAACTGCATGGACAGATTTCACATGTCACCATTAACTTTCCGTGGGGAAGTTTGCTGAACAGCCTGCTCGAAGGTGACCCAAGACTCTTATGCGGACTTGAATCCATTTTAGGTTCGGGTGCCAGGCTCGAGATCCGCTTGAACGGAGGCGCGTTATCCGAACAAGGCTGGTCACTGGAAGACGGTTCAGAGCGCATCTTTCAAAATCTTGCAGTGGCAGGCTGGCGCCTCGATGCTCCTGCAAAGATGGACTCTCATGCATTGCACCACTTTCCGAGTACATGGGCAAAACGCCTTGCCTTTGGGCGCGATCCGCGCGCAATTTACGGTAGTGCAAGTTTGAAGTAAAAAAGTAGGTCACGCTATATGCGTGACCTACTGCTCTATTTTAAAATTGCTAACTTGAAATTCGTTATAAATGCTTTGGCGTTGCAGGTTAAGCCATCCATGGCTGGCTGATATCCCATCTGCAAATTGCGTAATAAACCCATACTGCGGGTCAAATTCGGCATCAAGGATGGCGAAGGGAGAATTCTCTAACGTCTTCCCCAGCATTGCAAACATTTGTGGAACCGTGAAGTGGTTGTAATCGCAGAGAAAAACTTCATTTCCCCAATCCGGGTCTGCCCATGCGTCGGGCGGAAGCGCAGAATTTACATGCAAAGGTTGCACCTTTCTTACTGCATCATCCTGAACTTCAATCGACGCATTGACCTTGCAAATACTCTGAGAGGCGCCATGGATCTCGAATGCATAATTTTGGATCATGGCAGAATCCCATTGGGCTTGTGCCTTTATAAGTATAGTTTGGATATTTCCAATGTTTATATTTTGTTCCAAAAATGCCAGTGGGTCATACAAAAATTGCATCAAAATCAATCCAATGAAAACAACCCCAACAATAGTTCTTGTTTTCCAAATCATGTAAAAACTATAACATAATCATCCCTTGACTCTACCCTTTGGGAAGACTGTATACTGCCGACATGACCCAAGCTGAAGAACTGCTCTCCATTGGCGCTTTCGCCAGCCTCACCCGCCTTTCACTCAAAGCCTTGCAGCTCTATGACCAATTGAACCTATTACAACCACGCTGGGTCGACCGCAATCTGGCTATCGTTATTATGGCGAGGATCAGGTCAAGCAGTTGGCAGGCGGGCAAGCCGCCTGTGTGATGACGGTCGGACCAGAGACCGACTTCCCCGTCATTCTCGGCGCGTACGATGCCGCTGCGGATTGGATCCAAAAGAACGGTCATGAAATGGCAGAACCACCGCGCGAGATCTGGCACAGCAGACTAGGCAGGAACGTAGAGCCGAAGATGGAGATCGTCTGGTTGTTCAAGTAAAAAAATCTGGTCACGCTTTTAGCGTGACCAGATTTTTTATTTCAAAGACTTCGCCGCATTCCGTCCTGCAGCGCCGCTGACGCCGCCTCCGCCGTGGACTCCACTTCCGCAGAGATAGAGGTTGTCAATGGGCGTTTTGTGATTCGACCAGCCTGGGATGGGTCGCATGAAGAGGAATTGATCGAGCATGAGTTGACCGTGGTTGAGGTCGCCTTCGGTGAGACCGTAGGTTTGTTCGAGGTCAAGAGGCGAAATCAATTTGCGATTTACGATTGACGATTTGAGGTTGGGGAAATATTCCGCAAGTGAGTCAATCGCCAATGTTTCAACTTTCCACTTTCCACTTTCCAGTCACTATTTCTCAAAGCATACGGCGCGGATTGGAAATGGATGCTGACCACGTTGCCAGAAGTCGTCACTTCCAGATACGGCTTCTCGGAAATTTCGCCGTACTTCGCGGCGTCGTAGGCTTTTTCTAAATACTTGATTGAAGGAGCAACAACCAGTGTCCCTTCGGGGATGCCGTGACTGCCGTTGGTCTGCAAGTGGATTTTTGCCACCGAGCCGCGCATTTTGATGGACTGGGTGTGCCAGACGAATTCGGGCGGTAAATCCTGTGCGCCGACGAGTTTGAGCAGGGTGTGCTTCGGGTCTGCGGAGGAGAGGATTTGATTTGCAAGAATCTCTTCGCCGTTTGCGAGGATGACACCCTTCGCAATCTGGCTTTCTACTTTGATACTTTTTACTTCTGCCTCGGTTCTAATTTCACCACCGAAGGATTTCACCGCATTCGCAAGTGCTTGTGTAATTTCTCCAGCTTTGCCAACATTGACGTTTGCCAAGCCGCCGCGATTCATCCAGTTGTGGATGAGGGTGTAGCCTGTGCCTGCGCCCATCGGTCCGAGGGTGAAGCCGTGGATGCCGACGGAGGCAATCGCGGCTTTGACCACGTCAGATTCAAAATATTCATCGAGCAATTCCTGCGCGGTCATCGGCAGGGCGCGGATGAAGTTGAGCATGTCCTTGCGACCTGCGAGTTTCAGTTCGAGTCCCAATTCGAGCAAGCCGTAGCCTTCGCGGATGTTGAAGTTCAGCGGCAGGCGCGGCATGATGGTGGCGTAGGCGGTGTCGAGAATGCTTGCGGCTTTATCCATGAAGCGGACAAATTCGGGGAAGCGCGCCGCGTCTTTTTCGGAGATGCGTTTGATGGACTCGGCGTCGAGGGTGAGGTGGTTGCCGTCTGCCTGGAGGGAGATGAATGGCTTTCGGACGGTATCAACTGTCAGCCCGTGTGAGGCGAGTTTCAGGTCTTTGATAATGTCGGGGCGCAGAGTCCCGCCTGCATAAATTGAATCCGCTTTGAAATCATCGCCGAAAGATTCTGTAACAACCGAACCGCCGACGATGGCGCGGCGTTCAAGCACCAAAACTTTTTTGCCTTGCTTGGCGAGATAGGCAGCAGCAACGAGTCCGTTATGACCTGCGCCGATGATGATGGTGTCGTAGTGGCTCATAGCATACCGTCCTTGAGAATTTCTTTTGCAGCCAACATGCCGGGTGCGCCCATCACGCCGCCGCCAGGGTGCGCGCCGCTTGCGCCGAAGTAGTAGCCTTTGAGCGGGGTGCGGAAGTCTGCCCATTGCGGGGTGGGACGCAGGAAGAAGATTTGGTGCAGCAGCAGTTCGCCGTGGAAGATGTTGCCGCCCGTGATGCCCGCGATGGCTTCGATGTCTTTCGGCGAGATGACCTGCATGCCGACAATGGCTTTGCGGATGTTCGGCGCGTATTGCTCGATGGTCGAGATGACCGCTTCGCCGAGTTCGTCCCGCCTCGTGTCGTTCCAGCCGCCTTCGAGGTCGTACGGCGCGTATTGCACGAAGCAAGACATCACGTGCTGTCCGGGAGGCGCCATGTCTGGGTCAATCATGGATGGGAAAATCATATCGAGATACGGGCGCTTGGAAATCTGCCCGTACTTCGCGTCGTCGTAGGCGCGCTCGATGTAATCAATGCTCGGGCTGATGGACACCGCGCCGCGATGCAGCGCCGAGTCGTGACCTTTGCCTTTGAAGGGCAGCGCGGTGAAGTTGGGCAGTTCGCTCAACGCGATGTTGACCTTGCCCGACGAGCCGCGTGTGCGGAAGTTTTGCAGCGCGGTGACGAATTCATCGGGGAAATGTTTTTGCTCGACGAATTGCAGGAAGGTGCGCTTCGGGTCAGCGGCGGACATGACAACTTTGGATGTGAGTTCATCGCCGTTCTCGAGAGCGACGCCAACAGCGCGTCCATTCTTAACGATGACCTGCTTCACGCTTGCGTTGAGTCTGACCTCCACCCCGAGCGCTTTCGCTGCGCTAAGGATGGAGCCGCTGACTCCGCCAGAGCCGTTCTTGGCAAAACCCCACGCGCGGAAGGCGCCGTCAATTTCGCCCATGTAGTGATGAAGCAAAACGTACGCCGTCCCAGGGGAGCGCGGACCAAGGTAGGTGCCGATGATTCCGCTGGCGGCTTTGGTGCCTTTGAGCGCGTCAAACTCGAACCACTCTTCGAGCAAATCCGCGGAGGATTGGGTGGCGAGTTTGGCAATTGCATACAATTCTTTTTCAGAAAGATTTGCTGCGAATTGACCGACTTTGAGCAAGCCCATTAAGTCCTTCACGCTGAGTGAGGATGGGTCGGGCGGAATGAGATTGATAATCGGCTTGATGGCTTTTGCCGCGCGTGCCATGACACGTGCGTACTCGTCATAGGCTTCTGCGTCTTTTGGGGAGTGACGATAGATCTCGCGGCGGGTCAGGTCGTGGTCATCCCATGCGCCGAGATAATCTCCGTTTTCCATGGGAGTGACGGTGGAAGGAAGCGGAAGGATTTTGAGTCCATGCTTGGGCAATTCCAAGTCACGGATGATTTCGGGGCGTAACAAACTCACCACATATGAAAACTCGGTGAACTTATAGCCAGGGAAAATTTCCTCGGTCACTGCCGCGCCGCCTGCGATATGTCTGCGCTCAAGCACGACCACTTTCTTGCCTGCGCGCGCGAGGTATGCGCCAGCCACAAGTCCGTTGTGACCACCGCCGATGATGATTGCGTCGTATTGATTTGTTGTCATAGATAATTCCTATAATGACGATGGACGGTAGACGATTGACCATGGAAAACCATCGTCCGTCGTCTGTGGTCTATCGTCCTATTTCTTCTTCCACTCAGGCTCGTAGAACGGCAGCTTGACCACCTTCGCAGGCGCGTGTTGACGGTGATGTTCGACGGTGATTTCCATGCGTACATCGGTGCCGACTTCAAAGTATGGTTTCTGCAAATGTGCGAGGGCGATGTATTTTTTCAGCAGCGGTGACCATGTAGAAGTGGATGCGTATCCAACCTGCACATTGCCCACCATCACAGGCAGACTTCCACGCACAGCCATGCCAGGGATTTGCGGCGGCAAGCCAGCGCCTGCGAATAACTTTTCCATTCCAACCCAATCCACTTCCAAACCGACCATCTTCCATGTGGAGCCTTCGCGCTTTTCACGTTCCAACGCGCGGCGACCGACGAAGTAGCCGGGTTTATCAAGAGCGACTGTCCAGTCGAGTCCCAATTCGTAGGGAGAGGATTTCTGCGGTTCGATCCATGCGTGGCTTGCGGAGGTGTAGTCCACATCAAGCATGAAGAGACCTGCTTCCACGCGCGCCATGTCCATTGCCAAAATGCCGACGGGTGCAATGCCGTAATCACCGCCGACTTCCATCAACTTATCCCAAATAGGAAGTGCGTCTTTTGCGTCCATCCAGATTTCGTAGCCGAGGTCACCTGTGTAACCTGTGCGTGAAATGGTGACTTCAATTCCGTTGATCTTGTTCTTCATCATGCGGAAATACTTCAACTCGTCCACGGGTTTTTCGGCGACGATGTTCAAGACCTTGCGTGTGTTCGGTCCCTGAAAACTGAGCGCCGCCACATCGTCCGTGACTTCGGTAATTTCCACTTCCATGCCGACCGCATTCATCATCAGCCAGCGCAGATTTGGTTCCGCAGAGGTCAGGCGAAAGGTTGTTTCGTCGAAGCGCGTGACGGTGCCATCGTCGATCATCTTGCCTTCTTCGTCGCACCAGCCGGTGTAGAAGACTTGTCCCACGCTCATCTTGTGGATGTTGCGGGTGGTGACGCGATGCAGCAAAGCCGCCGCGTCTTTGCCTTTAATCACATACTTGATCAGCGGCGAGACATCGATCAACGCTGCCGCATTGCGGATCGCCCAATACTCGCGGTCGAGCGTGTGCTCGTACGAGCCTGCGGCGAAATATCCCGCCCACTTGCGCCAATTCCGAGGCTGGCACAACGCGGACGTTCGTTCATGGAATGGAGTGGTTTTTAGTTGAAGCATGGGGAGGTTTCCTTGATTGGCGCGGATTGTACATTATATATAATCCTGTGGCAATCCAGAGATTCACCTAATGAAGACAAAACAGGTCAGATTGCATCATCACATTATTGGCTCATATTCTCAACCCGCGATTGGGGACAAAATGTAAATCAACTCCGGGATAATAAAAACTCACCCCATTCAATATCTCAGGGGTGAGTTTTCGTGTCAAAAAAAAGAGCAGGCGGGCTTTCGTTATCTTTTCAAATTCATTCGATATATTTTTTTATTTCCAGTCACTAAGTTCTTCTTCAAGGTTTTCAAGAATTTTGATGTATTTACCCTCTTCGTCCTGCATATCATTCTCAAAAGTAATGTTGTTCAATCCTTCAAGGATCTTATGCTCGTCTTCAGGAGAAATATTCTGTTCAAGAAGTGGCAAGATCAGATTCTTGAGACGGTCCAGGTGCTGACGCAGGGTGGAGTTGAACTCACTGGCAGCCCAGCTCACTTCGGTACGGGCACTGGAATCTCCACCCTGCCAGGCTTTGGCGGCTTTGAATAATAGGTCTGCCGCTTCCCTGCATTTTGTCTGTTCACTCTTCATGCCGCCAACGGCTCCCATATTGGAAGGAAAACCGGAGTCTTCGAGCGCAGCAATGAGTAATCCTTCCTTGCGAAAGAAAACAGCTTCAACGTAATCATGGATGAAAGTGCTGCCAAATACAAAAAAACCGGGTTGGACATGTTTGTTGCTCGAACCGAGTTCGGCGGAGCCTCTGCCGAAAACATCCAAAAACCGTAGAACGATCTCCTGGTCTTGTTTTAGTTTTTTTGCGATACGCATATTGGTTTCCTGTCAGAGAAGCGGGACTTTTTCTTAATGATTAAAATTTTACCGCCCTTTGAAGGAATCGACGGAAACAATTCCAAACGATATCAAAGAGACTCGCCTAGAGTAGTGCGAGTCAGGCGTAAAGCAGCGAGTTCGTTCCACAACAAAATGGAAAATAGAAAAACATAGAACGCTGCCCCTTTGATGAAGAATGCCGGTCCCGCCAAGGCAAGCGTCCCCCATGTGTAAACGGCAAGACTCTTCCAGCGCTCGTCGGCGCGGAAGGCAAAACCGAGAACGACCATGGCAGGGAAAAGTGTGAGACCGAGCAACACAAACGAGAGGTCATGCAACTGTCCATGCCAGGTGGCGGGAGTATCACGAATCGTTGGGTCGGTGGTGAGGGCTAAGGTGGCGAGAAATAAACCTGCGAACGCCATCAGCGTGGTGCCAAGCTTGGAAGCAGTGCTTGGCTTCAAGTCCAGAAAGAGGCGACGGGCAAAAAGAGTCATGATGAGTCCGCTGATGATGAAGGTGGCGGTCATGATCCACCCAAAGCGACCGAGTGCCAGCCCGCTGGGCCAGTCGAAAGTGGGGTCATTAATGGGGTGCCAACCCAGACTCAAAAGAAAATCGTATTCGACGAATGTCAACGTAACAAGCACAACAGCAAAAAGAATGGGACCAATAAGAATTAGTTTTTTCATGTTTAAACAAAACAGCCTCGCACATGCGAGGCTGTTTCCATTTTTAGATCACCAAGTCCAACCGCCGCGCAAGCGGACAACACCCATGAAGACCAAAACCAACGAACCGACAATACAGAACAAGGTATTGCGGAAGCGAACCGTGTCTGAGGCGTTCTTCCAACGTGCAGGCAAATGTGCAAGGACAGCCGCAACGATCATGGTGGTGGCATGTTCGATGCGCAGCATGGGGAAGCCAACACCAGATAAGCCGGTCCAGATCAAGAAGATCAAGCCAAGGGTGGCTTGCAGGTCCATAAGACCGCTGAAGCCGGAGGCGAGTCCACGGTCCATGCCTTTGAAGGCGCCGCCGCGCAGCCAGCCAAGTGTGAATTTGACGATGGCAACCAGTGCCACAAGCAAAATGAGCCAGCGGGTGTGGGAGTGAATTACGAGAAGAGTTTGCATTTTATTTCTCCAATCAATAAGTTATAAGACAAAAGGCAGGATCGCCTTACGGTCTTTCGGGAAACCAGTGAATTTGCTGTGATACCACCGAAGCGCACGCAGGGCACGCGCCGAAAGGTAAAAAATAATGAAGAGCAGGGTCATCCATGCCGCCAGATGCCGTGAAAGCAGGGCAATGCCGAGCCAGGTCAGGATCTCGAACAGATAATGCGGACAGACCACATAGTCGAACAATCCGCCTTTTGGGATGAAGTAATCAAGCGAGTTCTTACGCAGGTCCGCCAATAACTTGTGATGATAAAAATTGCCAGACATCCCTACAACAAAAATAAATATTCCGAGCCCGAACCATACATCGACGGCAGTCCAAGGGTTGTGATTCAACCAACCGATCATTCCGGCACAAAAAGAGTAGAAGGCGGCGATCATCAAGGTGGTGAACGGGTCAATGGGTCCTGAATAACGATGCAGGAATAAAGACTCCAATACGCGTTTCAAAAAATGAAGCGCCACTGCAAGATACACTGCCCATTGCACAAATGCAGCATTGGGCAGATAGCCCCATGCAAGGATGGTCAACACGACGATGGGCATGAAATATAAAAATACCATGCCTGCCCTGCCAGAAATGCCCGAATCTTTGCGAAATTTACTGTAATACATCATGGACCATCCGCTTAATTCTGCGGGTGCCACGCCTAATACAAGAATTGCCAGCATAGTGTAAAGAACAATATTGATTGTTGTCCATTCCGGCAGAATCATCCTAAAAACTCCTTTTTAATTCGCGACATTATACAGCACGGTCTTCGCTTCATCCTTTATAATCGCCTTTAACGTAGAACAGATCAGTAGACTGCGTTCTACAGAAGAGCACCCTGGAGAATCCCCCATGACCTACACTACCATCCTAACCGAAACCCGCAAACGCGTGGGCATTGTACAGTTAAACCGACCGCAAGCCATGAATGCATTCAACCTTGCCATGCTTGGTGAAGTCTTTGATGCATTGGAAGTTTTTGACAAAGATGAGAACGTCGGTGCGATCATCGTCACCGGTAATGAAAAAGCCTTCGCCGCCGGAGCCGATATCAAGGAAATGGCAGATCAAACGTACGTGCAAATGCTTGCCAATGAGCACGTGAAAGTGTGGGATCGCATTCGTGGTATTCGTAAACCCGTCATTGCAGCAGTCTCAGGTTGGGCGCTGGGCGGCGGAAGTGAGTTCGTGCTTTCCTGCGATATGGTTGTGGCAAGCGAATCTGCCAAGTTTGGTCAGCCGGAGATCACCATTGGCATTATCCCCGGCGCGGGCGGCACCCAGCGACTGGCTCGTCTCGTTGGCAAACATCTCGCCATGGAAATGGTCATCAACAACCGTACGCTCACCGCGCAGGAAGCACAACAGTTTGGCTTGGTCAATCGCATCGTACCGGTGGAAGGGTACCTCGATGCCGCTGTTGCTTTTGCCGAAGAAATTGCTTCGCGCGCGCCTATCGCCGTCCGCATGGCGAAGGACGCCGTTAATGCCGCGTTTGAAACTACGCTCACAGAAGGTCTAGCCGTAGAGAAGCGTAACTTCTATCCGCTATTCGCAACGGAAGATCAAAAAGAAGGCATGCAAGCCTTCATCGAAAAACGCAAACCCAATTGGAAAGGGAAGTAGCCGTGTAGTTTTTTAGGCGCTTAGGCGGATAGTCCGACCGAGCGACTTTTTGACTATTCGACTATTCGACTACCCATGCCCGCCTCTTTTTCTGACCTCAAACCTGCGCTCTCCGACCTGAGCCTGAAAAAACGCCTGGTCCTTGTTCACGCATCTCCCATCGTCAATGCCGACGCACTGCTTGCCGCCTTGCTCGAAACCACTGGCGGTTTCATGACCCCAACCTTTACCCCAAAAGCACTCCTGCCCATCGACTATCACCCCGTACACAACAAAACGGATGTAAAAAACCTGGCTGAATCTTTCACCCCTTCCATGCCAGCCGATGAAGCCTTCGGAAAATTTCCCGAACTCGTCCGCAGTCACGCCAAGGCAAAACGCTCATTACACCCCGTACTATCTTTTACAGGCATCGGCGCAGATGATGCCATTCACACCCAAACCATCCACGAACCCTATGCCCCCATTGCCGCCATGGCAGAAGAAGAGGGTGTCGTCTTGCTCATCGGTATGGATCAACGCGTGAACGTCAGCATCCACTACGGCGAGAAACTTGCCGGGCGCATGCAATTCGTCCGTTGGGCGCTGACAGAAAGTGGCGTAATCGAATGCCCGAATTTCCCTGGCGACTCGGGTTAATGCCTCAACTTCCCCGGCGACCCGGAGGGGTTCAACTCTCTGGCAGACGGCATCAAACCTTTCACCCGCCAAACCGAAGTAGATGGGGTCAAAATACCAAGAAGTTTTCCATTCCCGTCATCCCGACCTGTTGCAGCTGTCGGGCAGTTTACCCGGAAGATTGGCTGTCTAAGACGGTCCGGGGGTGGTAGACTTTAGGTCAGCTGCGTTTAAAACCAACCATGTACCTGCCACGCCCATACGGCGGATTGGATGCAAGCAGAACCCTCGGGGGGTTTTGACATAAGGACCGGGTTACCCCAGGCAGCCGGATTAATCCCTGATGGGCTTCAACAAAATAAAAACCCTCCACAAGGGAGGATTTTTGTGAACGTGGAGAAGCTCGGATTCAATCCCTCGATGGGGCTCTCAACAAAATAAAAACCCTCCACAAGGGAGGATTTTTGTGAGCGCGGAGAGGCTCGAACTCTCAACAAACGGCTTAAAAGGCCGCTGCTCTACCATTGAGCTACGCGCCCATCTTCAAAGCGGATTGCATTCTATCACGGCAGGATACAGGCGTCAACGCGAGTAATTAAAACAGATGAGACCACATCCAAGTATACGGAGGCAAACATGAGCTCAGTAAAATACGTAACCGAACAAGACTTCCAAGAAGAAGTCATCAGCGCACAAACCCCGGTACTGGTGGATTTCACAGCAGATTGGTGTCAGCCATGCAAAATGATCGCACCCATCGTGGAACAACTGGCGGGACAATGGGATGGCAAGGTCAAGGTCGTCAAACTTGACGCAGACTTGAACCCAAACATCATGATGCAATACGGTGTTATGGGCATCCCGACCCTTATGCTCTTCAAGAGCGGCGAGGTCAAGGAACGCATCACCGGGTATCTGCCCAAAGACAAGATCGAAGCAAAAGTCACCCCGCACGTGTAAGAGTATAATGGAGCCGGAACATCGGCTCCATTTTCTTTTTTAATAGCGGGAGGGAAACCACGTGCCAGAACAGGAACTATTCCAAGAGGGTTTATCTGCGTTCAGATCGGGTAACAGAAAACACGCTATCGCCATTCTGACCCGGCTTGTACAGGAACACCCGCGCTCCGAACGCGGTTGGTTTTTACTCGGCATGTGCATGGACACTGCCGACAAACGCGAATACTGCTTTCAACGCGTACTGGACATCAACCCCAACAATGCTGACGCAAAAAAACAGATCGCGTTTCTTTCCACGCCGCAACCTGTTTCACCCACCCAACCCTTTTCACAACCGTCGCAAAATACCCCCGCCTTCATTTCAGAAGAAAAAGCCCCACAGACAAAAACCTCTGCGAAAAAAACAGCCTCCAAAAAGAAAACCAATAACAATATCATCCTCATCGCCGCCCTAAGCGGATTGTGCATCCTCGTTTGCGTCGGGGTGCTTGGCTTCCGTATGCTTACAAACCGTCCTGGCACATCGGCTGTGCTGCCCGCAACCAATCCCAACTCAGCCACATCGAACGTCACCCCAAACACCCAGCCAGATATAGCCAATACCCTGCCGCCAGCAACTCCGCTGCCAACCGCACTACCAACCGTCGCCTACACACCTGCATTTGAAGAAGCGCCCTGCCAATTCGAGATACCCTTTGGTGTACAAGTCACCTGCGGGTATGCCATTGTCCCTGAGAATCGAAGCATCGCTTCCGGTCGGACGCTCCGATTGGCGGTCGCCGTCTATCACAGCACCAGTTCCAATCCTGCACCAGATCCGGTTCTCTTCCTGCAAGGCGGACCCGGCGGACAGGCGGTGCAATTGAGCGCGAATGCCTATTCAATTCTCGTTGAACCGTTCATTTCCACACGCGATTACGTCACCTTCGATCAGCGCGGCACGGGGCTTTCTGAGCCGGTGATGAACTGCGACGAACTCGACAAAGTCCATCGTCAGGACATTTACGGAACTCTGGCTGTCGAATCAAGAGAACTGGTCTACCAAAACGCCTTCCTCTCGTGCAGCGGATTGTTACAAGCCCAAGGCAGTGACCTAAGTGCATACTCAACCGTTGAAAGCGCCGCCGACCTGCGCGATATCGTCAAACTACTTGGTTATCAACAAGTCAACTTATACGGTGCTTCCTATGGAACCCGGCTGGCGCTCGTCACCATGCGTAACCACCCCGAGATCATCCGTTCGGCAGTTCTTGATTCGGTCGTCCCTGTCGAAGCGAACATGATCGAAGAATATCCAAAATCCGTCAATGCCGCGTTATCGCAGCTCTTCATCGCCTGCGCCTCAGACCCTGCCTGCGGCAGCGCCTATCCAGACCTGGAAGCTGTCTTTCGATCACTCCTTCAAAAACTGGATGCAAGACCCATCACCTTAACCACATCCGCCTACCCCATGGGAACCGTCACCGAAACTGTGGATGGGGCGTACCTGCTTTCGGTCATCACCGGGTTATTGCGCTCGCCTGATTTCATCCTCACCGCCCCGCAAACCATCTACCGTGTTGAAAACGGAGATTACTCCACATTGATCGCCGCGCAATATTCCCTGCCCTACGAATTCGACGGCATCAGCCCCGGCTTGTATATTTCCATGATGTGCCGCGAACACGTATTGGATTCCACTCCTGAAGAATTGAAATCCGTTTCAGAACAGACCGGTATAAAAGAAAAAGTGTTCCGTCCCTTCTATGGCGATTTTGCAGATATGTTCCCAGCCTGTAAAAACTGGGGAAGCACGGGTCCGAACCTTGGTGAAAATGATGCGGTCGTGAGCGACATTCCCAGCCTGGTGATCGAAGGCTCGTTCGACCCGGCAACGCCGCCCTTCCTCGGCAAGCAGGTTGCCGAGACCCTGACCCACAGTTACTACTTCGAGTTCCCAACCATGGGGCATGTACCAACAGCAGATGATCTATGTGCCCGCCAAACAATGCTGGCTTTCATTGCCAACCCTGGCATTGAACCAAGCCGTGAATGCTTGAATGGCATCCAGCCAGTGAAATTTCTTGTGCCATTCACCGGTCAGCCGCCGCTGAATTTGGAGCGCCAAAGCCTTTCAGGGGTCACACTGGATGTCCCGCGTGATTGGTCGCTAACCGATGATGGATTCTTCCTACGTGAAAGCTCTGCCTTTGACATCACCCAGGTAACGGCATTCCGTTCAGATGTCTCGCCTCAGGAACTTGTGGATTATTTTTCGTCTGGCATTCATGGTTACCGCGGATTGGATGGTCCTCCGAATGCGGCAGGAACCCGTCAGGCAAACGGCTATTTATGGATGATGTACTACACCACCTCCAACGGGCGACCTGTAGATATCGCTGTGGCAGATGATGGCGGCGAATCACTGGTGATCGTACTCTTCAGCCACCCAGACGAACATGATGCCCTGTATCGCAGCCTTTTGCTGCCAATGATCGACTCGGCAAGGTAAAAAAGGCTGTTCTCGTTGACGACTCGACCTCCTTCATGGTATCATTTGCCCGCTAAAAACCAGCCAAGAGCTGGATTTGTTTTGTCTATAAGCAAGAGGAGAAGCATATAAGCGCCAACGAGTTTCGAGTAAATGAGGGCATCCGCGTTGCGGAAGTGCGCCTGATCGGTCCGGATGGAGGCAACGTAGGTGTTGTTGCCATCAAGGAAGCCTTGAAGATTGCACGCGATGCGGAGTTAGACCTTGTAGAGGTCTCACCCGGTGCGAATCCGCCCGTCTGCCGTGTGATGGACTTTGGTAAGTTCATCTACGAAAAGGCGAAGAAGGAACGCGAAGCGAAGAAATCCCAAACCAAGATCGAGGTTAAGGAGATTCGCTTGCGACCGAAGACGAACGAAGCCCACCGTGGCTTCAAAGTGGACGATGCCCGCCGCTGGCTTTTGCAGGGGCATAAGGTGCGTGTGACGGTCAAGTTCCGCGGGCGCGAAATGGATTACCCCGAGATCGCGCTCGAAGACCTGAAAGAGATCGCCGCCGACCTCGCTGACGTTGCCGTCATCGAAGTCCCGCCGCAAATGGAAGGACGCACCATGCTCGTGGTGATGGCTCCGAACAAGGCTGCGGCGCCAAAGAAGAAAGAGAAACCCGAGCAGGCTGAAGCGAAGCCCGAAGCGGAAGCCTGAGCGTAGAGCAAGACCCAAAGATGTTGATCGTCCGCGGGCGTAAAAGTCCGCGGTTTATTTTGCCCGAAAGGAGAACTAAGCGATGCCACGCAAAGCAAAACCTGGCAAGAAATTCAAACTCAAGACCCACAAGGCGACATCCAAGCGATTTCGCATGACGGGCTCCGGTGTTCTGGTGCGCACCAAGGGCGGCAAAAGCCACCTTCGCCGCCGCACTTCGGATCGCACCAAGGGACTCTTGAGTGAAATGATCGTTGTGCAGGGCCGCAAGTTCGTGAAGCGCATCAAGCGCCTCGCGCCCAACATGGACTAATCGTCCGGCTGTCGTAATTTTTTTATGTGCGGCTTTCGGGTGTGCGCAACTGGTGTAACTCACCGACGCCCGCGAGTTTGCAGGAGGTATAAGAACAATGCGCGTTAAAGGTGGCCCGCAAGGGCACTTACGTCACAAAAAAGTTTTGAAGATCACGAAAGGACAGCGCGGCTCGAAGAGCACCCTGTTCAAGCGAGCCAACGAGGCCATGCTCAAGAGCCTCTGGTACGCCACTCGTGACCGCCGTGTGCGCAAACGCGATCTGCGCAAGTTGTGGATCGCCCGTATCAACGCCGCGTCCCGCCTGAACGGCACAACGTACAGCCGTCTGGTGGCTGCCTTGAAGAAGGCGAACATCGAGATCAACCGCAAGATGCTTGCCGACATTGCAGTGAAGAACCCGCAAGCCTTCGCCGCAGTCGTGGCACAAACGAAATAAATATTTATGTAGGGGCTGGGTAACCCAGCCCCTACATTATTTAACGGGGGTAAAATTGATTGATGAATTCCATTCTTGTTGAAAAAATATTTTCATCGGGTCAGTCGTTGCAGGTCGTGCAAGGCGATATCACTATTGAAGAAGTGGATGCCATTGTTAATGCTGCGAACAAGTATCTCGCCCATGGCGGCGGAGTGGCATGGGCAATTTCACAAAAGGGTGGAGCTGCAATTCAAGAAGAAAGCGACGAGTGGATCCGCAAACATGGGCAAGTTTCCCATGCGCAGCCTGCCTGGACCTCAGGCGGGCGCCTGCCTGCAAAATTTGTGATCCACGCTGTGGGCCCGGTGTGGGGCGAAACATTTGACGATGACAAAAATTTATCAGATGCTGTCACCGGCTCACTGCAAGTGGCAGATGAATTGAAATGTGCATCCATCTCCATGCCTGCGATCTCAACTGGTATCTTTGGTTTTCCAAAAGATAGGGCGGCAGGAATTATTTTCAAAGCTACAACTGCCTACTTCGAGAAGAATACAAACTCCAGTGTGAAGCAAGTCCGAATTGTGTTATTTGACCAGGACTCCATCGACGTATTCCTGAAAATCTGGAAAACCTTGTTTGAATAAATCGTAATTCCCTATGATCACATCTAACCAGAATTCAAAAATAAAACTTGTTCGCGCTTTACTCGGACGTTCCAAAGAACGCCGCGAGGCAGGTGCATTTGTTGCAGAGGGAGTGCGGCTGGTGGAAGAAGCGGTGAAGGCGAATTGGACATGTCGATTTGCGTTATATGACGAGACCTTGAGCGAGCGGGGAAGATCACAGGTGGAAGGTCTTAAGCTGCACGGCGTGGACGTGGAAGAAGTCTCTGCGAGTGTGATGAAATCCATCAGCGAGACCGAAGCGCCGCAGGGCATTCTTACAGTTCTTGAATTAACTCAATTACCAATTACCAATCACCCAAACTTCATTCTCATCCCAGATCAGATCCGCGACCCGGGGAATCTTGGTACGCTACTCCGTTCTGCTTCGGCTTCGGGAGTGCAGGCGGTTCTCATTCCACCTGAGACGACCGATGCCTTTGCGCCAAAAGTTTTACGTTCGGGCATGGGCGCGCATTTCAGAGTCCCCATCCATTCTATGAATTGGAATGAAATTGAAAAATTCGCCTCGGGCTTGAATGTCTATGTTGCTGATATGGATGGTCGATCGTGCTGGGAAACGGATTTACGTCAACCAGGGATTTTGATCGTGGGTAACGAAGCCGAGGGTGCCAGCGAGTCCGCGAGGAAGCTGGCGAATGGGAAGATCAGCATCCCAATGTCTGGTGAGACCGAGTCTCTGAATGCGGGGGTGGCGGGATCGGTGTTGATGTTTGAGGTAATGAGACAGAGATCCGTGAATATTGAATAGTGAAGGAAGAGATGAAAATACGATCCATAACTTATTTTTGCAATCCCAAATATCCACTTGAAGAAAATATCCTGCGTGAAGCGGGAGATTTTTTATCTAAAGCCAAAGCGGCATATGAAGCGGCGGGGTATGAAGTACAGACCGTGCGCGTGGCGACGGTTCCCTTCCCCAATATGTTGGGCGAAAAACACATGGATGAACTGCCCAGGTACGCCGGTCAATTCTCCATGACTATGAAGCAGGCAGGCGTAGTGTATGCCGCATTGGGTCCGGCCCTGCCGGAAATGCCACGCAGCTACCGGGTCATACCAGATGCGATCGCAGCAAGTGAGAACATCTTCTTCAGCGGGGTGATGGCAGATGCGCAGACGATCCACATGGCACAAGTCAAAGCCTGTGCGGAGATCATCGTCAAATGCGCGCCGCTTGACCCGAACGGATTCGCAAACCTCAACTTTACTGCGCTGGCAAACGTGGGAGCGAACGCGCCTTTCTTCCCCGGTGCATATCACAACGCAGATGTGCCCGCCTTTGGCATTGCGGTCGAATGCGCGGACATGGCAGTCGATGCGTTTGACGGACGACAGACGATTAACGACGGACGACAGTGGTTGGTTAGCGAGATGACGAAACATGGGCAAGCCATCACCATGGTCGCCCAATCTCTAATGACTAATTACCAATCACTATCATTCAAAGGCATTGACTTTTCCCTCGCGCCCTTCCCCGATGATGCGCATTCGCTCGGCAAAGCGGTGGAAAATATGGGTGTGCCAAAGATCGGCTTGCATGGTTCGCTTGCCGCGGCTGCCATCCTCACGGATGCCATTGAGCGCGCAGACTTTCCACACATCGGCTTTAACGGGTTTATGCAGCCGGTTCTCGAAGACTCGATCCTTGCGAAGCGTGCCGCCGAAGGTGTGCTAACGGTGAAGGATGCCTTGCTCTACTCTGCCGTCTGCGGCACAGGGCTGGATACGGTTCCACTTGCCGGAGATGTGACCCCGGAAGAACTCACGCCATTATTATTGGATATTTGCGCATTGGCGTTGCGACTGAACAAACCGCTCACAGCCCGGTTGATGCCCATCCCCGGTAAAAAGGCTGGCGATGCCACAACCTTTGACTTTGCCTTCTTCGCGAACGGACGGGTTATGGCACTCGAGTCCAGTCCGTTACATGGAGCGTTGAACGATAATGCAAGTTTCACCTTGAACGCAAAACTTCCCAGGCAATAACCTGGGAAGTTTTTTTATAATTCGTTCCGCCAATATTCACCGCCGCCGCCTTCGCGCTGCATGAGTTTCGCTCCTACCAATTCGCGTCGCAACGAGGCGGTATCTTCATGATACGCACTCAAGATCTCATTGACTTGTTTCTCGCTATAACGCTTCCCCACTTTGAAGGCTTTGACGATGTGCCTCAAAACGGCTTCCAGCTTTTTCTTTTGAGCGGGAATGGTTTTCAAGCTGCCATCTTTACGAAGGTAATCTTTGATGACTTTATTGTCGTACGCGTCCACGTCCACATCGGCAACGGAAGCGGTCATTTTCTCCTGTGAGAACAGGCTGCGCGATCTCTCCTCCAGCGCCTTTTGGTCGAGTTGATATACGTTGTAATAACTCTCTGCCTTCGCGCTGACTAAGCCCACCTTGGCAAGCTTCGAGAGATGGTGTGACACCGTGGATGCCTTCAACCCCAGCAGTGCCGCAAGTTCTTCCACGCTATAGGGTTGGTGCGCCAGCAGCCCGATGATCTTGAGGCGGTTCGCATCCGCGAGGACTTTAAAAAAAGCGACGAGTTCTTCGCTCATATTAAGCCTCACGGATTCTGGCGGTTAGGTTATAGCCGTTCTCAACCGGTTGCAGTTTTTCCAGCCAGATCATTTCCAACAAAGTCAACTCGTCTTGAAGGTTGAAATTCGGGTCATCTTTCGTTTTGACCTCTTCAAGAATTTCAAAGACAAACACATCGGGACCCAATTCATTCCAGTCGTTCTGGAGAGTCTTATTGGTGTGACTGCCGATCTTGAGCATGAACTTATGGCGGTTCAACGGACCTTCAAGATTTAAACTACTGCCAAGCAAAATCTTCCCGTTTGCCGTGTTCTTCACCTGGTAGATCCCGGCTGGCTTTACACGCTCTGTATATTCACGGTTGAGTTCTTTTCTTGTTTTGGTCTTATTTTCCATTCTGTACTCTCCAATACTTCGAGCCGTCACTTTCACGGGCAAGCATGCCTGCATCCACCAAATCGCGGCGCAGACCAGCCGAATCTTCGTTGAAGCGCTTGATAATGATATTGACTTCCCGTTCGGTATAGGTCCGGTCAAACTCAAAGTTTTGAAGCAGATAATCCAAAATGGGTTTTATCTTCTTTTGCTCCGGCACTTGTCGGATGGTGCCGTCTGCGTTGAGATAGTCTCGCAAAATCTTCCTGGAGGCTTCATCCAGGTTTGCTGGCGGGACGAATTTCTTGTTGTCGCCGACCAGGTTTTCTTTTCCGAGTGTGGCGAGTTTGTCGTTGTTGAGCGTAAATACGCCGTCGGTTTGGCTCACAACGCCGACAAATTCGAGAAAGCCAAGGTGCGTTAAAGAGTCCTTGGGTGAGAGGTTTAGGCGTGCGGCAACTTCCTCACGCGTGGCATTTCCCTGCGAGAGCAGCCCCACGATCTGCAAACGGACCGGGTCAGACAGGGCTTTGACGTAATCGAGCATTTCATTCATTTTTCACTTCCGTGTATCTAATTCGATGAGTATCGAATTAGATTTTAGAGGGGAATCCAGGGTTTGTCAAGGCAAACGGGCTGCAACACTAAAGGATGTTGCAGCCCGTTTGCAGGACCGTTCTACGGTGTGGTCTTTAATTCAGGACTTCGATATTGGGCTCGAGCGGGATGCGGTTGATCAGGTCAACAAAATCTGCCTGGGTGACTTCAGATTGAGGCTTATCCATCAAGGCGAGCAGGGTGGCTTCCATGACGTTGGTGCCAAAGGAGCGCCCTTCCAGCCGGGGTGTGACGGTGACGAGGATGTGCAGGTTGCGCTTGCGCAGTTCTTCGACGTTCTTTTCGGTGGTGGTGTTGGTGACAATGATCTTGCCGGTCAGGTCGTCTGGCATGTATTGGCGGATCTGAAGAAAGTCTCCGGCAATGACCTGCGAACGCTGGTAATATTTGCGCCATTTGTTTTGCGGGGGTTTATCCTGCTCGGAACCAAGAGGGTACAACCAGGAAAACGGAACCTGCGTGACCACAGGAAGCAGGACCGAAGCCACCACTCGGGCGGCGCTGAGCGAGCGCATGGCAATGGGCAACCCCAACGCGAACATGAAGTCACCGAAGGTCACATCCAACCCGGCATCGACCATGGCTTTGCCCATGCTGTAGCGCTCCACAACAGTGGTCTTGAGGGCAGGCAAACCTTTGAGTGAACGTCCTTCTTTCTCGTTGAGGTATTTTTCAAGATAGTCAAAGGCGCGTTTTTCCAACAGTCCTTTTACGCCGTTGCCGTCTCCCACTTTGCTGATCTTGATCGAATCGCGAATGCGTTTGACATCGCGAAAATAATAGCGTTTGTCTTCGACTTGCAAAAAGAATTCCACACCGCCTGCACCAAAGGCATCGACCTTGCCGTCCAGTTCTTTGTAGAGTTCGATGGCTTTTTGAAAATCGCCATTGGTGCCGCGCCGCGAGATCTCACACTCCTGCCCTAGAAAGGTGTGACGTGTGGTGTGGTCACGCGCGGATGAGCCTACGCTGATGGATACGATCCTTTTCACTTGCCGCCTCCAAATGGATGAGATGCCTGATTGTACGACCATCCGCTTTGGGCTGGCAACTGCTTGGGCATGGCAAAACAGGCATCGGCGCAGAAAGAAGCGATAGCGTCTCCTTGGGGTTATATAGGTGCAGGTATAATTTAATCCATCAATACAGCACAGAGGAGGTGCAAGTGGATCTCACAAAGCATGCATTTTTTGAGGGAAAGATCGTCCCTTTAAGCGAGGCAAAGGTTAGTGTCGCCACGCATGGTTTTTTATATGGAACGGCTGTTTTTAGCGGAATGCGCGCCTATTGGAACGAAGAAAAACATGCGCTTTTTCTTTTCCGTCCGTACGATCATTTTCGGCGTTTGCTTGAATCCGGGCGGATGCTGGCAATGGAAATTCCATACGATGAAGAGGGGTTGATCCGACTCGCCATTGACCTTTTGAAGCACGATAATTATCAGCAGGATGTGTATATGCGCCCGACGATCTACAAGGCGGATATGGGTATTGGGGTACGCCTGCACAACCTGCGCGATGAGCTTTCGATCTTTACCGCTCCGTATGAAGCTTATGTTCAGAATGACATGAACTCGCATGTGACCATTTCTTCATGGCGGCGGGTGGACGATAATATGATCCCGGCGCGCAGCAAGGTGGCGGGGTCGTATGTCAACTCGGCGCTGGCAAAGACAGACGCGAACCGCGCCGGGTTCGATGAGGCGCTGGTGCTGAACGCGGACGGTCATATTTCGGAAGGGTCTGCCATGAATGTGTTCATGGTGCGAAACGGGGTGCTCTATACGCCGCCGATCACCGACAATATTTTGGAAGGTATTACCCGCCGTTCTGTGATGGAAGTGGCGCAAAAGGAATTTGGATTGGAAGTCGTAGAACGCTCAATCGACCGCACGGAGATCTTGATCGCTGATGAGGTTTTCTTAACTGGCAGTGCGGCGCAGATCGTGGCGGTGACGAAGATCGACTTCCGTCCGGTGGGCAGCGGGTCGATGGGTCCGATCACTACAAAGCTGCGAACGTTTTATGAAGATGTGGTGCGGGCACGAACGCAAAAATATGCAAGTTGGAATGTGGAAGTGAAGTAGCAATTCAGGAAAGCATGCAGCAAGTAAAACACCGGGCGTAAAATCGCCCGGCGTTTTTTATTCGCCCCAGCTTTATACGGACACGTGTCATTTCATAAATAAGAAATTCAAAAGCCCGCCAAGTCTAAACAAAACCAGACCTGGCGGGCTTTTTATTCTTAATATTTCAAAACGAAACTACGGATTCTTCTTGAACTTCACCAGCACCAAGTTCTTCGTACAATCGGCATAGGTATTGATCTGAATATTCCCCGAGAGCGGCAAACCTGCCTGGTCGAGGATCTGAATGGTCAACAGTCCGTCAGACGAGATCGGCACAGTACCAAGAAAAAACTCAAAGCCCGATTTTCCATATGCGGGAGCAATACCGCTTACGGTCAGCTCGTTCTTGGTTTTATTGTTATAAAAACCAACAACACGCACTGCAATGCCAAGCATATCGGCGTTATTGGCATCAAGGATCGTCCCGGCAATACCCTGCCAGTTACAAGACGCTTCAGGATGAATAATGGTGCTGTCGATGTATGTGACGGTGGCAGAGAAGGGTGCTTTGGGCGTCGCAGTCGGAGAGGGAGTGATGGAAGGAGTGATCAGCGAAACGAGCGTAGGTGAAGGCTCCAGCGTAAAAGTGGGCACCAGCGTCAGTGTTGCTGTCTCAGTCGGTCCAGGCGGAGTAGACGTCCATGTGGCAGGCGGTTGGATTTGGGTGATCGTTGGCGTAGGCGGTGCATTGCGAGCCGGGTTCAAGAAGTTATAAGAAGCTTCTGGCGAGGCAAAGACAGCCGCAAAATACGCGCCCATACACAAGGTCACCAACAGAACGAGGATGCTCAACATATCCCACAGGTCAAGCCGCACAGGCGGCTTTTGCTGCGGCGGGGGAGAATCATCGAAGTAATCGTATTTGCTCATGAAGTCACTCCAAAAAAATCGTAATCCTTTTTTGAAAACCCACATTCACCACAAGGGAATCCGGGTAAACAGCGAACTTTGCTAAAACAATAAAACGTTCTCTTGCAGGCTAGGGCGCAAAAACGATCTCGCTCTTTTCACGTTGATCTGCCAGCCACGCATTCAAAGCAGTAGATTGCAACGCCAGCAAGGCATCCGGCGAAAGGGGATGTTCGGCGCGTTCAATGGCTTTGAAAATATGAAAACCGGCTTCCGTGGGGATGATGCCACTTACATCGCCCGTTTGCAGGGCAAAAACAGCCGCATCGGCTTCGGGGTCCAGCAAATATCCTTGCGGCACCCAGCCCAATTCACCGCTGGTGACCGGGTCATATTGTGCCGCCAGTTCATCGAAATCCGCACCGGCACTTAATTCTGCCAACGCTGCTTGCGCATCCGCCTCATTATAGGTCAAAATCTGGCGCAGATGGATCTGCTCCGCCGAAGCCGGTACAGACGCAACGATTTTGTCACGCATCCATGCCGCTTCCAGCGAACGCTTCAAAGCGAGGCGGAAGGAAGCCTCATCATACCCGTGGGCAGACTGCCACTGCGTGAGCGCATCGGCGCTCCCAAGCTCACCCGCCAGCGCGTCGATCCGCGACTGGAGGTCTGCATCGCTCACTGCGAAATTTCCCTCCCTTGCAGCTTGACTCAACAACACTTGCGCAACCATATCTTCAAGGACGGTCTTACTGGCATCTTCATCAGTGAAGGAGAGTCCCAGTGCGGTTTGGGCCGCTTTAAAACGCGCCAGTTCCGATTCATATTCGGCAATGGTAATGAACTCGCCATTAACAACAGCCGCGGAAGGCGGAGGAGTAGGGGTGGGAGGCGCCGGTGTGGCACTCGGCACAGCAGGGGTGGGCGTGTTCGGGGTCCCGAAGGAACCGCAGGCAGATATCCCCCTAGTGAGGGACAAGGTCAAAACGATTTGTCTGAATTGCATTCGTAAAATTATACCCGTTCAGGCTGACATCCATTAAAAAAAGTAGGGACGCAGCGGCGCTGCGTCCCTACAATTATGTTGGTGGATCTTAGTAATCCATGCCGCCCATGCCGCCAGGAGGCATGGCAGGAGCGTTTTCCTTCACAGGCATGTCGGTGATGAGCACGTCGGTGGTGAGGATCATTGCTGCGATGGAAGCGGCGTTCTCGAGCGCGCCACGCACAACCTTGACCGGGTCAATGACGCCAGCCTTGATCATGTCGGTGTATTCGTCGGTGAGGACGTTGTAACCGATGTTCGGGTTCTTCTTCTCGATCGCGGTGCGGCGGACGGTGTCGATGATGACGGAGCCATCCTGACCAGCGTTGGAAGCGAGCTTGCGGATCGGGGCTTCGAGCGCCTTCTTGACGATGTTGATGCCGACCTTCACTTCTTCAGCTTCTTCAGCCTGCGCCTTGGCGAGCTTGTCGAGCTTGATCGAAGCGTTGATGAGGGAGATTTCGCCGCCGGGGACGATGCCTTCTTCAACGGCTGCGCGGGCAGCGGAGAGGGCGTCTTCAACGCGGTGCTTCTTTTCCTTCATTTCGGTTTCGGTCGCAGCACCCACACGGATGATGGCAACGCCGCCGCTCAACTTGGCGAGACGTTCCTGGAGCTTTTCGCGATCGTAGTCGCTGGTGCTCTTGTCGATCTCGATGCGGATTTCCTTGATGCGGGCTTCGATGTTGGCTTTCTTGCCCTTGCCGCCGATGACGGTGGTGTTTTCCTTATCAGAGACGATCTTCTCAGCGCGGCCGAGTTCCTGAACAGTAACGGATTCGAGCTTGCGTCCGAGTTCTTCGGAGATGACTTCGCCGCCGGTGAGGACAGCGATATCCTGAAGCATAGCCTTGCGGCGATCGCCAAAGCCAGGGGCTTTGATGGCGAGCACATTGAGCATGCCGCGGATCTTGTTGAGGATCAGGGTGGCGAGAGCTTCACCATCGACATCTTCAGCGACGATGACGAGTTCGCGTTTGCCAAGCTGAACAAGTTTCTCGAGCAAAGGAACGATATCCTGAGCAGCAGAGATCTTCTTGTCGTAGATCAGAACATAAGCGTCGCTGATCTGAGCTTCCATGTTTTCAGCGCTGGTGATGAAGTAAGGGGAGAGATAACCGCGGTCGAACTGCATACCTTCGACGAATTCGGTTTCGAACTGCATCGTCTTGGATTCTTCAACGGTGATGACGCCGTCTTTGCCGACTTTGTCCATCACGTCTGCGATCAATTGACCCACTTCTTCGTCAGCCGCAGAGTTGGTGGCGACGGAAGCGATTTCTTCCTTGGTGTCGATCTTGACGGAGTTCTTCTTGAGTTCAGCCACGATGGTTTCGGTGGCGAGTTCGATGCCCTTCTTGAGGAGCATCGGGTTGTAACCGGCTTCGAGCGCCTTCAAGCCTTCGTTCACAATGGCGTGAGCGAGGACGGTGGAGGTGGTGGTGCCGTCACCGGCGATGTCGTTGGTCTTCTGAGCGGCTTCCTTGAGGAGCTGCGCGCCCATGTTCTCGAACGGATCTTCGAGTTCGATTTCCTTGGCGACGGAAACGCCGTCATGGGTGATGCTGGGGGAGCCGAACTTGCGATCGATGGCTACGTTGCGTCCCTTGGGGCCGAGGGTGGCGGATACCGCATTTGCGACGACATTCATGCCGTTCTTAAGCTTGCGGCGGGCTTCTTCGGAAAATACCAGTTGTTTAGCTGCCATAGTTCACTTCCTTTTTTAAATATTTATGGGATTAGCCGACGATGCCGAGAATATCGCTCTCGCGCAGGATGAGCAGTTTCTTGCCATCCATCTTAACTTCGGTGCCAGAGTACTTGGCGAACAGAATCAGGTCGCCAACTTTCACGTCCATTGCAACGCGTTCGCCTTTTTCATTGCGATCGCCAGGACCCGCTGCCAAGACCTTGCCTTGCTGGGGTTTTTCCTTCGCGGTTTCGGGGAGGATGATACCGCTCGCGGTAATTTCCTCCTGTTCAACGGGCTCGATCAGCACGCGGCTGCCGAGGGGTTTGAACGAAATATTGCTCTTTGCCATTTGATGCCTCCTGTAAGGGGTTTTGATTTTTGAATAATCACAGAATTAGCACTCAATACGTCTGAGTGCTAATTGATATCTTACACACTTAAAATATCATCGTCAAGGGGGAATATAAAAATTCTTACAAATCTCTGACGCTTCACCCGCCTCTTTCCAAGCCTATATCTGCCTCCCCACCCAAGCTTTGTGCCCCGCCTCAACCGACCCAACATCGAAGGGGTGACATGGCTTCAAAAGCTATGCCACCCCTCGGGATTAGGGACTTACGGCGTCGGCGTGGGAGTCACATCCTCCAGCATCGCTGGTTCAATTGTCGGCTCAGGGGTGGAGCCGGTTTCTGTCGTCTCTGGGGTAAAGGAACAAATGGTGCGAACCACTGCCATGTCCGCGGCGATGTTCGCATCGGCAATATATTCAGAGGCTTCAATGATCGTCGCCACTTCCAACGCTTGCGGGCATTTATTGTTCTTGGACGTACTCAACGCCGCCAACTCAGAGGCGAACACATCATAATAATAGACCGTACTTCCATCCAAAGTCAGCGGCTGGACTTCCGCCTCGGTGTCATTCGGTCCGCATCCGCCGCGCCCATCACAAGATTCCGGTCCGGTGCAGCCGTTGATGGCACACCCCAGAGCCAGAATACCGGTCTCATAGTTGCGGTTCTTGTGATACAGCACGCCCAACTCTCCATACAAGACCGGGTTGAACGGCTCAAACTCGATCGCTTTTTGAATGTTGCGGATGGCGATGAAGAACTCACCCATCTGCGAATAGGTCTTGGCAATGGAAATATACGGCGCCGGGTCTTTCACACCCAATTGTGCGTTGATACGGGCGGTCTGCGCAAAATATTCAAGCGACTTTTCGAATAACTGCTTTTGCACTTCTTCATTCGGGCTTTCAAACGCAAGACGGCGATAGCCAGCGCCTGCCCGCAGATAGAGAAAGGTTAAGTTCGGGGTAATGGCAAGCGCGCGATCATAGGATTCAATGGCAAGGGCATATTCACCCAACGACTCAAGTACATAGGCATTCACACGGTGGACGTCCATCAGGCTTGGGTCGGCTTCCAAAGCCTGGTCAATAACCTGTTGCGCCTGCGTCCATTTTTGCTGATCGACCAACACCTCAGCATAGAAAGCTTGCGCCAGCACATTCGTATTATCCAACTGAATGGCTCGCACAGCTTCCTGCTCCGACTTTTGCAGCAACGCTTGCCGCTCACGGTCTTCAGACGTGTACGACGCCTTCCAATTCAAAGCGAATGCCAGCACCGCGTGGGCATTGCTGCTATCCGGGTCCACTTCAATGGCTTTCTCCGCCGACACAATGGCTTCATCCAAACGGGCAAGCAAGTCTTCACGCTGCACGATCAACGCGGTGGAATAGGTCTGAACACGTGATAACTGCGCCCAAACATCTGCGTTGTTAGGATCTACATTGGTGGCTTCCCGATAAGCATCAATGGCAGCTGTCAGCTGACCAGCAGTGAAATACGCGTCACCCTCAAGAGTGTACGAAGCAGCGAAGCGTGTGGGGGTGGCAGTCGGCAAGAACAAAGGCTTAACCTCCCCTTGTTGTACAGAACGGATCAACCAAATGCCTGCCAGGATCAAAACGACGAAGAAAAACATGCGATAGACGCCCGTCTCGTCACGTCGCCGAAAAAGGCTGCGTTTGTTATAGATGTTCATGGGGTGGGGGTGGCTTCCGCTTCCGCTGTCGCAACAGGTTCCTCTGTCGCGGTGGAAAGAGGCGCATCCAGGGTTTGCTGGCAGCGACTGGTGATCTCGTTGGCATTTTCCACTGCCAACTCATCCGCTGGAATACGGGAAACGATCAACTGAGCGATCTGCAGCGCTTCACCGCATTGATCGGTGCGCGAGAGCGCCAAGCCATAGGTAAAATAATATTCAGCAATGCGCGGCGCATCTGGCACGAGGTTGATGACTTCCATTTCAATGCCGTCCTGCGAAAGCCCGCCTTTGACTACATAAGAAAGTTCCTGAATGGCTTCGGTCCAATAGGCGTTGCGGTAATACATTACGCCGAGGTTGCCGCGCAGGTTGGTATCGGCGGGGTTGTTTGTAACAGCAGATTCAGCGAACTGCATGGCTTTGCCGTATTCACCGATGGTGGCATAAGTACGTGAAAGCAACAGGTCTGGGTTGGGGTCTTCGGGGTTGAGCGCGTCGGCACGGGTGAAAGAATCCACGGCTTTGTCATAGATACCAAGGATGCGGTAGTTCCGTCCCATTGCGAGATAGAGATCGGCGATATTGGCATTAATGGCAATGGCGGCTTCATATTCACGGATGGCTTCTTCGTAGTTACCGGTCGCTTCCAAAATATATCCGCGCGCACGATGCGTTTCGATCAGGTCAGGTGCGAGTGCTTGAGCCACTTTGGATTCTTCAATGGCTTTCTCGATCCCATCGAAGGAACCCAAGCCACTGTAATAAGAATCGATCAGGATCTCCACATAATAAGCATGTGCCAGCGCGTTATTCGGATCCAGTTCCAGCGCGCGTTTGATGCTGGATTCAGCTTCGAGATATTCACCTTGAAAGTTCAATGCCCACCCGCGCACGGCATGCGCCATGGAATTGCTCGGGTTGAGCAGCAAGGCATCTTCGGCGGAGATCTGAGCTTCTTTATATTTACCGGCAAATGCCAGGGTGCGTGCCAGCATAATATGAGTGGCAGGATTTTCCGGCTGCGAAACCACTGCCTGCTGATAAGCATCGATGGCGGGCAACAGTTTTCCCTGCTTAAAAAGCCCCTCGGCTTCAGCGATCAATGTCTCCGGTGAGATGGTGGGGGTGGGCGACGGCACACCCAACGGATCGATATCCGCGACCACAAAGCGATTAACATACGCCCCAGCCAATACCAACAGACTCAGTAAAATAATGCGGAACCAGTTCGGGCGGGTCCGCTTTTTGTTCATACTCCATTTACTTCCACGTAGGTACATAAATTTATATTACCATCCGCGGGAAATCACAGTCAAGCAAGGCGGCTAAGTTCTAATTTGCTTCTTATACCCACAAAGGCATAAATTCCCCCTTTTTCCATCAGAAGTGCATGATTTGTGACCGCAGGCATATGTATGCTAAAATCGCCTCATGCAATTTGAGGTATTCACCCTCCTGCCCGAAGTCTTCCCCTCTTATCTTGAAACCAGCATTCTCAAACGCGCACGCGAACGGGGACTGATCCACGTCAACGTTCATAACATCCGCAATTACACTCACGACCGCCACCATACAACTGACGACACACCCTACGGCGGCGGCGGCGGAATGGTCATGAAACCGGAACCGGTCTTCGAAGCCATTGAAACCGTTTTAGGAATCGCGTCACCTCCTTCCACACCTGAGCTTGAGTCACCCCTTCCGATCATTTTACTCACCCCGCAGGGACGTGTCTTTAACCAAAGCATCGCTAAAGAATTATCGCAACACTCAAAGATAGTCCTCCTATGTGGACGTTACGAAGGCATCGATGAACGCATCCGCCAAAATTTGGTCACAGACGAGATCTCCATCGGCGATTACGTGCTCACCGGCGGAGAGATTCCTGCCTTGATCCTCATTGATGCGATCTCGCGGCTCCTGCCCGATGTACTCGGCGACCCCACCGGCGCAGAGGATGACTCTCACGCCATGGGCTTGCTGGAATATCCCCATTACACCCGTCCACCTGAATTTCGCGGCAGCAAAGTGCCCGATGTGCTGCTCTCCGGCGACCATGCCAAGATCGACAAATGGCGCAGAGAACAAGCTCTCGAACGTACATTCAAGAAACGTCCCGACATGCTTGAGAAGGCGGACTTGAGTGAAGCAGACAAAAAATTCATCAAAAGTCTAAAGTCAAATATCGAATGAACTGCGATCCATAAAATCGGACCCATACTCGGAGGAAATTATGTCATCAGCTCGCTTAAACTACGGCAAGACCTTCCTGCTCGGATTTGGATTTTTCGGTGTCAGTGTGATCTGGGGTGTATACAACGCATTCGTCCCCATCTTCCTCGCTGATAAATTCGAGCTCTCCCCGGTGCTGATCGGTTTTTTCATGACTCTCGATAATATCGCAGCATTGTTCATCCAGCCGCCGGTGGGTGCATGGTCAGATAAACTGCGCTCCCCAATGGGACGCCGCATCCCCTTCATACTAATTGGCGCACCGATCACGGCTTTGGCGTTTGGCTTGATCCCGATCGCGGCAGTCCTGCCGCTTTTCGTGGCTTGTACCAGCACGCTTTTGCTCAGCGCGGCGTTATGGCGCACTCCGGTCGTGGCGCTCATGCCCGACATCACCCCTTCAGAGTTCCGCTCCCAGGCGAATGGCATCATCAACTTCATGGGCGGCATTGGCACCATCGTCGCCCTGCAAACCGGCGGCATGCTCTATAAGATGAGCCCTAACTTCCCATTCTGGCTTGGCTCAGGTCTGGTCTTGGTTGCCGTGCTCATCGTGTACCTCTTTATTGAAGAGCCGAAGGAATATGAAACAGCCGAAGAGCAACCCGGCATGCTTGCCAGCCTCAAGGAAGTATTCAGCAACCCCGATAAAAGCGGCATGCGCATTTTGCTCGCCATTTTCTTCTGGTTCATCGGTTTCTCTGCAGTGGAAACCTTCTTCACTTTATATGCCAAGAATCATCTTGGGTTGAATGAGGGCGATGGCGCGACCTTGCTCTCCGTCCTGCCATTGTTCTTCGTACTCTCTGCCATTCCCTCCGGTTTTGTAGCGGGCAAGCTCGGTCGCCGCACCACCATTGCTACAGGGTTGATCATCCTGACCATTATGCTCATTTTGTTATTCATCACACCTGCTGAAGCCCTGTTGACGGGCATCGCCCCGCTCCCGCTGGTCGGCATTCCGCTGGTGGAAGGCGGCGCACGCATGCTCACTCTCGCCGGCGTTCTGCTCATCCTCGGCGGCATCGGCTGGGCGTTCATCAACATCAACTCCCTGCCCATGATCGTAGATCTGACCAGTGCCGCGCGCATCGGCACCTTCACTGGGTTGTATTACATGTTCTCGACCTTCTCTGCCATCGTTGGTCCGAACGTGAACGGCTGGGCAGTGCAGTTAACAGGCGGCAACTACAACATCATCATGCTGATCGCGCCATTCTTTATGTTGATCGCGCTTGGTTTGATGATGGGTGTAAAGAAAGGCGAAGCAACCGTTAGTTAAAGGTGCAAGTGGTGGGTAACAAGTTACTCATTTCGAAATACATCGTTCTGGCGATGACATGTTGGGCGCTTGCAGCCTGCCTGTCATCGCCAGATTGTTTTCGTGAAGATGTCTTCTGCGCAGCATTGGTCACAGACACCCTTGGCATTGCAGATCATGGCATCAATCAAGATGCCTGGGCAGGGCTGCAAGAAGCCTCCATGAACGGGTTGGCAGATCGGGTGGAATTCATTGCCTCTGTGGATGCGCGCGATTACGCAAAGAACATCACCTATTTTACAGACCGTGGCTTTGACGTGATCTTCACCTCCGGCATAGCTTTGGAAGACGCCACGCTTCAAAGTGTGGACCTTGAGCCTGCTGCCACCTTCGTGGGCTTCAACCAAACCTTTGCGGGTTCATACCCCAACCTCATCTCTGTCACCTTCCCTGAAGACCAAATGGGCTTTGCCGCCGGGGTCAGCGCTGCACAATTGACACAGACTGGAATTGTGGCGGCCGTTTGCGAAACCTCCGGTATCGACGCGATGTGGCGCTACTGCGAAGGCTTTCGCGCAGGAGTAAAGTTCGCGACCAGCGAGATCATCTCTCTGGTCGTCTACCGAGAAAATGGAGACCGTGAGAAATTATTTATAGATGAGGCATGGGGCTACGAAACTGCCACAGATTTGATCCGCCGCGGCGCCGATGTGCTCTTTGCGGCAGGTGGGGTAACCGGGCAAGGAGCATTAAAAGCGGCTTCAGAATTTGGCGTGTACGCCATTGGGGCAGAGCGCAACCAGGCAGCGGCATTGGGAGAATCCGGCTCGGGCGTGGTCACTTCTTTTTATGGGCAGACCCAGTTCGAGGTTCAGGAAGTGATGCGTGAGGTACAGCAGGGGAACATCCAAAATTTTCGAATCGGAAAAATTCAGTTTACGGCGCTAAATCCAACGTTTTCGCCTGAATTTAGCCTTCAAATGGAGGTTTTACTGGCAGCCTTGGCGAAGGGCGAGCTTGAACCAACCGTTACAGATCCGCGTTAACATTGCGCTCTCTTGCACAAAGATTGGAGTAGATTTATACTTACAAGCGTCGTAAGGTTCGCAAAAATGCTAACCTTTCTAATTACTATCTTCTAGAGGAGAAGAAATAACATGAAGAAGCTTTACTTTGTTATGGTAGCTTTGATCATCGCCTCGATGATTCTCGCTGCCTGTGGCGCCCCTGCCGCAACTGAAGAAGCCATGACCGAAGAGGCCATGACTGAAGCCCCTGCTACCGAAGCTGCCGCCACTGAAGCCCCCGCTACCGAAGCTGCCGCTGTCGTTAAAGTTGGTCAGGTGACCGACCTCGGCGGTATCGATGACAAGTCCTTCAACGCCACTGCTTACGCCGGTGTTGAAAAGGCTGTTGCCGAACTCGGTGTGGAAGGCAAATATCTCGAATCCACCCAGCAGGCTGACTACGCCAAGAACGTTCAGCAGTTTGTGGATGAAGACACCAACCTGATCATCACCGTCGGTTTCTTGCTCGGCGTTGATACTGCCACCGCTGCCAAGGCGAATCCTGATACTCACTTCGCGATCGTGGACTACTCCTACCCTGACTGCTTCGGCGACCCCGCTGAAGAAGGCAAGAGCTGCGGTTCCGCAAGCGAACTTCCCAATGTTCTCGGTTTGACCTTCGCCATTGACCAGGCTGGCTTCCTCGCTGGTTATGCTGCGGCTGGTTCCACCCAGACCGGCAAGGTTGCAACCTTCGGTGGTATCAACATTCCGCCCGTTGTTTCCTTCATGATCGGTTACGAAAAGGGTGTTCAGTACTACAACGAACAGAATGGCACCGCTGTGGAAGTCCTCGGCTGGAGCACCGAAGCCAATGATGGTTCCTTCACCGGTAACTTCGACTCCCTCGATGACGGACGCTCCTTCGCTGAATCCTTCGTTCAGGAAGGCGCCGACATCATCCTGCCGGTAGCTGGACCTGTCGGTCTCGGCTCCGCTGCCTACTGCCAGGAATCCGGCGCCTGCAAGATCATCGGCGTGGACACTGACTGGACCGTTTCCTCCCCCGAATACACCGACATCATCCTCACCAGCATTCTCAAGAACATGAATGTTGCTGTGTTCGATGCCATTCAGGCTGAAGTCGACGGCACCTTTGCTGGCGGCATGTATGTCGGCACCGTTGAAAACGGCGGCGTTGGCATTTCTGACGTTGCTGGCGCTTCTGACGAACTCAAGGCTCAACTTGATGCCGTCAAGCAGGGCATCATCGACGGCTCCATCGCCACAAAGTAAATTACCATCCTGCATTAAAAAAAGCCGGGGGAGGTTTCTCCTCCGGCTTTTTCCTTCCCTAAATCCCGAAGGTGTTTTCGTCGTAGTCCCCAATTCGCATGCACGTCCTTTATAATGGGGCAGTGCAAAAAAGATCTTTTGGATTTATTGAATTCAGGCATCATGGAGGGCATGTATGACAAATGTTCTGGAATTGCGCGGTATTACCAAACGTTTCCCCGGCGTTCTTGCAAACAATAAGATCGATATTACGCTGCGAGAGGGAAAGATATTAGCCCTGCTGGGGGAAAACGGCGCAGGCAAAAGCACGTTGATGAACATCCTGTATGGGTTATATAAACCAGATGAAGGCAAGATCATTGTCCGCGGCAAAGAGGTGGAAATTCAAGGACCGAACGATGCGATCGCACAAGGTATCGGCATGGTGCATCAACACTTCATGTTGGTTCCGGTGATGACTGTCACTGAGAATGTGATGCTCGGCATCGAACCCACCAAGAACGGCATCTTCCTAGATAAGGAAAAAGTGGCGAACCGGATCCGCGAGATCTCGGATGAGTACGGTCTGGAAGTAGATCCGCATTCTTACATCAAAGATCTTCCGGTGGGTATTCAACAGCGCGTGGAGATCATCAAGGTTCTCTACCGCCATGCCGATATCCTCATTCTTGACGAGCCGACGGCTGTGCTCACCCCGCAGGAAGTGGAAGGCTTGTTCAAGATCATTGATACGCTCATCAAAGCGGGCAAATCCATCATTTTTATTACACACAAGTTAAAAGAAGTTTTAGCCGTCGCCGATGACATCACTGTCCTGCGGCTTGGAACCGTTGTTGGCTCAATCGACCCGAAAGAAGCCACCTCCGAGATCCTCGCCACCATGATGGTGGGACGTGACGTGAACCTGGTCGTGGAGAAAAAGCTCTCCGAGCCGGGTGCCCCCGTGATCGTTGTGGAAGATCTCCATGTCCGCGACGAACGCCAGCACATGACGGTTCAGGGAGTTTCGTTCGATGTACGCAAAGGTGAAGTTCTCGGCATTGCCGGGGTGCAGGGAAATGGTCAAACCGAGTTGGTATATGCCCTTACCGGACTTTTGCCGCTCGATACGGGTACCATCCGTCTGCTGGATGAGCCCATCCATAACACAACGCCGCGCAATATTCTAGAGCGCGGTGTGGCGCATATCCCTGAAGACCGCCAGCGCCATGGTTTAATCCTTTCTTTCCCCATTCACGACAATATGATGTTGTGCACCTATTACAAGCCACCTTTTGCCAAGGGAGTCTCCCTTCAGAAAAAGTCCATCTTTAGCAACGCCGAAGAATTGGTGAAGCAATACGATGTGCGCACGCCGAACATTTACGTCAATGCGGGAACGCTTTCAGGCGGCAACCAGCAAAAAGTGATCGTGGCTCGCGAGTTCTCGCGCCCGATCGAATTGCTGATCGCCTCGCAACCGACCCGTGGTCTGGATGTAGGTTCGATCGAGTACATCCACTCCCAGATCATCAAAAAACGCGACGAGGGTGCCGGGGTCCTGTTGGTCTCCTCCGAGTTGGATGAGATTCTCGCTCTCTCCGATCGCATTGCAGTGATGTACAAGGGACAGATCATGGCAATCGTTGATGCGAACAAGGCAAGCAAAGAACAACTTGGCTTGCTGATGGCGGGCGTTCACCCCTCCGAAACCTCGAATAAGAATTAGGAGTTGTATCTGTGAGTACTACAGCCGCTCCCGCCCCAGACGCCGGGAAAAAAGAAAACAAACGCAACGCGCTCGCACAGGAATTGTTGATCCCTGTGCTCGCCGTTCTAACAGGATTGATCGTTGGCGCGATCGTGATCGTTGCCAGTGGTGAAAATCCCTTCGTTGCATACGGTGCACTCTTTGCCGGTTCCTTCGGCACACCCGCTGATTATATTGCAGGCTTTCAATCCTACTTTGCCACTGGTGATACCGAGGCTTTACTGAAAGCCATTTATCCCTTCACTGAAAGTCTTGTCACTGCCACTCCGTATATTTTCGCCGGTCTGTCGGTGGCGTTGGGCTTCCGTTGCGGTCTCTTTAACATCGGAGCAGAGGGGCAGTTCTTCATCGGCGCACTGGCTTCAGCCTTTGTTGGCTACAGCCTTAAGGGACTGCCGATGATCATCCATTTGCCGCTTGCCATTTTAGGCGGTGCGTTAGGCGGCGCGATCTGGGGCATGATCCCCGGCTATCTAAAAGCCCGCTTCGGCGCGCATGAAGTGGTCAACACCATCATGATGAACTGGATCGCCTTCCGTTTGAGCGACTGGCTGCTCAGCGGTCCAATGCAATCTTCAGGGTTTCGCCCGGTAACGCCAAATATTGAAGCCAGCGCAGAATTGCCGCGTTTCTTTGCTTCGCCCTTGCGCTTCAACCTCGGCTTCTTCATAGCTTTACTGGTGGCGTATCTGGTCTATTGGCTCCTATTCAAGACCACGATCGGGTTTGAGATCCGTTCGGTGGGTGCCAACCCGGATGCTGCCAAGTATGCAGGCATGAACATCATCCGCAATTTCGTACTAGTCATGTTCCTTGCAGGCGGACTTGCCGGTCTGGCAGGAGCTTCGCAAGTTCTCGGCGTTGACCACTGGGTGGGGCAGGGTTTTTCTGCCGGGTACGGGTTCGATGCGATCGCGCTTGCTCTGCTTGGCAGAAGTCACCCAGCTGGGGTTGTATTGGCGGCGCTCCTGTTCGGTTTCCTCCGCAGCGGCGCAACGGATATGCAATCCATGGCTGGAATTCCCATCGATATTATCTCGATCATTCAAGGCATGGTGATCGTCTTTATCGCCGCGCCAGATATTATCCGCTGGTTGTACCGAATCCGCTCTCTTAAAGTTGAAGGCACGGTATTGACCCGCGGCTGGGGCAAATAAACGAGGCTGGTATGGCAAACACAAATATTGAACCCAATCTGGTGGCAGACAAACGCAAACGCATTTCCTACGGGAGTACGCTGCTCGTGGCAGGTCTGATCATTTATCTACTATTCGGTTTGAATACCCAGAGCGGCGTTCAAACTACGTTTGGATTAAACCTTTCCAATTCACAAGCGATAACTGTGCCGGATTTTGTCGTTCCCGCACAACCCATGATTTACCTGATGTCAGCAATTTCAGTTTTTGCCGGGGCGTATCAATTGGCACGCGGTGTACGTTCCACTGGAACATTAATTGGCATTCTGGCTTTCACATTTGTATTCGCCTTCCTCATGTGGGCAGCACAGGATAAATCCTTTAACTTAACGGGCATGTTGAGCAGTTCACTGGTTCGCGCCACCCCTATTGCTCTGGCAGCGTTGTGCGGTGTGATCAGCGAACGTTCAGCAGTCATCAACATCGGTATCGAAGGCATCATGCTGATCGCGGCACAGATCGCAGTCATCACCGCCACTGTAAGTCATAACTTATACGTGGGGTTATTCGCCGCTATTTTAGTGGGAGGACTGGTCGCTGCCTTGCATGCCTACCTTGTCATCCGCTTTAAAGTAGACCAAACTGTAAGCAGTGTCGCCATCAACATTTTCGGCGCAGGAGCCACGGCATTCATCAGTTCACGCTTCATGCAAAGCGCAGGTGACCTACTGAATAACTCTGGCACATTCCCCATCATCTCCATTCCACTGTTTGCAAAGATCCCCGTGTTGGGACCGGTCTTTTTCGAAAACAACCTGATCGTTTACCTGGCGATCATTTTGGTCGTCGTCATGCACATTGTTATGTATTACACCCCCTGGGGCTTGCGCACCCGTGCGGTTGGCGAGCACCCCAAGGCAGCAGACACACTGGGCATTAACGTGTATCTGACTCGCTATGTCAATGTGATTGCAGGCGGTATGATCGCCGGGCTGGGCGGCGCCTATTTCACCATTGGCTCCGTTGGGCGCTTTGACGAAGCCATGACAGCCGGGAAAGGCTTCATTGGGCTTGCCGCCATGATCTTCGGGAATTGGAATCCGATCGGCGCATACACCTCTTCGCTCATCTTCGGCTTCGCAGATTCTCTGCAGGTGAAATTGCAGATCCTGCGCGTCCCGATCCCCTCGGAGTTTTTACTCATGGCTCCGTATATCGTGACCATGATCATCCTGACTGGTGTGGTCGGGCGTGCCATCCCGCCCGCAGCGGATGGGCAGCCTTACGAGAAATAAGCGCTTCTTTCTCCATTTCGATTGATACTACAAAAACAGGAGTTTCCCAACTCCTGTTTTTGTTTGGGAATTAAGATGGATAACCCGTCCCCTTTCTTGCGGTAAAATATTTTTAATTAAAGAGGAGAATCATGAGAAAATTAACACGCCAATTCCACTTATTCATCGTTTGCATCCTATTCTTGAGTGCCTGCAACCTGCCCTCTAACGACCCGCAAGGTGCAGAAGCCAATGCAACCTTTGCTGCGCAAACAGTGGCTGCCTTGATAAATATCAGCGCCACCCCCACCTTTACTCCTGTGGGGAGCGGGTTGCCTGCAACCAGCACATCAACCCCTTCACTCACCAGCACGAATACACCAGCATTTACCGCCACGCCTGTATGTCCGCAAGCGCAATTCGTCACAGATGTGACCATCCCCGATGGGACAGTCATGTCACAGGGGCAGGCTTTCACCAAAAAGTGGCGGATCAAAAACACCGGCACTTGTGCCTGGAATGGCTACACCCTCGTCTTTGATAGCGGCGATGTCATGAGCGGACCTGCATCTCAGCCGATCGGTGCTGTTAACCCAGGGCAGGAAATTGACCTGGAGGTAAACCTCACCGCCCCCAATACAGCCGGAAATTACCGTGGTTATTGGCGCATTGTCTCAAATAACAATGTGTTGGTACCCGTTCTGAATGGCTATCAGGGTAGAGCCTTCTATGTAGACATCAAAGTCCAGGCGCCTGCTACTGCCACAGCCACAAACACACTCCCCGCACTTCCACCCGCCATTGCTCAGGTCATTCTAACGACTCTGAGTGGCGAAGATGGACACGTAACATCCACTGGAACCACCAACGGAAATCCAAATGTAGGTGATAGCAGTTCAAATGAAGGCTTACAGGCTTTCGTAAGTTTCGACATGTCCCTGATCCCATCAGGTGCCACGATTACAAAAGTAGTTGTAGATTTCAGCAGCTATGACATGCTTGGTACCCCATTCAGCCTTGCAGACGGGTGTTTGCGAGCTTATGCTCAAAACTTTGGTGCTATGGATGCAGGTGACTATGTTGCTTCAGGCGACCCAACCGGTGCATACATCCGCTGGTGCGGTGCCGGTGAACTCAGTTCCCAATTTGAAAGTGCTGATATGAAAACTTTGGTTCAAAGCGCAGTGGGCACATCGAGATTGCAACTGCGTCTGCAGTTTAAATCACCTAATCCGAATGGCAACGGTGTTGCAGATGCCGTCCGTTTTGGGACTGTGAAGCTAATTGTGACGTATCAATAAAATAATAAAGCATTAATCCAACAACGCCCGCAAATGCGGGCGTTGTCATTTAACAGTATAATTTTCTACGAAATACGAAAGGAAAAAAATGCTCAAAACTAAACTACAAACCCTGCTCACCCTGACCTTTATCGTTGCAGCGCTCATTACCGCCTGCGGCGGCAGCGAAGAGGAAAATCAGGCGATCATTCAAACCTCCGTGGCAGAAACAGTGGCAGCCCAGGCGCCGAGCGAAGCCCCTGTCACCGAAACCCCAGCTGAAACCCTCGTTCCGACCAAGACACCATTCGCCATGCCCACTCTTGGCTCTCCGATCCCGCTGGTCTCTCCCACTACAGGCGTGACCACAGGCAAGGTCGAATGCGCCAAAGCCAGCCTGCAAGACGAAACCGTGGTGGATGGCAAGATATTCAAACCTGGTGTTCAATTCACCAAGACCTGGTATATCACCAATACCAGCACCTGCGTTTGGGATACCACCTACAAGATCGTTTTCTGGTCAGGTGATATTCTTGGCGGTGGCTATGTCTATCAACTCCCCCAAGTTACAGGACCCGGACAAACTGTGCCTATTTCACTGGTCTTAACAGCCCCCGCCACCGCAGGGAAATTTCACTCCGAATGGAAATTACAAACTCCAGATGGCATCAACTTTGGCGTTGGTGTCTATCAGGCAGCCTTCTACACCGATATCGAAGTTGCCAATCTCACCACCACCACCGCCATCGCCTATGACATTGTGGATGTAACCATGGAGATCGACCGCGAACCCGATTATGGTTGTCAACCTGCGAACATGGTTTACACTTCCATTATTACCATCACCACCAACGGTCCGCTGAAATTCACATACCAAGTCCGCCAACAAGAT
Source organism: Candidatus Villigracilis vicinus (assembly GCF_016702885.1). Lineage (NCBI taxonomy): Bacteria > Bacillati > Chloroflexota > Anaerolineae > Anaerolineales > Candidatus Villigracilaceae > Candidatus Villigracilis > Candidatus Villigracilis vicinus. The sequence goes on from NZ_JADJDD010000030.1 coordinate 240,968, forward strand.
GGTAACAACGATTATAAGAGAACAGTCACAATGAAGGAAGCTGGGAAGTTAGTAGATACCGACCATGTCTGGAAATTAGGACGCGCCGCATCACAAAACAGCAACCGTTGGATGCAGGTTGTTATCCTTGAACCTTTCTATAGAGAATACCCCTTGATCCCCTTCGAATTCTACTGCCCCTAACCATATAAAAAGAAGCCGGGTTACACCGGCTTCTTTTTATTGGGAACCTCGCGGACAGGTCGAGCGTCTTTAATGATTGAAAAGAAACGGAGGAAGCATGTCTCGTAGATACTCACCCCTACTCATTCTGGTTATCATTCTATTGACTGTTCAACTCGCCTGTAACCTGCCTTCAAGCTCGGCGACGCCTGATCCCTTTGCCACCCTGAACGGACTCTACACCGCTTCGGCTCAGACTCAGGCGGCAGCGGGTACCGTCACCCCAGGCTTGCCCCAACCGACCGTGACTCTGGCAGGCTCGCCTACAGCGACGAATCAGCCTGTGGTGCAGCCGCCCAGTTCCACGTCCAAGTGTGATGCGGCACTGTTCCTCGCTGATGTGACCTACCCCGATGGCAGCATCGTCCCACGTAACACTACTTTCGTCAAAGTATGGCGCATCCGCAATGTGGGCACTTGCACCTGGTCTACTTCATATGCCGTCGTCTTCTCCAGCGGCGACGGCATGAGCGCGCCTGTCTCCGTCCCCATGCCGGGTAGTGTGGCGCCGGGGCAATACATTGAGATCCCCGTCACGATGATCTCACCTGGCAACGACGGAAAATACCGCGGCTATTGGAAGATCCGCAACGCTTCGGGAACACTGTTTGGTATCGGCGATCAGGCAGATACCGCTTTCTGGGTGGATATCCGCGTAACAGGTCCCTCGTTCGTTGCCTACAACTTCGCAGACAATTACTGCAAGGCAGATTGGTCAAACGGCAGTGCCACCCTGCCTTGCCCCGGAACAGAAGGCGATGCGAACGGATATATCCTGCGTTTAAACAACCCTAGAATGGAAGATGGTTCTATTGAAGATGAATTTGGTTTGCTGGCGGTGCCGCCCGATAAGAACAACGGCATCATCAGCGGGCAGTTCCCAGCATTCACAGTGCAAGGCGGCGACCGCTTCCGTACCATCATCAATTGTCAGCGTGATGCAGTGAAATGCAATGTGATCTTCCGCCTCGACTACTTGAACAACGGCGTGGTAAATACTTTTGCCAGTTGGGCAGAAGTATACGAAGGGAAATATTATCCGGTTGACCTTGACCTTGGCGCTCTGACGGGGCAAACGGTCAAATTCATTCTGGTGGTCAGCGCGAATGGCGGAAACAACCAGGATCTTGCCATTTGGTTAAATCCTCATATTGTGCGCCAAGGCGTGGCTCCCACTGCCACGAACACCCCGACCTTCACTGCAACCTTCACACCCACCATAACTCTAACTTCAACACAAACGCTTACGCCAACATTTACACCCACCGCTACCTCTACATCCACACCGACCAATACCCCCACTCCGTAAGAGATTTTTTCACCACAGAGAACACGGAAAGAATGTAAAAAATCATCCTCCGTGTTCTCTGTGGTGATTCCTTTTTTTGTTTATAAGCCAGACACCTGCGCAGTCTGCTTATAAAACCCCTTCCTGGGTGCGTTATAATAAAGTTAACCATTTTCGGAGGTTTCACCATGAATTTTCGTACGTTTCGCCGGTTGGCGGGACTCATCCTTGCAGCAATGCTCTTGAGTGCCTGTAACATAGGATTAACTCCGCCGCCGCCCACTCAGGATGTTGGTGCGATTCAGACTCAGGCATTTGGGAGTGTGCTGACCCAAGCCGCCCAAAATTCCACACAAACGGCTGCTGCGATTCCCCCTACCCCAATTCCCACCAATACGATCGCACCCACCAATACACTGCCCGCGATCCCCACAAGTGATGCGTTCGGCATTCCCACGAACACGCCCTTTACCTTTAATACCCAGCAACCAGGGTTAACTCCGCAAGCTGGTGGGCTTTCGTTCACTGCCACGGTTGGCTCGTATAGCACAGTTACCACGCAGAACGGCTGTAGTAACGGCTACCTCGTCAGCGAATCACAGCCTTATGATGGAAAGACCATTCTTTTCAATACAGACTTCACCAAAAGCTGGGATTTCATCAATACTGGAACCTGCGCCTGGGACGAAGGCTATACCTTTGCCTTCGTTGCCGAATTCTCCACAGGTCCCATATATGTACTTCCCAAGAAAGACTATATCATCCCCAAGACAGGTCCATTCGTAAAGCCAGGCGCAACCGGAACCTTTTCCGTTCCAATGAGGGCGCCCAAAGACCCTGGCGATTACACCTGGTACTTTAAACTCAAAGATGACGCCGGACAATATTTTGGCTCACTAGTGTGGGTCAGGATCATCTCAGTAAGAGAATAAAAAAAATATAAAAGCAGGAAATTATGAAAAAAATATTCCCCATCCTTCTGCTGGTCACAATACTCTCCGCATGCGCACCCGCAACCCCCATCGTACCCACACCGGATGTTAATGCCATTCGCACCTCGGCGGCAAGCACAGTCATAGCGGAATTCACGTTGACGGCGGCATTCTTCACCCCAACCCCGCAACCGCTGCCCACCGAAACACCCACCGTTGAGCCGCTACCCACGGAAACCACGATTTCCCTTGCGACCATTGACCCGACCATCGCAGCGCTCACTCCCGACGCCCTGTGCGATGACTACTCCTTTGACATTGCCACGCTCGACGTGACCATCCCCGATGGCACTCCCATGACCCCGGGTCAGGACTTTGTAAAAACCTGGAAGATCAAGAATACTGGTATCTGCACATGGGATACCGACTACAAAGCCATTTACTCCTACGGCTCTCCCCCCAACGAACGGATGAGTGCCCAGCCCATTCCGCTCACCGGTCTCGTTGCTCCCGGGCAGGAAATAGACGTCTCCGTCCAGTTCAAAGCCCCCACCACACCGGGCGAATATAAGGGCTATTGGCAAATGGTGAATTCCAAGGGCATTCCCTTTGGCTCAAAAGACTTCATCCTCACCGTGGTCATTGTCGTTCAATAAGTTGACCGGGCTCACTCAAGCAATAAAAGAAAAAGCGCGCCAGCTGGGATTCGTCCTGGCTGGCGTTACTTCTTCTGAAGCACCTGCACACTTCGATATGTTCCAAACATGGTTAGACGCGCATCATCACGCCGCCATGGACTACCTCGCTTCAGATCGCAACCGCTCCCGCCGTGCCGACCCAAAGCTGATCCTCCCCGAATGCAAATCCATTCTCGTTCTGGCGTTGCCGTATACGAACATAAAAAGCGAAATGAAGAATGATGAATTCAAGATCGCAGGTTATGCATTGGGTAATGACTATCATGATGTCATTCCGCCGCGCTTGAACGAGATCGTCCAATTCATCGAAGAACAGGTCGGGCAATCGGTCCCAAACCGCTGCTACACCGATACGGGTCCCATTCTCGAGCGCGAACTGGCTCAACGCGCCGGGTTGGGCTGGGTCGGGAAAAATTCCATGCTCATCAACCCGCAAGCAGGGTCAACCTTCCTGTTGGCAGAGATCCTACTCGGCATTGAGCTTGAACCGGATGAACCTTTCACCACTGACCATTGTGGAACCTGCACACGCTGCCTCGACGCCTGCCCAACTCAATGCATCCTCCCAGATCGAACCATAGATGCGCGCCGCTGTATCTCCTACCTCACGATCGAAAACAAAGGCGAGATCCCCGCAGACCTGCGTCCACAACTCCAGACCTGGATCTTTGGATGCGACATCTGTCAGCAGGCCTGCCCGTGGAATCGATTCTCGCTGCCAACGGACCCCGCCCTTACGCCATCCATTCCGCTTCCCATCCTGACCGATGACCTGACTCTGACACCCTCGGCATTCAACCAACGCTTCAAACGTTCGCCCATTCAACGCGCCAAGCGCCGCGGATATTTGCGCAATCTTGCCGTTGCGGCCGGTAATCGGGCAAGCGCGAAAGACATCCCTATTCTTGAAAAGTCCGCACAAGACGAAGAAACGTTGATAAAAAATCATGCCGAATGGGCTGTCAATAAAATCAAATACAAATCAGGTTCGTAGCCTGACGATACCAAAGATCGGAGATGTCACGCAATCGCGTGACCTAAAAAGCCTCATATGAAAAAACTTCTCATCGCAACCAACAATCAGGGCAAGGTACTGGAACTTCAAGAACTACTGACAGGAATCGGCATAGAATTCATCACCCCGGCAGGGATCAACTTACAGCTCGAAGTTGAAGAAGATGGAAGCACCTATCAGGAAAACGCCGGGAAGAAAGCCCGTGCCTTCGCGCAAGCCAGCGGATTGATCTCCCTTGCAGATGATTCAGGTCTCGAAGTGGAGGCGCTTGGCGGCGCGCCAGGCTTGTACTCTGCCAGATATTCCCCCAAGCCCGGCGCTAAAGATGCAGATCGACGCGCCTTTCTGTTGGAAAACCTCAAAGACAGGCCGCGCCCATGGAAGGCACACTTCCACGCCACGATCGCAGTCGCCGTACCAGATGGCAGCATGGAATTTGCCGAAGGCAATTGTTATGGTGAGATCATTCCCGAAGAACGCGGCACAGGCGGCTTCGGGTACGACCCGATCTTTTTGCTGACAGACCTCGGCAGAACCATGTCTGAGTTGAGTATGGACGAAAAGAATCGGCTCAGTCACCGGGCATTGGCGGTTATAGCCGCAATGCCGACCTTAAAGCAATTATTTTCAGTGTAAAAATGAAAGAGACAGTTGTCTTAGATAACTGTCTCTTTTTCAATGCAGGAAAAGTTTATTAGATAAAATCAACGACCAGCTAGGAAAGCGGCGGAATCTCATCCAAAAATTGTTTCAGTAATTTCACAACGGTTTCAGGTTGTTCGAGCATGAGCATGTGTCCGGTCGCTTCCAGAAAATGCAGCTGCGCATTAGGGAGATTATCCTTCAAATACTGTGAAGATCTCGGCGGGGTCATTTCATCTTCGGTACCGCAAAGAATGAGGGCAGGCACATGAATATTCGCGAGCCGCGTTATCACATCAAAACGGTCACAGGCAAGCAGGTCGTTATGCAAGACAGATGGTCTTGTATTCAACATATTCTTTTTAGAGAGACCTAGCAATTCATCGGAGGTATGTGAACCGAAACAGGCGCGGTTGATCCGCTCTACAGCCTCGGGAAATGTTGCCGGACTGCCTGCCAGTGTCAATATGAAGGGAGCCACGCGTAATTTTGCGCCCCCTCCCAGCAATGCCAACGCCCGCACCTTGTGCGGGTACTCCAATGCCAGGGTCAACGCAATGCCGCTGCCCATGGAATGCCCAACGATCACAGCAGACTCAATGGCAAGGTCATCCATAAACCCGGCAACATCTGCGGCATATTCTCCAACAAATTGCCTGCTCTCGCCTTCTGAGGAAGCATGACCGGGTAGATCGAGCGTGTAGACGGTCTCACCTTCCAGCCGCCTTTGATACGGATGCCAGGATAAAAAACTGCCGCCCGCGCCGTGAATTAATATCAACGGCGGGCGGCGGCTTAAAGCATCTTTCTGCGAGTGAAGTGTGTAATGAATGCCCTGAGCAAGCGGCATGACTATGCCTTCATTCGGCGGGCGTTATGCAATCGATCGGCGGCATCTTCTGTGAGCGGGATGTAGACCTGCACATTCGTGCCTTTGCCTACCTTCGAGTCGATATTGAGCAACCCGTTCACCAACTCGGCTCGCTCGCGCAGGTTGACCATTCCAAGGCTGCTGCTGGAGCGTTTATCGTAATTTTGTGTAATGGCTTTTACATCAAACCCGGCACCATTATCAGCAATCTCCAAAAGCACGATGCCCGGCTCCACCTGCCGCAGCCGTACAGTGATCGCTTCGGCAGCCGCATGTTTGCGGGCATTATTAACAGCTTCTTCGATGATGTAAAAGATCACACCTTGCTTACCCATCTCTAACTGCTCAGAAGCGCGCTCGTCGATCTCAACTACCACGCGTTGCGAGAAGGTCTCCATCATTTTATCCGCCATCGACTGAATGGCAGCCGCCAGCCCCTGCGACTCAAGAATAAGCGGGCGCAGGGTAAATAGCATGTGACGGATCTCTGTGGTGGTGCGATGCGCCAGTTCTTCCAGCTTTACCAATTCAGCATCGGCAGCACTCGGATTCTTTGCCAGCATACGCCTTGAAATATTCAAGCGCATTGCCATCGCCGCCACCGACTGGGTAGGTCCGTCGTGCAGGTCACGTGCCAATTTTTTACGCGCTTCTTCATACACATCAGCAAGGCGTTCTTTCTCTTCCACCAAGTCCTGATATAAACGCGCATTTTGAATGGCAATGACCGCCTGACGCCCAATGATATCGAGCAGGTTGGTGCGCTCTGTAGTGAAATATTCTGCTTCTGGATGTGCAAAAATGAGCACACCATACACGTTGAATCCGCTGCGCAAAGGGAAGACATATCCGCTGGTACAGGAGCGCAGCGCCACCACCCGTCCCAGTTCGGCATCGTAACCAATATCTTTAAATTTGACCGGCTCGCCTTCGTCCAGCGCCTTTTTTAGTACACCTTCCGAGCCATCGAAGGTAATGCGCATATCGGCATTGGTAAAGCGGCGCGCAGAGCCAATGCGCAGCTTCCCCGCATTGAACAGCATCACTGCACCCACAAGCGGATCACTGGTTGTCTTTTCTGTTTCCACATTCGGGTTCAACGCTGCCGCGCTCATATCAAGGGCGGAGTCGAGCACACGTTTATAGCTGAGGGTGGAGGATAGGGTTGAGGTTAATTCATAAATGGCACGCATGCGCTCGTTCTGAATGGCACGTTTCTTTTCTTCCACATCCACCCATAAGGCGCGGTTCTGACGCATGTGGGTCATCAAGCGTCGCCCAAGAATGCCAAACAGAATCCCTAACGCGCTCATGATCCCGGCGATCACAGCGGATAACTGAAGGTTGCCATCCAGCCGGAAACCGGTATAAACAACGAGTGCAGAAAAGAGCAGCGCTGCAATAACCGCGCCAACGATCTCAAAGTAAATGGAACCGGTCAAAATAGGGAGAAGCCCCGCCCAAAAGGCGGGTCCGCGAATACCGCCTTGTACCCAAAAGAATGCCCCCGTCAGGATCAAGTCCACTGCAATGTTCAGGCGGCGGTGATAGGTGGTACGCATATTCAAACCCGCCAATGCCGTCATTGTCAGGTTCCAAAGGATCAGCAGCCCAAGGGTCCAGGCGGAGCTTAGATCCAGTTGCTGCCCAAGCCCAAGTGAAACAATCAGCCCAACCAGCATAACCCAGCGTAATGATATGGCGAACCAGTCAGCCATGTAGGGGGTGTCAAATCGTTTCATCATAGCCAGCCAATCATAACGAAAAACCCGGCGTTAAACAACGTTCCTGACGTTACAGTCAGATTACACCTGCTTATAGCACGGGTCTGAGCTATTTTTCGTAGCCCATCTTCTTTAAATAAGGGGTGAGTTTTTCAATTAAAACAGCTTGCTGCTCACTTGTATAGGCATCACGGAAGCGCCCGATCTTGCCCTTGAAGAAATGCAGCCCTTGTTGCCCGTCATTTGCCCCAGGACGATATTGGTCCACCACCGCACGAACTTCCGCTTTGGAGGCATCCAACTTGAGGTATTCCACCAGTTTGGCAGATTCAACGTCATAATTGGTCAAAAGGTCTTCGTAACGAGCGATCAGTACATTCTTCTCGCCCATCCAACGCTCCCAAATATGGACATATTCCATCATAAAATCCACACTTTTCTCAAAATCGGAAAGATGTGAAAAAGCGTTTGGACGTCCCTTGGTCAATGCACGTTGACCGTAGTCAAATGCAGAAAGCATGGCATCGCGCGGATCGCGGTAGATATAGGTAATGCGCAGCATGCCGGTCGAAGCTAACAACTGCGAAGCGGGTGAAGGACCTGCATGCGCCTTGATCACAAAGGTATTACCCATTACGGCTGGCACGGTCACCATTGCCAAACGGCGCGGAGAAAGCACACCAATGTTGCAATTCACCTCGGTGAGAATTTTTTGCAGCCCATATTTTTTACGGATGTCCTGCGCATCGGCACAGCCCGTGGTTTTCATCAGGTCGTGAATGAGGTTATAGTGCCAGCCCGACCCGGCGCGCGGCATTCCTACAGAGAGAACGATCATGAAACTTCCTTGTTCAATTGATATGTAGCAAGCCCCACCAAAATCCCCGGCACGATCCAGATGTTCGGGGTGGTAAGCGAATCCTGGGTGAAATTATACAGGGCGATAGCCACCCACGCAAATACACCAGCCACCGTCGCAAAGCGTGCCCAAGGTTCGCTCCGTTTGAGCAGAGAGAGCATATCTCCAAGCACATTGAAGAGAAATGCAAAAAAGAGAACGAAGCCAAACAACCCCGTTTCTGCAAGCAAACGCACATATAAATTCTTGGGGTTCGGGTACAGTTTATTCGATGGATTCAACTGCTTCGCGATTTCTGGGACGGTGGTCAGCGCCCAATCGGGCAGATTTTTATAGATGTAAAACCCGCTTCCTCCCAAACCGACGCCTGTTAGCGGGTATTCTGAAAACGCTCCCAACGCCCCAACCGAGTACGCTCCGCGCGCCCCAGCGTTGATATCCACAATGTATTCGCTCAAACTCTCGGCGTTGATCTCCCACAAGCGGCGGAAGTAATTCTTCTGCCCGAGGAACAAGACCGCACCAGCCACAATACCAACCAACACCGCAACCATGCCAATACGCAATGCAAGGTCAGAGATGCGCCCGCGGAAGCCGCTGATGAACCAAGTCCACATGGAGCGGAGGATTTCGCGACCGAAGATCAACATCATCAAGCCCGATGTACCAAGGACGATAAGCAAGCCGCCGCGGGAGTAGGTAGCCAAAAGCACCAATGTTGTTAATGTCAGAAGCGCAGGCTCCAGCCACGAAAGGCGTGTGACGCGGTACTTCGTCAAAACAGCAGCAAATAGAAAGGGAAAGAACGTCGTCGCAATTTGACCGGCAAGCCACGCCGGTTCATAGGCAAGCCCAGAGATGCGATTCGTGCGGACAAGTTCGCGCATGGAAAAGGCGAGCTGCCAATGGGTGACCATTTCTTTTTCGAGCAAGCCGGTATAGAACGTGACAGCCTGTAGACCGCTCCATGCAATATCAAGGCATAATCCTGCGAAAATCCATTTAACGGTAAAACGAAAATCTTCTTCATTTTTGTTCATCCACACAGCGCTAATGAAGAAGGCAATTCCAATAAGAAGCGTGATCAAGGCGCGGATGGTGCGCCCGTCGTAGGTTTGTCCACGCAGGGAGATGGGATTGATAAGCGAACCAACGCTGGCAGAGAAAACCACAAACAGAATGAATGCCCCCAACGCAATAAATGCTCCCGCCCATGCAAGATGAATCTTTTTACGCAAGGCTTGAACAAAAAGCAAGGGGAACAGCACTGCCAGAGGATACAACGCCAACGGACGAACAAGTGCGCCTTCACCCAAACCAGGAAACCAACGGAAGCTGGTGACAGGCAAGGTAAGCATGGCAAGCGCCCATAGCAGGCGGGGTAAATTCACCCCAGAGAATACAGAAGACTCAGAGGATTTCATTTCGGTTTGAAGAAAAGCACAAAGAAGACTGAAAGCAGTAAAAACCCGCTGACGCCTGTTAGCAGATAATTAGCAAGTGGAATGCTGCGCTCTTTGGGCAGATCGGCAGTTTGGGTCACTTCGAGTTTGATAAATTCGTTCAGATTGCCTGATTGAATTTCAGACTGAGTCTTTTCAACAAAGGCGTTCGCCCATGCTGAAGCAAGTTCTTCCGCTTTTTGCGGGTTTTGATCGTCTGCATAAAAATGCCAACCTGCTTCGGCGGGCTGGGAGAGACTCAACTTCCCATCACGCAGTTCCTCGACCGGGGTATTTAATTCATTTAGCACATCATCCGACCAAGCCAGTTCCACCAGTTTGCGGGCTTCACGTTCGAGATAGTAAAAATCCTGACGGTCGGTGTTGGTCGGGAAGGCTTCTTCAAAATTAAAGTCCACGTTGACCGTGGCTTTGGCACGATATGGCGGCGGGGCAATGAAATAGAATGCTGCACCAATGGCTGAGCCTATCATGGCGCCCAGCACCCAAAAGCGCCAGGCTTTGAGCAGGCGAATGAGATCGTCGAGGGAGGGAGAAGAAAAAAGATTCATTTTTGATCTACGATTGCGATTTACAAAATTTACCAATCTGCTTACTTGCCAATTACTACCTATTTCTTTATCCGCCATTTCCAAAGCGGACCGATGATTTTGCGCAGGTAGTATTTTGCCACAATCGGGGAAAAGAAGGAGCCGCCGTCGCGGTAGTGAACGCGCAGCATTTCCTTCCAGCCGCGCTCATCGTTGACATTGGTTTTGCTGGAAGTATGAATGCGGAAATTTGCCCAGGTCTTGCCAGGTAGGTATTGGATTGGTGCATGCTTGGCGATGCGAACCCAGAGGTCGTAGTCCATCGCAAAATAGAACGAAGGGTCGAGTGGTCCCAATTCCTTCCAATATCTGGCGCGGAAGAACATGGTCTGTTGCGGGATGTGAACGTAGCCGGTGCGCAGTTTGGCATAGTCGGTCTGACGTGAAGCAAACTTACCGATGACCTGTCCCTGCTCATTGATGAAATCACAATCGGCATAGACCATGGCGACCTCGGGATTCGCAAAAAGAAAATTCACCGCATCGGCAATGGCATTGGGGTTGGCATAGGTATCATCTGAGTTAAGCCAGGCGAGGATATCGCCTTTGGCACGATTAAACCCTTTGTTGATCGCGTCAGTCTGTCCTTTATCTTTGGCTGATTCCCAATACCTCAATTTACCGGCATATTTCTGTATCACATCCACGCTGCCATCGGTCGAGCCGCCGTCCATGATGATGTATTCGATGTGCGGATAAGACTGTTCCAAGACGGATTTAATCGTCGCTTCAAGATAGTCCGCTTGATTGAAGGATGGAGTTACGATGGTAACAAGAGGGAGAGAGGCTGGTTTCATTCAGGTAGCTCTGTCAAGCAATTACTATTTCCATTCCTCGTCTGAATAGAAGGTCTCAGAAACACCTTCGGTGATCTTGCGCACACGGGTTATCTCTTCGGGGGAAAGTATCTTCTTCCAGTTATCGAGGCTGGCACGGCTGTCAAGTTTGACAGAGTGAGTTTTGTTCTTTGCCAGCCTGACAGGATTCTCGCTGCTGCTGGAATTTTGAATGGTGTCTTTGACACGTTCGGTAAAATTCAAACCCAATGATCGATATAAGGATTGGTAGCCGCCAATGGGGTCACGGGAAAGGTCTTCGTGACGCACAATTTGAAATTGGGGGAACTGGCTGCGGGTCCCATGCACGAAGCGATAGATGATCTTCCACAACAAGGCGGCTTGCCCAACGATATCATCCTTTGGCATGGACTCCATCTGGGCGCGGTCACCTTCCAAATGGTCACGCATAAAAAGCGGCTGGCTAAGGAAATTATTGAAATCGAAATTCCAGCCAAGGCGTTTGAGGCTGCTGACAAAACCGCCAGGGTGACGGGCGGTGATGACCACATGACAATTTAATTGTTTGGCGAACCAGGGCGTGGAAAAGACCGCGAACGGGTCTTTGATGAGCGCGCGCTGTCCGTGCATGCTGCCATTAAAGAAAGCGTGGAAGTCTCGTCCCATGCGCAGGAAATCTTTTACGGAACGAAGCGAGGCGATCTCGAGCCAGGTGTGATATTGAAAATTTAATAGTTCGTTGAACGCGAGTAGATATTCGGCTCCGTTCTCGTCTGTGATATAGGTGTACCAATTCGCAACAGGCACACGGAACAAGCCTGGGCGATGCAGGACATTGAGCGGCTCACTGATATAGGCGGTGTCTGCGTCGGCAGCCAGCATTTTGCCAACCCAGGTGGTACCGCTGCGGTGCGAGCCAGTGACGAGGATGGGATTTAAGTCACTCACTTAGTGCCTCCATGAGGTTCTTCGTTGAGAAAGATTGGATAGACGTAACATGATAAAAATTCGCGGCACAGGCATTGATCCAATGTGCAGGGTTGGCGTCCAACTCTTTCACACCATATACGCCGCCAAAGCCGGGAATGAATAGCTCCATCTCACCTTGCTCAATATGACGATGGATAAAGGCATTGCGAATATCCCATAGTTCAGCGCGCTCGCGATATTCCGGGAGGCTTTTCTGTATAAGGCTACCTGCCGTCCGCAAAGGATAGGCGACAGAGACAACTACAAACAAGAGCAGCGCAGCCCACACCCCAATTGTACGGTTGAATTTGAATTCCGGCAGGCAGAGTCCCAGCCAGATGCCTTCGAGGACGAGCATCACGATCATCAGGGTACGGGCAAGGAAACGCATACGTTCCACAGGGAAGCCCTGCCCAAAAACACTGGGAGAGAAACCAGCAGCGATCAAAAGCCAGATGAGCAAAGGCAGGAGAAACATCCACAACGGGCGGCGGCGTTCTTCAGGGAAAAACATCACTCCACCAGACTGTTTCATTACCCATACCAGAGAGAGCGGCACCAGGAAAGAGATCAAAAGCGGCAGGGGCAGGCTGAAAAAAGAGTCTCGCATGAAAAGGAATGCGTACTTGAAGGAGTTAATTAAGATTAAGGCGACATCAGGCGTTTTTTCGCGGGCGACATCTGTGACAGCCGGTGAGAAAAGCAAGGTTAGAAACCCTGTGAAAACGCCTGCAAAGGTACAGCCAGTTAGAGCAAGGAGACGAGCACGAACGGGAGATCGATTCCATTTCCATACCGAAAAGGGAAGCAAGGCAAAGACCGTGACTAATGTGGCTGCGGGCGGTTCGGAAAAACCAGCCAGCACAAAGGCTGTCACAAAAATAGATCCATACACAACAAGCGGGATGGACTCATCCACAGGGCGGCGAGCTTGCCGCACTAGAAATGCAAAGAACAAGGCACCGAACACCAACGGCGCAAAATGCGTCATCATGGAAGAGCGCCAGTATACGGTTTGGAACAGATTGGGTGCCTGTAAAAAGCTCATGAAAGTGATGGTACTGCCAAGGAAAATATCCACGAGTGAGGACCACTCCACTTTGGCAAACTTTCGAATTTCATGAACCAGCCAACTCAACCCAAACAGCCATAAAACGGTCATCAAAACAATGGTGAGCGGAATACTATTGGTCCCCAAATATTCACTGAACCCAACGAACAAAATGTTGGAATAGCGGTTTGCAGATCGAAAAGCACCGTCGGAGTAACGGTCCAGTACTGCCTGGAAAGGTGAGACTGTGGTCACTCGTACGGCTTCGCAGTAATCGTCAGCAATGTAGCGGGAAAAGGAACCCAGATAGGCATACATACTTACTGCCGCCAACATGGTTAGGGTGGATATTAACACGATGGTACGAACGACCGGTTCATATTTTTCGTTACGCAAGAGCATGTATCAGTTCCATTATCGAAGTTGGTAGATCACGTAACCATCCCCTTCGGCGAAGATAGGGTAGGTTTTTAGTTTTTCACGCAGGAAGGGTTGGAGTTCAAAATCTTTGAAGTCTGTCACAATGAACAATTCTTTCTTCGAGATGATCGCATTGAACTGTTCTTCGAATTTCTGATTGCCACCGCGTTCTGAACTGTATAACAAGTCACCATAGGAGGGCCAGGAGCCGATGTTCTGCCAGCCCCAATACGCCATGCGTGCGCCATAATCCTGCGTAAGCCCCGCAATGTTATAGCCATCGGTCAGGGTATGGATCTCCGCCCACATTGCGGCTTGCGGGCGATAGTCTACGGCGTTCATTTGGTTGCGGGTATTCCAAAGAGACGCACAAGCTCCCAAAAGCAGGAGACAAAATGCAAAGAAGCGCAGCAGATTGGTTGAGGTCAACTGTGCAAGTTTGGAAAGAAGAGAATCTGCTAGTGGGGCAATGGAAAGCGCGAGGATGGGGATAAGCGGCAGGGAATAGTAATCGTGAGTAGAGATGTGGAAGTTAAAGAAAAGCCCAAAGAGGGCGTACCCAACCCAAAGTCCGAACAGGAAGCGGCGTTTTTTATCATCAAAGAAAAAGAGACCCAGCAACGCAAGCATCAGCACCATTCCGCCAGCGACCAGATTCAACATGTTCAACCAGCCAATGTAATAAGATGGACTGAGGAAAAGGGTCGGGATGAAACGCCCGCTGAATTGCTGACCGAGATAGCCAGCTACAAAGATGCCATAGATGAGATACCCCGCGCCCGGCAGGACGCCAATCAATGCCATGAGGTAGATATGCGGCTCCTTGAGCGCCTCTTTCATGGACCTGTAGCTGAGTACCGCGCCCAAACCTCCACCAACAACGAAGAATGCCGCCGGGAATTTTATGAAAATGGCAAGCCCGCCAAAGAGACCAGCCAGAAGGGCTGACCACATCCCTGCCCCTCGCTCGGTGGAAGAGGGATATCCGAAGGACGGAGTAAGGGAAGACCATTCCCAAACCGCCCATAAGAACATGACAATGAACATTGTCATCAATGGGTCGGGTTGAAAACTGCGGCTGGCAATGACGGCATACGGCAGGAAAAGATATACCGCCGTTGCAGCAAGAGCGCCGTCAACTGATGTGAGGCGCCGTGCCAGAAGATAGAGAAAAATGCCGCCAATGATCCAAAACATGGAGGAATACAGGCGCGCCACCCAGACCTGCTCGCCGGTGAAACGATATGTCCACGCGACGATTTTCTCAAAAAATTCCGGCTCTACCGAAGCGCGGAATTTCCATTGTTGAATGGCAAAGGAGCGCTGTTCAGAAGAGACGTCTGTGCGGGTTTCATAATACATGCCGCGCGCTTTGAGCATTGAAAGCATCTGGCGGGTGGAATGGAAATCAAGCGGCAGGTCGGTGAAGTCATAGAGACGAATCGCAATGCCCAGGGTGAAAATAACGAGCAGGGCAATAGTTCGGACGGCTTTGGTGGAGAAAAAAGAGGGTTGTTCGCTCATGTGGAAAAAGTAATTGTAACGTAGATTTATTTGAAGGGAGTTGAGCCGAAGCATCTTTTATGCTATTCTAAATCAAGCTTATATGTGCTGTTGTATCACAAGAATTTTCACACAAGCTGACAAAATCATCTGAAACGGGCTGATGCCTTCAAGGAGTGATGACCATGACCCAGGATGAATACGTAATCTTCGCCGAGTTGAAACGCGATAAATTCGAAGACATCCTAGACAGGTTAATGAAGTTTTACCCGTCGATCCAATTCGGCAGGCAGGTCGACGATTGGATCTGGCTCCATCTCGAAGAAGACAAGATCGAGATTGATTCCTTTTTCTCGGAGCAATTGGAACTCAAAGGAAAGAGAAAGTATTCCAAAACGCTTCAACACATTCTGCAAGTTATCGATAAAGAGTGGGTATTAAAACGGTTCGATCCCCCAAAAGCAGATCTAACCCGCTAGGTTCTTTTTCCGGCGCGCCAAGGCTGCTTCACGCAATTTCCCCAGCCCCAGTAAATTCAAGATCGCCGAAACAAAAATATTCATCCGTTTCAATGCCACCGGCGGGTAAATCACGAGCGCGCGAAACCATGCCCTCAAGGCTTGTGCAGGAAGTCCGCCATCAAGCAGGTAACGTGCATCCACACGAAAGGCAGAGGCGTGCGCACGGCGGTCTATCGTCAGAAGTGTTCTGGCGAGATCTTTGTCCTGTGCGATGGTCTCCAAAATACGAAAGGCTTCGCGTCCAAACTCGGACGCTTTGGCAATGTTCTTCGCCTCGGCATGGTAACGCGCAGCAGACCAGGTCTGATTCACATGCAAGATCTTTCCGTGCTTGGCGATCTGGATCCAAAGCAAATGGTCCAGTAAAAAGTGAAACGTAGGATTAAGCCCTTGCGTTCTTTGTAAGGCAGAACGGCGCATAAAAACAGCGGGCTGACCGATGATCTGAAAGCAAAGCAAGTCTTCGAAAGTAAGCTGTTTATACGTCAGGGTGTTGAAGGTCGCGCCGTTCTCGTCCACAGCAAGCATATCCGCATAGACAAGAACCACCTCGGGATGTTCTTCAAAGACCTTCACCGCCGCGCGCACGGTTCCCGGCAGGTAATAATCATCGGAGTTCAGCCAGGCAATAATGTCTCCTGTTGCACGGGCAAACCCCTTGTTGATCGCATCTGCCTGTCCATTATCCTTGACCGACTCCCAGTGCGTTAACTTCCCGGCATGCTTCTTTATGATCTCCACGCTTCCATCGTTGGAGGCGCCATCCATCACGAGATATTCAATGTATGGATAGTCCTGCTCCAACACCGAGAGCATGGTCTGCTCAAGATATTTAGCCTGATTGTATGAAGGGGTGATAACGGAAACCAAACTCATTTTATTTAGACACGTTCTATTTTGCCCGCAGGTCGTAAAGAACATATCCATCCCCTTGAATGGCAATGGGATATGTATCCAATATCTTTTTCAAGCCGGGTTGTTTGTCCAATTGCCCAAACGCGGTAACAAGGAAGTAATCCATGCCTGCGGTCAATTCGTCGAATTGGGCGGCGTTGTCCTTATCGGGGTTGCGGGTGGCGCTCAATTCAGTAGCAAGAGGCCACAGGTCCACCTTGCGCCAACCATACATCATGAGACGGTAACCATAATCCTGGGTCAATGCGATCACGTGCGCGTCGGTCGGGAAGGCATCACCAACCTCACTCCAAAATGCAGGCTCATGCTGAAAATCTTCAGCGACCAGAACAGAGCGTGCCGCATAGGCTTGATATCCGATCACAACCACTACCAAGGTGATGAAGCCCACGCGTCCGACTCCGCCGATGCCTGCCACATACTCCGTAAGCGGATTCAACGCCACAGCCAGCCCAAGCACGATCAGCGGAATCAGTTGAATATGGTAATAGCTATGGGTATACATCTGGAACGGCAGGGTCAGCCCATATAGCAGGTAGCCGATCCACAAACCAATAAGCAGCCAGCGCATCCGTGATGGAGCAATGAGCGCACCGGCAATGCCAAGAAATACGATGGTCAAGCCAAAAAGGGTACCGAGAAAAGCCAGCCACTTGGTATAAAAATCGGTGCTGGTGATGAGCTTCATCAGCGCCAAGGTCCAGGCAAAGAAGTATTCGGTGGAACGCCCCTGATTGAGGAAGACATAGAACAGCAGCGCCGGAACAACCATAATAGCAGCCATTGCCCAAACCTGTTTGGACTTCCAGAAATCCCTGCCAAGAGTGAAAAGCACAAGTGCAATAGCTGCAGCGCCTGCCATAAATGCGATCACGATCTTTACGAAGGTGGCTAAACCAAGAAATACAGCGGCAAGAATAGCCCACTTCCATGTAGATCTCGCCCCCAACCCCTCGCCTGAAAGAAGAGGGGAATTGTCCTCACTCCAGCGGTAAAGGAAATACACACCAATGACAAATGCCGAGGTCATCAATGGGTCGGGTTGAAAGGAGCGGCTGACCTGCACCGAGAACGGCAGTACGAAATAATAAGCAAGTGCGATCAACGCCGCCCAGGGAGATGCGATACGGCGCATCAGGTCGAAAAGAGCAACTCCCGCCGCAAGCCAGAAGAAGGTCATCCATATGCGGGCAACAGCGATGTTCTCTCCGCCGGTCAGGAAGTAACTGTAAGCAACTATGGTTTCAATAACTGGCGGCTCATACTTACCCACAGCATTTGCGAACGAAGTCGCAAGCTGACGCTGCTCATCGGTAGCAGAGGGCAACGCATTGTAGTAGATCTCGCGTGCCACAAGCGAGTTGCGAAGCTGGCGAGAAGTGTGAAAATCAAGGGGAGGATCGGTGAGATCCAGAAGTCGCAAGAGTCCGCCCAGGGCGAGAAGAAGGATGAAGAGGGCAGACCAGATCCTGGCAGGGGAAAGAGGCGAAGTAGTCATTGAGTCGGGTCAGAAAAGAGAATTGTAGTCGACTTTGGGGAAGACCGTCAGTTTGCCGCCGACAGTGGCGTCGATCACCTCACGCCCTGCCCGGCGATAGGCTTCACGCGCCATAATGTACCCAACTTCGGAAGTATCCAGGTCGGGCAGCTGCCATTTGACACCTTTGCCAAAATAATTAGGCAGAAAATGATTCGGGTCATCGCCTTCGGAGGTGATGGTCTTGTTCGCATCTCCTTTAGAGGCAAAGTTATGATCTACACCGATGAGAATGACCTGATCGAAGCCCATGTGAAACGCCACCTGCAGTGCAACTGTGGTGACCGTGGCGCCTTCCCATACACGCCCGGTGACATCGCTCGAAAATTTTGGACCTGTGTATGAGGTGTAGATGAAGTTCGTAGTGTCGTTATAGGTCTTGTCGTTAAAAAAAGAATGCGACCGCCACGACAGGAATTTTGGCATGCTCAATGCAGAAATATCTTCGACGAACTGTTCGATGACAAGGTTATTGATGGAAGCAAAGTAAGTAGTTTGAAAACCAAGCTCAGGGAAAGCCACATAAAAGCGATTCATTCCAAAAGTGATCTCGCTCTTTAATTTGGAGAGGTCGGTTTGTTTGAGTGAGGGACCGTTGCCAATGATAAAGGCGCGTTTGCCTTTGTGAATATTCTTGAACGCAGCCAGACGCTTGCGGCTCTCGCGCCGCCAGGGGTGCAGGTAGGCATCCGGCAATTCGGGCAGGCGGCGGAGGGCGTCATTGGTATAACGGGCAGCATTCCAAATGGCGGATGGGATGAGGCGTTTGATGGTCTGTTTCATGCTTCGATGTCGTAGAAGGGTTTCAACGGAATGAGGTTGGTAAGGATGATGATATCGAATAAGGTGGCGAGAATGTAAGTAAAATCCGGATAGCCGGTGAATGTGAGCAGGAGATTTAAGATGGTAAGAACCAGGATGGTAATGTATGACCATTTCTCACGTTGGTCCAACATGCGCGCAGCGATAAAGAGAGTCATGGCTGAAAACAAAAAGAAAAATCCCACTAATGCGGCAGAGAGACCATTTTGATCCTGAATCATCTTGGCAACATAGAGAATACCAACAATGATCCATAAAGCAAAGTTGACATAGAACATAATGCGCGCCACAAGTATGCGCGCCTGATAGGTTTCGCGGGTTCGTTTTTTGAGTTTATCCATTAGCTACCTTACTGTTCAATTTGTGCTGGGAGAAATGCTTTTCGTGAAAAATACAGAATAAGAAGACTTGCCAGATTTAAAAGCATGAAGAGGATATCGATCATCCCGATCTGGTCGAAGATAGGCATGATGACATTGAAAAGGAGCACAATGAACGTCAGCCAATAGATCTTTTTGTTCTGTTTTTTCAATTGAAAAAAGCCAAATAAAAGGATGGCACCATCTACGAACATGATCAGGGCATAAAAGGCATACCAGACAACCATTTCTGGTCGTCCGCCAATGCGCAGGATCGTCCCCAGCCCGAAGAATGTCAGAACCGCCGAGGTCAGCAAAATCAAATAGCGTGCGATGGATGCCATTCTCATATTCATTCTGTGCTGAGCCTCGCTGTTGCGCCGCCATCCACGATCATGGCTTGACCAGTCATGAAGGAGGATTGCTCGTTATCTGCAAGGAAGTAAATGGCGCTGGCGATCTCCTGAGGCGTCCCCACGCGTCCATTAACGGTCTTGCGGGCGAGATTGTCCAGGCGTTCCTGCACATCGCCAGAGCCGACATGTCCACGCCCAAGACCAGCCCGCAGCATGGGTGTATCCACGGCTCCAGGCAGAATGGCATTGACGCGGATATTCTCCGGCGCAAATTCGATCGCCATGGCACGGGTGAGCGCCAGCAATCCGCCCTTGGAGGCGGCATAGGCGGCAATGTTCGCAGAAGTCTGCACAGCATGAACGGAGGAGACGTTCACAATGGCGCCGCCATTCCCCGCCTTGAGCAAAGGATGTGCAAGTTTAACGAACAAGAACACCGAGCGCAAATTCGACGCCATCACAGAATCCCATTCTTCCACAGTGGTATCTACCAATGGCTTGGCTACTTGTACAGCAGCATTATTGACCAATGCATCCAGGGCGGGATGAAATTCTTTTGCCTGTTGAAAAATCTGTTCAACAGAGTCTGGTTGCGAAATATCTGCTTTGATGAAACGACCGTTCTTTGGAAAATCATCTCCAAAATCAGAACGATCCACGCCAATTACACGCCACCCATGGTTTGAAAAGTGGTTAATGCAGGCACGCCCAATTCCGCCGCCTGCGCCAGTGATGAGAACGGTTCTAGTCATGGGATAATTTTACGTCGAAATCCGGCTTTGTGCTTGAAATTCCATGTCCACCCGGAAGAATCTAACGCACAGACACAAGGAGCAAAGAATCTCATTTCTTCTTGGCTGCCTTGTGTCTTTGACCCGATCTTTTTATTTTCAAAATTCCGCGTACTTTAAAATCAATCTGCTCTACGTCGAAAGATCAGACAGGCATCAATCGTATTTTCAAGTTGGTAGTTCTGAGCAACAAACTCGAACACTTCGTCCATTTTCGGCTGGATGTACATCTTCTTCTTGAGTCCTGCGATGGAATATTGTTCTTCGCGTGTGGCAGGGTCCAGTGAGGGGATGGCATCCACAGAACGGGAGCAATCCAGGATCAGTTCAGGGGGAGTTGAGGTCAGGTCGTCGAAATAATGGTCTTCGATCTCTTTCGTCAGTGAACCTTCCAGAAAGAGGGGGTAATACACATACTTTACCGGCGACGACCGCCCAGCCATAAAGTTGACTCCCATTTCAGGGTACCATGTCAACAGGCGGTCTTCAGGCTGGCTGTTGTCGCGGATATAAGCAGATACCGGGTCGATGTATTCACCGCCGGTACCTAGAGCTTGAACGTACCGTGCCCACACTGAGGGAGCGATCACAAAGAGCATCACGATCAACGCGACGGATATGACTGCCCCCAATCCATCACTCCAGCCTTCCATCGCAGAAACCTTGAAGGTCACCTGCCAGAATTCTGCAAACACATAAGCAGAATAAACCGCCAACGCCAAAGCCCAACTAATGTAGTAATGCGTGAAATTCCTGCCCGAAAGGTTGCTCAGCGCGATCTCGATCGGAAACCAGACCAGAAGGAATACTTCAAAGACCATAACCTTTCGCTGCACAAAGCTAAGCAGGAAACGTAAAACCAGGATGAACCAGGCAGCCAGAGCGAACCAACCATACCAATCCATTCCGTAGCGCCCAAAACCGCCAAACATATCTAGCCATTCGCGGTCCTTTGCGGCAGAGTATGAAAAGTTAAAAAGTATGGAAGCGTAGATCATTTCACCTGCACTGCCAAGGATGGCGAAATAAAGCGTCCACAGTATGAGCGGCAGGGCAAAGCCCGCCAACGCGGCAAGGATGATGCGTAAGGCTTCCACATAATGCCGCTTGAACACATAGAACAAAAAGACCGCACCAAGGACCGCAAAGAACCCGCCGATGTTATTGGCGCGAAACGTGAAACTCAAACCAAAGAGCGCGCCGACCCAGATGTACTTCCAATAATTCCGCTCCACATCCACCATTGAAAGAAAAATGGCAAGCCCTGCCGCGTTGAATAGCAGCGCAAATTCCTCAGTGTAATTGCCGTATCCCAGCACGGCACGCAGACCAAACCCTGCCAAAGCAGTGCCGAACAATGCCGCCCCCATACCCCAGCGTTTGGAAAGGGTGTAATACAAAAGCGAGAGCATTCCAAAGATACAAACGAACTCAAGAAGCCAAACGCCCCAACGCGAACCGCCGCCCAGAAACAACCCCAATGCGTTGACATAAAAAATTCCGGGACCTTTTGAATCCCAAAAGTCTTTATACGGAATCTTACCGTCTACGATCTGACTGCCCGCATATAGGAAAAAGCCGCCATCTCTGGCGGGCTTATCAAAAAAGGGATTGGCAAGGTCAAGCGCAAGCGCCGTCAACAGGAATAAAAAAATATAAGGTAGTACGAGCCGAAACTTTGACATCATTTCCTCTCTTGCATTCCCAACCCCTCAACCAGATTTTTGATCGTACTCCAATGAATGCGTTCCCACGCCGTCGGGCTGGAATTGGAGTTATGCGGCGCAAGCATGACGTTATCCATCTTTAAAAGCGGACTTTCCAATGGCAGCGGCTCGAACTCGAAAACATCCAGCGCCGCGCCTCCGATCTGACCGGAACTGAGTGCCGCAACCAGGGCTTTTTCATCCACAATGGGACCGCGCGCCGTATTGATCAGCACCGCAGTAGGCTTCATCTTAGATAACGTACTGGCGTTGATCAGGTGATGAGAGGTTGAATTCAGATCACAGTTGACGGACACAAAATCCGAGTTCGATAACAAGGTTTCGAGGGATGTCATTTCGATCCCTGACTCACCAACGAAGACATGATCAACATCAATAATATCTGTACCGAGGACCTTCATGCCAAAGGCTTTTGCACGGCGAGTCACCGCCTTACCAATATTTCCCACGCCAATGATGCCAAGTGTACATTCACTAAGCGTCCTGCCCGGGATCTTCTTCCATTCACCGCGTTTCATCGCCGCATCCATCCACGGGCCGCGCCGTGCGAACGCCAGCATATAGCCAAGCACAGTATCTGCCACAGGAGTGGTAAAAGCATTCGGCGTTCGCCCAAGCTTCACCCCAAAGCGGAAACAAGCCTCGGCGTCGATCGAGTCGACTCCCGTTCCCCATTTCGAGATGACCTTCAAACGCGGCAAACATGCTTCGATCACTCGCGCGGTGTAACGGTCATCACCACATACCGTGCCATCGAACTGACCGGCATACTTGAGAATATCCTCCTCTTCCATGCGTTCTTCCACTTCGGGAATGATGAGCTCAATATTGTAAGAGTCAAAGACAGGTTTGAAACGGTCCATAAATGGGATCATGTAAGGAGCCGTGAGCAGAACTGTGTATTTCATCGATCAATGTCCTTCATCGAATGGATTGGGAATTTCAGTGAACTCATAGAGTTTTGGAACAGGCGAGTAATAACTTACATCTTCGAGAATATCATACTTGCCTCCAAAGTAGTTATTGAAGACGAGACGGAACAAGTTGACCGGCGTAACGGTTGGGTACAGGGTATCTTCATGCCCGGGCATATATACCGCTGTAAAGTTCCACATGTTTTTACCCCTGGGCTGCAACCAGGGACCATGGTCACCCTGAATAATGATAATGGGCGGCGTCTTAGAGTTCGCCATGATGGTATCGATGGCTTCAAGCATACGAGTGTTGAGATAAGGCAACTGATTCAAATAGCCTTTTTGATACATCTTACCGGTATATTGACGCTTCTCATTCCAAAATTCTGCCGGGTTGGTCGGGTTCCCTTCAGGGTCGAACACAAAGGGTGGGTGCGGCGAAATCACATGAGCATAAACAAATTTCGGTTCGGGCATTTTTGAAATAGAGTCCATGCTGTCAAAAACAGTATTGAAACGGTCACGATACCCTGCCGCCATGATGACATCTGAGTCGATCCAGCCCCATTTTTCGGCATATCGCGCCCAGGTTGTGCGCAAGAACAAGCCTTCAAACTCGGTCATTCCCGAAGAGATCGGCGGTGGGCTTATAAATTTATCCGAGTCGGTGATCTCCAGCCAGGCAAAACCGGATGCAAAGTTGATCGTCTCGTACCCGAGGGTGTCAAAGTTGTAACGTACAGCATTGTGTTTTAGCGCATCCCACAACACTTTACGACCGATCGACTCCGGTGTAAATGCCGGGTCTAACCCTTGCAGGTATTGCATATTTAGTGAAGACCCCAGTGAAATCTCTGTGCGTACATAGTTCGACTGGCTCTGACTGGCAATATAAAAACCGCGTTCCTTCAAGGCATTTTCAAAGTCACTATTATCGTATCCGTATGCAGACTCCAGCAGATCTGAACGCGTATATGAATCCAGCAGGAAAAAATATACATCGGGCGGGTTTTCCGGCAGGATCAGATCCTCTTGTATTGGCGCATTTTTTGCTCCCAAGCGGTGCGGATCTCCTGAAGCCGTATTGAAATCCAATTGAGCTACAGACATGACCAATAAAACCAAGATCATGCCGTTCAAGGAAGAAGCAGCTGCTTTAAAAGTCAACTTGGGGCGTGTAACCCACACTATAGAAAGAACCAAAAGAACAACCCATATCAACCACAACCAGTGAACTGCCGTGTTTTCAGGGAATTTCTTTTCAAAATACATATATACATGCCCATAGGTAAAGAAAAGAATAAGGAATAGAACAGAAAAGAAAGCCGCTTTGTGAGTTTTACGAAACACAAGCCGCGCTGCCAGAAAGACAACCAGGCTGAGCAATAACGAAATCAAAAGAGGTCGAAATACAGCCGATGGCTCCACCTGACCTTTGTTCACAGAAAGCAAAGCCAAAATTGGGTATGCACCAAAAACGATCGAATACCAAGGCGCGTTAAACAATCGCGAAAAGAAAGCTTTCATCTCTATACCTCTAATACTTTATTTGCAAATATTCTTTTCGATCAATGCTGTCACATCCCCATCAAGAGTTTCACTCGTCATCAAACTCTTCATTGAATTACAGACCTGCAACCGCAAGTATTTATCCGCTGCCACCAATTTCAGCATGGATTTGATCTCTTCCACGTCACCTTGCACGGCATAGGCTTGCATGAACGGCATCCATTCCAAACCATCGTTTGGGTAGTAGCCTTTATCTAAAGCTTCGTTCAACAAAACAGGGATGGACTCCCAGTCGCCACGTTGACGGGCAAGGTCTGCCTGCTGGTAGTAATAGCACCAACCACGTTCAGGCTCCGTGCCAAACACCTCTTCCGTCACAACAGGCGCTTCGCCATCGGTTGTGACGGAATCCAATCTGGAATACGGCGCAACCATCACGATACGACCATCATCGTACGAATTCAACTCAGGCGATCTCCCATCGATGAAGCGCACACAACTATCACTACTTGACTGCACCATCACCAATACATTGCCAAAGTCTCGTTCCAAATAGTTGCCGCGCCGAAGCGGGGTTTCCACACCGCCGTTGGTCGTGATCTGCGTGACTGTATTCCCATCCAACACGGCGGCAGGCAGTTTCACTACCACTGGATCGTTACTTTGCTTTTCAGGGTAATAGATGAAGTTCGCCGGGCTCCAAATGAAGTAGTCTTCACTCAATGGGCTACCCGGATACAAAGCGATCAACGTCACCCCTTCTTCTATCTGCGGCGCACGCCACGCCACCTGCCACCAAAAATTACGCGTTGCCTCGGTTTCATATACCGATCGAATGGTATTACCGTAATGCGTCAGGATCGCAACTGCCACCAGCAACCCCACCACAGTGGTCTGGGTACTGCGCCGTGCAAGACCTTCGACCAGCAGCGCCAGCAGCATCACTGCACCAATAGATGCGATCAAGGTATAGCGCGAATAATCCGGCAGGGTGACATGACGGTTGACGAGGATCACAGGGATCAACCCGCCAGCCATGCTAAGGAAGCTGATAAATAAAGTCTCACGCATCATACCTGTATCAGAACTGGATTCAGTTTCCCCGGCGGGAATACCATCTGCCGCCTTACCCTCCACCCAGCGGAGAGCATAAAGCAGCACCACCACAGCCAATGCCGACCAGCCAATTGCCGTCGCCATATCCTTTAATCGCATGGTGAATGCCAACTGATATACGGGCAGAGTCCATGCAGCAAGCGTAACCGTAAAAAAATCCTGGATCAGATAATTCAGCCACCATAACCCAGTAACAGGCGAAGCGAAAAACTGCGAAACCTGCACCCCCACATCTGTCGCCTTGCGCTCAGATTCAAAGAAGAACAAACGCCAGACGAGGAACCCCGCCGCGATGAGCAAAAATGGCAAACTCGTGCGAGCGATCTTCTGCGCTTTTTCTTTGAAGGTCTCACCTGACGCGCGCCACATCAGCAGCATGATCACACCAAAGCGGAGCGCCTCGATACCGATGAAATATTCCATCTGACTCAAGTAGCCCCAGCCAGCAAGAATGGACCCCGCGATCAGCAACGTCTTTTGAGTACGGCTGACAGTCAACACTGCTTTAACGGTCAATGCCACAGAAAGAGTAGCGAGGAACAAGCCCAGGATATGCGACTGATAATCAATGGCGTTGGGCATCGAAAGGAACCCGGGATATACCGTGAATAAGAGCCCGGTGATCAACGCAAAGAAATTACGCCGCTCACCCCATAGCATACGCATTGTCCAAAAAACGAATACGCCGCCAAAAGCGCGGAAAAGGAAGGCACTCAGGTGGTACCAAAGTGGATTGAACCCGAACAACGAGAACAACGGGATCATCGCCAACGCCCGCCCGGGGCGGTCTATGCCAAAGATCGCATTAAAAAAACCGGGTCCTTTGACCTGCATATCGTACATTAGATACCAGTCGTCGTTGAGATAGCCGAGATGGTTCACGAGCGGCAGATAGGCGATCCCCGCGATGATCACGATCAGCAGGGAACCAAACCAGAAGGGGGTGAGTTTATCTTTTAGGGTTTGCATAAGAATTTCTCGTCAGTGCAAGGGCGGCACAGGCAATGACGGCTTAACTTCTCTTCCTCATTAAGAAATCGGCGATCTCAAAATCCAGCTCTTCGTCAATATCCCAGGCTTCATCCGCATCGATCTCGAACATCAATGGGCTGTCACCAATGCGGTGTTTTTTGCGTTCAAGGTTTTCACGGGTAAAAAGATAAACACAGGAATTCTCTTCATACACTGGCGGGAGGTCTTGCGTTTGGAGCAATTCCAACGGGTTGTGATTGATGGCGTGCCCATCCTGCCAGTAGAGGCGGGTTTGTAAACGCGTCACAGAGAATAGGGAATCATATTTAGGGTAGGCACCAAGAAAGGTCTTGATTCCTTGCGAGATGGTTTCGGCTTTGAGTAATGGATTGGTGCTATGGGTTTGCAAATAAAAATCTGCCTGTACCTGCGCGGTATCATGCAGAAGAATATCGTTCATGGGAATGTCGTCAGCACGGAGATGCTCAGGGCGTTGGATCAACTTCACAGCAGGGAAGAGGCGGCGCACTCCATCCATCACCGGCTCGGAGTCGGTATCCACCATGACGGTATCGATCTCCGGCACAGCTTGCAAGGTTTCCAAAATATGTTGAAAAAGAGGCTTGCCCGCAAGAGGGCGGTAGTTCTTGCCAGGCACACGCTGGCTATGATGTCGCATGGGGACAAGGGCGGCAATTTTCATGCGCTTATTTTATCTCACCGCAGAGGCCACCGAGCAAACAGAGATTTTTTCGTGTCCTCAGTGGCTATGTACTGAAAATGCTTTACAACGCTCGCGACATCTGCCATTGCGAAAGCGACTCGCGCTGCATGCCGACATGTTCAAAAATGAAACCCATCTCTTCGGGATAAATGGCTGAGACATGCCAGACTTTGCCGGGAAATTTTGCGAACAGGGTGCGCAACAGGACGCCGCTCAAGCCTGCTCCACGCGACCGAGCCTTGACCAGCACCGATTGGATCGCCACATCCATTACATCGGGGTTACTGATGAGACAGTAAGCGTCATTGAGGCGGAAAGCACGTGATGGCGGCGTATGCTGCATAATGGTCGTGCCAGAAAGCTGCCAGGGGAGGTCTTGCATACCATGATAGGTGACGGTGCGTGCCAGTTCACGGATGTCTATTTCTTCGATCTCTTCAGCGGTATCCACCTGTGGATTATTGAGTTTGTACCCCACTAATCTGCGCATCTTCTTAAAACCGGACTTTTCGTACAACTTGACTCCGGCAGTGTTCTGCTCGATGACCTCAAGCAGCATTTCCTTGTCCCCACGTTCCCGGGCTTCTGCGACAAGCTGCGCCATTGCCCAGGTGCCCACACCGCTGCCACGGGCATTGACCGTGATCCCCATCGCAGCGAGGCGGCTCGTCCAACCACGGCGGGCGATCATCGCCAAACCGACTGGCTCACCATCCTTCATCAACACCCGGCTGGCAGT
Organism: Candidatus Villigracilis vicinus; assembly: GCF_016702885.1. Classification (NCBI taxonomy): domain Bacteria; kingdom Bacillati; phylum Chloroflexota; class Anaerolineae; order Anaerolineales; family Candidatus Villigracilaceae; genus Candidatus Villigracilis; species Candidatus Villigracilis vicinus. Next base: position 269,014 of record NZ_JADJDD010000030.1, read on the forward strand.
CAGGTCTATACCGTCGCGGCGCAGCATGGTCAGCAGTACTGTGTCGGTAATATTGATGGGGACAAAATAAGCTTCGAAACTGCGGGTCATCAGGTCCGCAAGGAAGGAAGTGGAGTATTCGTGGGCGGGTTTTAGAGAAAGGGAAGACATGAATTGATTATATCGAAACTCGACTTGAATTTACCCAACATTTACGAACCAGGCTGCCCCATACAAATTGATGAGGATGCTCAAAAGCAACAATAGATAGTAATGCCAGGGCTGCCTTTTTTGAAGAGTCAGGGACATCAAAGCCATGATAGGAAGAATTACATCCAAGATATAGCGATAACCGAATTGAGCTGCGCCCGTATTGTGATACATGACCAGTAATGCAAAGCCGAAGAAGATCGATGCCCATGCACCCCAAATCCACCAACGGTTCTCATAACGGCGTAACAAATAAACCAGCACCGGTGTGGAAAGGAAAATGCTCATGCCTTCCAACGAGGGGACGAAGATCCACGGGCTGCCCAGTTGCACTTGCGGCAGATACAGGAACATCACATTCAGGTTATGCAAAATATATACCGAAGAAAAAATACCATAACGTTGGGCATTATTCACAATACCAGGAGCACCATTGATGGTCACATACCCAAAATCCATAAAGTCTTCAAAGCGCAGATAGTTGTAAGACAAAAGCCCAATGATCGCCAAGCCAACCGGAACCGCAGATTGCACAGACCATTTCAGCAAATGCTTGAGGTCGATCACTGTCCCATTCTCTTTTTGGATATGCATGGCAATGGCAAAGACGAACGGCCAGGTCATCAAACTGTTTGGGCGTGCCAGCATTGCTATTCCTAAAAACGCTCCAATGACCCACGGGGATGCGTCGCGGAGGGCAGCCCAAACTGCCAGCGCAAGGAAGGTCACCGTTACAACCTGACTGACAAACCAGATCTCTCCCATAATGCTCACCCACAGATGATTCGTGCCAAATGCAAAGAGAGCCACAAGCACAAAATGGGAAGTCCGCGAGAATGCCACCCAACGCCGGATAATAAGCTGCTCCAGGATCAAATAGACCAGGACAGCATTCAAAGCGCCCATCAGCATGGATACATCTCCCATGAAGATCTTCTCAGGGTTGGCAAACAACATGATCGGCATAAGAAGAATGGCAGGCAGGGGCGGAACGGGAACGTACCACTTCCCATTGTGCAGGGTCAGGTCGTGGATCGTGACATTCGCGGCGGATGCATCCAACAGGTACAACTTTCCATTCACAAATTGATGAGCGAGTGAGTCCCAGTATTCGAAGCGATTTTTATGGATCCAATCCACCCAGTCAGCAAGGTGCCAGTACAGGACGAAGACCGTCAAAAATATACCGGCGAGGAGGAAGAAACGTTCCACCGACGCCTTGTTTGGAATCTGCATTTCTGTGCTGCCAACCCAGCTCCAGATCAGGAAAAACAATCCGAGCCCAAGTAATGGGGTTGCAAACCCATTAAGAAAAGACGCATACGCCGCAACACGGTAATACGTTACCAAAAGCATATATATGCAAAGAAATATCCAAAACCAAAGAGAGCGCTTGAAGGGTGTAAAAATATCATCAAGCCCGTAAGATTCATTGTACAGAGAAGCGAGTGAAGATCCCAGTAGAATGCCCGCCAGAAAGAGCCAAGCGACCAAATGGCTTACGCGCGAAAGTGCGCCCAGAATCCACTCTGCTCCTTTTACAACTGGAAGCAAGGTCAACAACCAGGCAGCGCCAGTCAACAGGACAAATCCGTACAGGATGGTCAGCACAATAAACAACCTGTTTGGAGAAGAGATAAATCCATGTACCCGTTCCAACATGGGGGCAGAATTGGTATAGGAAATAGAAAAATGCAAAGGCGGTACCGGCGATCAAAAGGATGAATATGCCCCCGCTCAACAAACGAGCCGCAGATAAGCCAAATAAGAATTGGCTTCCAGCCTCGGAAGGCTGTCGGAAAAATAAAATCAGCAGAGCGACCCCAACAACAACGAGGAAACCAAGTGAAGTTAAGATCGAACGGCTGGATTTTCTGGAAAAATGCGGCATGACCTAGGTATTATACCGAATCGAAAACAATCACCTTATTTTTTCTCATCATACTGGATCGGTTCCACATCCCGTTTTCTTTCATCCATCTTCTTTCTTTCCCGCGCATAATAAAAGGTTTCTCTTAGCTGTGGTGTCACCAAACTCGTCTCACGATGCCCCATATAAGTTCCGCGAAATTGAGCAAAACGAAACCAAAAGATGGACGAAAAACTTTTCAACAATACTCCTTCGCGGGCGGCATGCCACAGGTCACTAAAAATATTGGTGAAAGTTAAACGGAAAAAGTCATACAGGTTGAAATTGGTTTCAGGATAAATTCTTCGCAACGCCATCGCTTCACGACGATAACGATTGTAAACACCATGAGGTGTTTCATTATGGATGTGGACGATCTCCGCTTCAGCGACATAAGTGATCTTATATCCCTGCCCCTTTACCCATTTGCCCCATTCCAGGTCTTCGAGCCCGGTCAATGTTTCGTCGTAGGGATGCACGTCCCACAGGCTTTTGCGGATGGCGGAGTTGGCATTGTTACAAAATGCAGTGACCTGGTCGGGGTTGCTTATCTCTGGATACCATTGATGAAAGATCTGATGCTCGGAATATTTTGAACCCTCGTACCCACATTGCTTGCCGTAAGTCAGAGCAACCTGCTCATCTTGAAATGGACGAAGTAAAGTTTCCAGCCAATCAGGATAGACGGGATAGACATGTGCACTGGCGATGACGATCAATTCGCGGCTCGCAGACTTAACCCCGAAGTTGAGCGAACGCCCAAAGGTAAACTCCGCTGAGGGAATGTGGACGATCTTCGCACCGTAATTTTCCGCGATGGAAACGGTTGAGTCGGTAGAGCCTGAATCAACTAATATAATTTCTACATCTTTTATGGTTTGTTGCTTGATGCCCTCAAGCAGACGCCCAAGATGCTGGGCTTCGTTATAAGCGCGGATGACCAAAGAGCAGGGCATCGGGATTCGGGAATTGGGAATCGTCATTCAATACCAATGTGGTCTTCGGAAAGATCGGTAATGTATGGAGATTCCCCTTCACGAGCTATATGGCTAGCACCCGGTTCATTTTGACCTTGTTTACTGCGTTTTAGGTAGCCAATGTATCCATTGATCAACTGGGTTAGCTTCTCCCCATCCTGTTCCAATGAGTCAAATAAGGGTTTTGGAAGATATTTCAACTCAGCACACAAGACTAAATGACTTAAGGTCTCCTCCAGTGAGCCACGGGCAATATAACAAAACCGAATAATCTCCTGATAATAGAATCGTCCATAGCCTTCTGCAATGTTCGCAGGAATGCTGCTTGAAGATCGACGTATTTGTTGACTAAGATTCCATTTTTCTTCAGATGGGAGCAATGGTAAAACTTCACGATAGTTACGTAGGCAAAATTCTTTTGCTTTTTTCCATACTTCAAGCGTTTCAAGGCTCTTTACACTCATCACAACCTCCTACCCGATTCCCGAAGTCCGATTCCCATACTTACCAATTACCATCTTTCTCATACCCCAACTTCACTAACAGATCACCCGCTACTTCTTTGAATATCTTTTTATGTTCCTCGGTGAAATGTTTTTTCCATTCGCCGGTCTTGCCGGAGCGGAAGGTCGGGGACTTTTTCGGGTTAATGGAGGTTTCGAGGGAGTCGAGAATCAATTGTCGGGGAGCTTGAAGCGTGACACGGCTGAGGAGGTGATCCATGATGGAGGTGAGAGTCGACTCGCGGTGGTGGATCAGGTCTTCGAAGTGAATGGTCAACACTTCTTTTTTATCGAGCCAGCCGAGGTAGGGTTCAAAACGGTCTGCGATATTTGAGAATTCGACATTCGCATCAGGTCTGCCAAGGATGCTGACCTTAAGGCGAGAATCAAAATCGGGCAGGGATTGGTAATAGTCGTGATGGACATGACGCGCTTCCATGTCGGTGACATAGAAGACATGCGAGACGACCACGTCACGCGGGTCGCGGAAGATGAAGTAAGGCGCGAATTTTTCTGTACATACGCGGGCAATGGCTTCAGGTCGGGCGAAGAGATGCGCAGATGCAATATCACGTGGATGGAGCGAGTCAAGCCATACGAGAGCTTTTTCGGGTTCACGTTTTTTTCCACTTTCGCCCTCATACTCGGCATAAAACGAATGCACACGTTTGGCATACGGCGCAACGTTTGCGAAACCAAGCAAAATCTGATCAAGCAGGTGTGTGCCGCTTTTCGGGAAGGAAATACCGAGCAAAACAGGCATATTCACCGACTGTGAGGCAAAACGCAGGCGCTGTAACCCTTTTTCGGTATGATAGACTGTAGAACGAAGGAACGATTTCAGCATGCAGATATTTAACCACAATTTCACCATGCGCGACTCAAACGGTTTTTTGGGGTTTTATGTGTTGAGGAAAATCCAGTGAAACTAACCATTTTCAACACCCCCATCATCAGCCCCATCCTGCGTTTGATCAGCAATTCCTTGATGCGCCTTTCCGGTTGGCGCGTAGAAGGGAAGTTGCCGAACTTGCCTAAATATCTGATCATCGGCGCGCCTCATACTTCAAATTGGGATTTTCTCCTGTTTCTGGGAGTGATCTTTCGCCTGAAAGCGGATGTGCGCTATATGGGCAAAGCCGAGTTGTTCCGCAGCCCGTTCGGATGGTTCTTCTACTGGTGCGGCGGCATTCCTGTAGATCGTTCCAAATCTTCAGGCTTGGTGGAACAAATGGTGGACGCCTCCAAACGAAGCGACAAGTTCATTCTGACCATTGCCCCCGAAGGCACCCGCCACGGGGTAAAAGAATGGAAGCGCGGCTTTTATCACATCGCCAAAGGGGCAGAGCTGCCCATCGTCACTGCAAAAGTGGACGGCAAAAACAAAGCCATGCGGGTGGGAGATATCTTCCACCTGACCGAGGACATGGAAGCGGACATGAAGTCCATTCAAGAGATGTTCAAGGGCATGGTTGGGGTTAACCCACGCAAGAAATACATTACTTTGGAAAGCTAAATGATCATCGACCGAATCGAAAATGCGGCTCTCTATTATCCGCTTCACCCAAAATTCAAGCAGGCATTCGACTATATCGCTCAGATCGATATCCACACACTCCCTGTTGGCAGGCACGAAATTGACAACAGCATGTATGTGTTGGTTCAGGAATACACCACCAAACCAAAATCAGAAGGCAAGTGGGAAGCACATCGCCGTTACATTGACCTGCAATACGTGGTGCAAGGTGCGGAAGGCATGGGCTACGCCAATATCCATGACCTGGAGCAAGGGGAATACCTGTCCGAAAAAGATTTCCTGCCTTTGTTTGGTGAAGGCGGGCAGATCGCATTGAGAAGCGGGTATTTTGTACTGCTCTTCCCCGAAGATGCGCACATGCCGAGTATGGCGCTGGGCGAGTCGAAGCCAGCCCGCAAGATCGTTATAAAAATAGCAGTGGAATAAAAAAGAGGAGCTTATGAGCTCCTCTTTTTTTGCGTCAAATACTTAGCGCTTATCTTTCACAATCTTGCCGTCTTTCATCACCAGCGGAATATTATCCACATTTTCCAAGGAACGGATATCTTTCAATGGGTCGGTTTTCAGCAGAATAATATCGGCAAGTTTACCCGCCTCGATTGTCCCAACCTGATCACTCCAGCCCAAACATTCAGCCGCCGTCTTCGTTGTAGAAACGATGGTTTCCATAGGGTTCATACCGATCTTGTTCATTAGCCCCAGTTCGCGCAGATTGGTTCCATGCGGCATAACACCCGCATCGGTGCCCATGGCAATGCGCACACCCGCCTTGTGAGCGCGTCCGATACTATCGCTGTGGATCTCGATCACTTCACGAGATTTACGAATGCCATACTCGGGCATACCACCCTTCTCACCTGCTTCAAGGACTGCCAGCGGAGCTAGCAAGGTCGGCACAAGATAGGTGCCATGCTTGAGCATTAAGTCAATGGCTTCATCATCCAGGAAAATTCCATGCTCAATGGAATGCACCCCGGCACGGATCGCATTCTTAACGCCCTCTGCGCCCTGCGCATGCGACATAACCTTCACGCCGCGCCGATACGATGCTTCGCGCACGATCACTTCCAACTCTTCAGGAGAGAATTGTGTGAACTCCGGGTGATCGGTTGGGCTGAGTACACCACCAGTCGAACAGATCTTGATGACATCTGCCCCGGCACGCAGCACTTCGCGCACCTTGCGGCGGCAATCATCCACGCCATCCACGCGGCATTCGGGAAAACCAGGGTAAGCCATGAACAGGTCATATTCCATGCCAGAAAGCATCCAGCCATCGCCATGCCCGCCTGTAGTGGTTAACACACTAATGCTGATCTGCAAACGCGGACCGAGGATCACGCCGCTCTCCACCGCCTGCTTGGTGCCAGCATCCGCGCCACCCGCATCGCGTACACTAGTAATACCAGCATCGATAGTGTTCTTCAAATACTTCACTGAATTATAGAAACGCATCGAGAAGGGCGTCATCATATCGCGCACGATGTTGACACCTTCCAACATGACATGCACATGTGTATCGATCATCCCCGGCAAAATAAATCCGCCTTTGGCATCGATCTCCGTCGTCTGCGCATCTGGCAGGCGAATACTGCTCGCCTTGCCCACTGCCTGAATGCGGTTATCCTTCACAAGCACGGCGGCATCCGTCATCGGAGTAGCGCCCGTTCCGTCGATCAACGTACCATTGCGGATCAATTGATAGGTCATGTTTTCCTCTATTCTTTCAACAAGAAATCCCCGTCATTCAATACCCCCTCCAGGATCACTTTCACAGAATCGGATTTCACCAGTTCGTCCAAATCAAACGATTTCAACTTCGTCTGCGTCACGCGCACCGAAGGCTCTAAAAACTCACCAAAGGGTAACGATGTTTTATATAATTGGAAATACAAGAATTGACGGGCATTGCGTTTAAACTCCGCGGGGACGTCAATACGTTCTGCCGTCAAAAACTCTTTCATCTTGCGTCTAACATCATCCACCGTTTGCGGAAAGAAAACCGTGGGGTACTGCGTAAATCTCGCCTTGCCCGCACATAACACGGCCGCCCCCATAATGGATGCTTCCAAACCTATCGTGGAATTGTAGATCATCACAAATTTGGATCTCTGAATCAACTCATAGGAACTCAACGCCTCACGCGGACTCACGAAGACGATATTCGCCTCTTTCTCTAGCTCGCGGCTGGCTGCCCATCCCTCAACCGTTTCGCGGCTGGATTTTCTCACCCGAGTCTCGTCGGGGTGTGCGCGGATGACAAACAACGTATCACGGTTCTCGCGGGCGATCTCCAGGGCCATATCAAGCCAGTCGAACATATCTTCAAATACGGTGTTGGCGTGCGGTTGACTGGTATCAAAGATGACGTTGGTAAAGACAGGCACGATCTGCTTAAAGCCAGCCGCCTTTTTCAAGAAGACTTCGTCCAAGCCTTTCATCTCCGCCCAAAATTTAACGCCTGCCATCGTAAAGTCACCTTGGAAGCGTTTGGCAAGATAGGCATCGAGTTTGGCATTTTGCGCCTCGCTCAATTCAAAATCAGCAGGGATATGAATAGGATACGCCGTTGCTTCGCCGTCAGTGAAGTACGCCGTAGCAGGCTGCAAACCCACCTCATGGGTGATGACGCGCAGTCCGCGTTTTTGGGCGATATACCGCGCTGTCGCTTCGGGGAAGAACTGCCCATTGAAAACCACTACAGCCCGAGGCTGAGTCTGATCGAGGAAAGCCGAGAACTTCTGCGCCACATTCCAGGCAGACAAAATATATTCCCGCAAAAGATAGCGCGTGTTCTCGTCATCGTTCAAGTGATGGATGCGTAATACCCAACGCAGACCGGGCAGGCAGAGCGCACCAAGAGGAAGGTCTTGATGAGTGAAACGTGATAAGTGACTGATATCCAGATCTCGAATGGCATTCTCGATCTCAGAATCTCTTTGAAAGTCAAACCAATTTACTTGTGTACCGGCTTGCTTGCCTGCTTGCACCCCCGCATACAACGCCTTGCTTTGCATAACACAGGATTTGCAAGGCATTTCCTTTTGTGGATTATCGCGATTTGTTCCCAGCACACATTTACTCAAGCCTGAGTTGCAAGCAAAATACGCCACAGGGATGCCTTGCAAGCGCAATGCCCATGTAGTCAACAAATGAAAGCCGCTGTTCCAGGAAAGGTCATCAATGCCAGTGGAGGCTTTAAAAAAGACGACGGGTGCGCCGTTAGTTTTCGGTTCTTTGCGAGCCACCTCGCGTGCAACCGAAGCAACTTTAAGTAGAGTAAGTCTGCGGACAAGTCCGCGCTTAATGCGTTGGGTGAAGAATTCCTTCATGATTTGTAAATTGTAACAGAGAGCAAAAGAACAAAAAAATTTTTTTTTTTTTTTTTTTTTTTTTTTTTTTTTTTTTTTTTTTTTTTTTTTTTTTTTTTTTTTTTTTTTTTTTTTTTTTGACCAGAATATTCCGGTCTTTTTGAATTACCAGTTATTGTCTTTCTCGTAACCCAACTGCACCAGTAAATCTCCTGCCACATCTTTGAATAATTTCTTGTTTTCTTCGCTGAAATGCTGTGTCCAGCCGCCGGTTTTGCCAGAGCGGAATGTGTGACTCTTTTTCGGCTGAATGGCATCCACCAAGGTCGACAATGCCTTTTCACGCGGAGTTGGGATCTTGTAACCTGTACTCTCCACCTCATCCAGCATGGACATAAGAGTCGCATCGCGGTTATTGATAAGATCTTCAAAGCGGATGCACATCGTATTCTTTTGTTTCAACCATTGGAAGACGCCTTCGTAGCGCTGTTTGACGCTGACCATCTTCAGCCCGTCACGATCAATGCCGGTAACGGCAACATTGAGTCTCGCCTCAAAATCGGGCAGGGAGTTGTAGTAATCGTGCATGCCGTGCTCTCCGTGCATATCGGTCGCAAAGAAGACTTGTGAGACGAGCATATCTCTTGGGTCACGATAAATGAAAAAGTTGATGCGCCCGTCCGAGGTCAGGAAAGAGGCGTTTTCTGGCGTGGCATCCACATAACCCCAGCTAATGACTCCATTCGGCACAGATCTTAAATCTGTAAAAATATCGTCTGCGGTCCGTCGTCCGCCGTCTTTTTTTATCGTACGGATCGGGTCTGCATCCACATATTTGTACGGCATGATCTGGGTGAAGCCGTTCATCACCTGCAACAGCAAATGTGAACCGCTCTTCGGTTTTGAGTTCGCAAAGATGGGTGGAGCATCGTTAAAAGAAAACCGCTTCCAGCGCCAGATGGCTTGGGCGGTCTTTCCATATGGACGGAGTGCGCGGCGGAGTGTTTGTTTAATTCCCATAATTCAATAAGCGTAGGGGCGAGGTACCCTCGCCCCTACAAAATTCTTTATTCGTTCCCTACACGGCGAAGTTTCTTCATTGGAGCTTTTTCAGATTCATACACACGCTTCACGCCATCGCCGAGCCCGGCTTCGGTCACACGAATGTATTTGACCAGCTTTTCAAAACCACCGGGTTCCACAGAGGCGGCATGGTCACTGCCCCACATGGCGCGGTCCAGAGTGATGTGGCGCTCCACTGAGCAGGCGCCCAGCGCCACTGCCACCGCAGAAGGCACAAGCCCGGTTTCATGCCCAGAATACCCGATCGGGTTATTAGGAAATTCCTTGCGCAAGGTTTCGATCATTCTGAGATTTAATTCTTCCGGCTCACAAGGATAGGTGCTGGTGCAGTGCATGATGACAAGGTTATCTTCACCAACAGCATTCACACCCTTATGGATTTGCTCCATGGTGGACATGCCCGTGGAAATGATGACCGGTTTGCCGGTTTGGCGCACATACTTGAGAAGGTTATGGTCTGTTAATGATGCTGATGGAACTTTATAAGCCGGAGTTTCAAATTTCTCCATAAAATCCACCGAGGGTTCATCCCATACGGAGACCATCCAATCGATGCCTTTTTCTTTGCAATAGCGGTCGATCTCGCGATATTGCTCTTCGTTGAATTCCACTTTATAACGATAATCCAAATAGGTAATGTAGCCCCAGGGCGTCTCACGCATTTGTTTCTGCTGTTCAGGCGGGGTACAAACTTCGGGTGTGCGCTTCTGGAATTTCACTGCATCCGCCCCGGCATGCACGGCAGCGTCAATGATCTTCTTGGCGATATCAAGATCGCCGTTATGGTTGAGCCCGATCTCAGCAATAATATATGCGGGGTGCCCATCACCCATCATTCGGTTTCCAAATTTTATTTCACGAGTCATTTGATCTCCTAATTTTTTACGCAGTCTGCGCCACATAATATGGGGTCGCAATGCTTAATTCTACTTTAATCGTGCCAATACCATCTCACACATTTCACGGATAGCCCCCCGCCCACCGCCCTTCGTCAACACATGATCAGCCGCGCGGATCACTTCAGGATATGCATCTGCCACAGCCACAGACCAACCTGCCACTTCAAAGCAAGGCAGGTCATTCAGGTCATTACCAATATAGATGACATCTTCCGCCCGAACTTTTTTCTGCTCGAGGACTTCGCGCATCACACGACCTTTGTCCTGCAAGCCCACCCCATGAATTGCCTCCACCCCCATCTTTTTCGCACGCGCCTTCACCACCGGGTTCGGTTCCGAAGAGAGGATCATCACTTCCACCCCATTTTCGCGCAGGGTTTTGATATGCATACTGTCACTGCGCGAGGCAGCGACGGTCTCTTTTCCATTCTCGTCGGTAAGGACAAGGTTATCGGTCACAACACCATCAAAATCACAGATGATCATCTTGACCGCTTCAGGCATGGGACGGCGTTGTTTTCCCGGCGAGACAACATCCAATCCGCTGTAAATGACAGCTTCGTACTTTGCCCAGTCCTGAAGTGTATCAATATCCACTGTATATTTCGGGTCAATCATCAAAGGATAGATGACATTGCCCGTCAGCGATTTCTTTTCGACGATCGTAGCCGTACGAATGGCATCGATATGCCCCGTCTGCCAATAAACCGGGGGCAGGATCTGACGCGGTGCATTGTAAGGCTCTGCAATGCCGGGGACTTCGAGTAACTGCCCCAGCGGTCGTTCCTCGCCGTTGAAGCGCCACATCTTAAAAGGGTTCTGGGCTGCTGGCACCACACCGCGCACACAATCCGCATCGGGATGATCCAACAGGATGTTGATCGCATCATCCACCATCGTCCGCGGGCGAATGGGCGAAGTTGGGCGCAATTGCACTACGATTTTGGGGTGGTACCCTTCGATCTCTTCCAGCCACTTAAGCGCATGTTCAAAGACAGGCAGATCGGTGGTCTTGTCCTGTGCCAATTCCTCGGGACGAAGGAATGGTGTCTCCGCACCCCAGGCACGCGCAACTTCAGCGATCTCTTCGTCGTCGGTTGAGACGATGATACGCGTCACCAGGCTGGAACGCTTCGCTGCGGCGATGCTCCACGCAATGAGGGGATATCCCGCAAAGTTGCGGATATTCTTGCGCGGAATTCCTTTTGAGCCGCCGCGCGCGGGAATGATGGCGAGGATATTGGTCATAAATTCTCGATATTCGCAACTCGATCTTCGACATTCGTCAACCGAATATCGAAGACTGGATTATTGTTCTTTACCAGGCCGTCCAACCGCCGTCCACGATGACGTTGTTGCCGGTCATATACGAAGAGGCTTCAGATGCCAGGAAAAGCAAAGCCCCGTTCATTTCATCCTTTTTCGCCATGCGACCGAGGATGGTCTTGGCGGAATAATTCTTGACGAAATACTCTTCGTGGTTGTTATACACACCACCCGGGGTAAGGGCATTGACTCGAATTTCCGTCTCGGCATAGTAGGCGGCAAGGTACTTGGTAAAACCCATCACACCCGCTTTGGTGGTGGTGTAATAGGCGGGTTTATAGGCCACACGCTTGCCATCTTTGATGTAAATGCGTTGGTCGGGTCCATTCAAACCATAGGTTGAACAGATATTGATAATGCTGCCTTTTTTGCCCTGAGCAACCATCTGCTTGACACTAGCTTGGGTGGTGAGGAACATGCCGGTCAAGTTGACGTTGAGAGCCGCTTGCCAATCAGCAAGTGGATAATCTTCGAAGGCGCCGGGGGCGATTCCTTTTTCTGCGGCGGTGGGGTCAAACTTGGGGTCAAGCGCGGCGGAGTTGACAAGAATATCGAGGCGGCCGTATTGCTTCACGGTTTCAGCGACCAGCTCCCGGGTCGATTCGAGGCGGGTCACGTCGAGAGGAAACGCCATCGCGGTATATCCGGCTTCGGTGAGTCGAGTCGCGGTCTTGCCAGCAAAATCCATGTTGAGGTCTGCGGCAACGACGGCTGCGCCTGCTTCTGCAAGGGTCTTGCAGAATTCATAACCCAACTGTCCGCCGCCGCCGGTGACGACTGCAACGCGATCTTTCAAATTGAATTTATCGAAAATGGTCATATAGGTTCCTTTTGAGTAGCGCGAAGTTTATTTCGCGTTATGGAAAAGCGGTATAGATTTTATCGCCTTGTTTGTTAACGGCGAGATATAACCCATCAGCAAGAATGACATAGACCGATTGTACTTCCACATCTTGCGAATCCACATCGAACAACGCCAGCACAGCTTCACCGGAAAGCACATCGGCTTGAAGCTCGGCGACCCCTTCATCAAATCGCCCGCGCGGCAGACCAGTGACGGGGTCTACAAGGTCAGGCAATACGTAACCGGGGTGCTTCGTATAAAGATAAACCGGCGCAGTCTCATTGGAATAGATACGCGTACCTTCAGGCAGTTCTGCAAGAAATTTCATCGCTTCCGAGTCGAACCACTGGAAGGATGCATATCCCTGTCCGCCTTTGCGAAGTTGGGTGAGGGTATTGGTGAAGCCGGAAAGGGAGAAAACGAAGACAGCCAGAGTCAGGAGAACTACACTCATTTTTTGTTTTCGCCAAAGCCAATAACCAGAATAGACCAGCATAATAAGCAGGCTGACGTAAACCGGCGCAACGATACGAAGCTGGAATTTGGTACTGGCATCAAACAGCGTCATCGAAGAAAGGATCGATGCAAGATAGCCGAAGATATATAACGTACTGATAAAAGAAAGCACTTCAGGAGCTTGTAGCGAGGGATCCGTGAACTTCTTCAGTCCTTTGAATACAATCCAAACCAACAAAACCAAAAGGAGACCAAAAAGAATAACAGCAAACATGTTCGGGATTTTGATCAGAGTCTTTCGCCATTCTTCAATGGGCAAAATAAAGGAGGCGAAATTGGAAATTCCAAGTTGAATATTTTCGGAGGTGATCGGGTGATAGACCAGTTTGCGATTGGTGGCGTTATCGGTCAACAAGCGATTACGAATTGCCCAGGCAAGGGCAAAGGGAATAAACCCTGCCAGGAAGATGCCCGCGCTGGAGAGGCGTTTCTTCCAAGTATCTTGAAGGATAAAGAGTGAAACAAGAAAAGTTGCAAGGAGAGCAAGACCTGCATAACGTGTCAGATAAGCAAATGACGTTAATACACCCGCGAATAATAAAAATTTAATTGCAGATTCTTCACGAGCAAAGTAATGAGAGAAAGCCAGGAACGCCGCCAGTGTAAAGAAGATATACAGCGGTTCGCTCATTGCCGTGGTGTGAATGCGAAAAAGTTCCCCATTTACCAAAAATAGAGCAGCCAATACAAGACCGGCGACTCTTGAACTGGTCATACGCCAGCCAACAAGCCCCAGTAAAAAAATATTTACGCCAAACGCCAACGCATTGACAAAACGCGTGCCGCGTAAAGGGTCGAGCCCACTTAAGCCGACAAATGCGAGAATGGCAGAAAAACCGGGTGGGAAATGTGTAACCGGCTGGTTCGATGCCAGCCACGCTTCACGGTAGCCTTGTCCAGCAAGGATGCTTCTCGCCCCGGCAATATAGCCAATGGAATCATCCAGGAGCCCCAGCCCTTGCGGAGTCGCATAGAGGATGAGAAAGGTTCCTGAAAGGGAAAGCAGGCTGAGGATTAAGAATGAAACGTAAGGGGGTTTGGTCATACAAAGAACAAGTGACAGTCACCTTTAAGGTGACTGTCACTTGCATCAGATTACTTCACCGGAAGCAGGAAACCCTGTTCTTCCAGATACTTGACAATGATACGAGCATTGTCTTCAGGGGTGGATTCATAGCCCTTGAGCGTGATCTCTGGCTTGACAGGCGGCTCATACGGATCATCGACACCAGTGAAGCCCATCGGCTTGCCGTCGACCATGGCTTGACGAGCCTTGGCATACAGACCCTTCACATCGCGCTGTTCGCAGACTTCAACAGGTGTGTCCATGAAGACTTCGATGAAGTTCTCACCGACCATCTTGCGGGCTTCTTCACGGGTGGCGCGGTACGGGCTGATGGCGGCGCAGATGACAATGCCGCCGGCATGTACGATCTCGCCAGCGACGAAGCCGATGCGGATGATGTTGGTGTCGCGATCTTCCTTGCTGAAACCAAGACCCTTGGAAAGGTGGGTACGGACCACATCACCGTCGAGGATGGCAGTTTCACGTCCGCGTTCGAGCAACAAGGTGGTCAACACAGAGGTGGTGGCAGATTTGCCGGAACCGCTCAAGCCAGTGAACCAAATGCCAAAGCCCTGCTCGTGGCGCGGAGGGTACATCTCGCGCAGAATTTCTGCGGTCTCGGGGCGGGTGAACCATTCGGGGAGCAACTTGCCCTTGGCGAGATAATCATCGCGGACTTGTGTGCCGGAGATGTTGGCAACTTTCGCGCCCTTGGGAACATCCTTCTCTTCCACGTAGCGGTCTTCGTCGGGGAGGTAGACCAGCATTTCGAACGGAACCATTTTGACGCCCAGTTCGGCTTCGTACTGGGTCATTAATTCCTGCGCGTCATACGGACCGTAGAACGGCTTGCCGCTTGAGTCATTGCCAGGACCTGCGTGATCGCGCCCGACAATGAAATGATTCGCGCCATGGTTGCGGCGGATGATGGCATGCAGGATAGCTTCCTTGGGTCCAGCCATACGCATGGCAAGTGGAAGCAGGCTCAGCATGGTGCTTTTCTGATCGTAGTGATTATCGACCAATGCCTTGTATGTGCGGACGCGGGTGTAGTGATCCACATCGCCGGGCTTGGTCATACCCACCACAGGGTGAACAATGAGCGAGCCATTCACCTGAGCGGCGGCACGCTTGGTCAGTTCTTCATGAATGCGGTGCAAAGGATTGCGGGTCTGGAAAGCGACGACATTGTCGTGCCCCATCGCTTCGAGCATTTCGCGCACCTGAGCGGGGGTATGGCGCAGGTTCACAAAATCATAATACTTGGGAAGGTTCACTACCTTCATCGGACCACTGATGCAAACCTTGCCCCAGCGTCCCATTTCAGAGACCATCGGGTGCTTGGTA
Source organism: Candidatus Villigracilis vicinus (assembly GCF_016702885.1). Taxonomy (NCBI): domain Bacteria; kingdom Bacillati; phylum Chloroflexota; class Anaerolineae; order Anaerolineales; family Candidatus Villigracilaceae; genus Candidatus Villigracilis; species Candidatus Villigracilis vicinus. The sequence continues at coordinate 284,521 of NZ_JADJDD010000030.1, forward strand.
TCGGTCGAGCCGTATGCCAGCGCAGCTTCGGTGTTCGCATCCCAGTGATAGACCTCATCAAGAGTCATCACTGCGATCAAATCAAAATTCGCGGAACGCAGCGCGAGTTCTTCACCCACGGTCGGCAATTCCTTCGGGTCAGCGGTCAACGTGATCGGCAGTGGGAAGAGCGTGCCGTCTGCAAGGCGCATTTCCTTAAGGACACGCTCGTAATCAGCTTTGCCCATGAACGTGGTGAGGGGTGAAAAGCCGCCGGTGGCGATCAATTCGAGGTCGCACAGGTTGCGCATGGTGATCTTGATCGAAGGCAGATGACCTGCGCGGGCGATCAATTCGTCGCGCTCGGCTCCCTTCACGACCAAGTCAACAAGTTTTCCACCGTAGGGGGGGATAAGATTAGCTTTTGCCATGATTGTCACTCCATTGTTTATTGTAAAGCACAGGTATAAAGAGGTTAAATTACACCCGTACCAGTTTGCACAAGCGCCCATTATACTCCAAAATTCAGTGGGTGAATTTTGGAATTCTCCTGCCTCTTTCTAAATCTCCGGCTTGTCATAGCCCACAAGCCTCCACCAATCCATAAGCAGACCCAACAAAAAAGCGGCAGGTTCTCTGCCGCTTTTGCCTATAGCTTTATCAACTTTCCAGTCGTTTGAGACTCATGCACCGATGAAATGACCTTCTGCACTTGAACACCGTCTTCTAAAGTACAGGATGGCTCCGCCTTGCCTGAAACCACATCCACAAAATGCCGGGTCTGTTGTTGGAACATAACGTTCCGCTCCCAACCCTCCGGCAAGGGATACACATCCCATTCTTTTTTCTCCGTTCGATAAACGTGCGCCGCGCCATCGACCAGATTCCACTTGATGGTGCCGTTCGTGCCAATAATGCGGAACTCATGCTCCGGCGGTTGTTGGTTATAGTCGAGATGTAAACTTCCCAGCGCGCCGCCTTCAAAACGCAAACCGATCTTGGCTGTATCATCTGCAGTGACTTCAAGGTCGCTCAGTTTTGCGGCAAAGCCCCAAACGGATTCAACTTTCCTGCCAACCAGCCACGGCAAATAATCCAGTGAATGACATTGGGTCGCCACCACACCACCGCCCATGTCTGCGCGGGCTGCATAGCCCTGGCGATAATCCTCCCACGGGTGCCATGCCGGTAAATACTCGCCAAAATGAACATGCGCCGAAACCACGCGTCCAACTTCACCATTCTCGATCAACTGCCGCACCTTGACCATGCCCGGATGAAAGCGGAACTGGAATGCAACCAGGACTTTCGAGCCGCTTTTCTGCACAGCGGTTTGAAGAACATCCACCCGTTCCATGGAAGCGGCAATGGGCTTTTCCAACAAAATGGCGCAGCCCGCTTCTGCGGCAGGAATGGCAACATCCAAATGCAGTGACGTGGGGTTTGAAACAATGACTGCATCCGGCTTGTGTTTCTTCAGCGCTTCGGCGAAATCCGTTTCAACAGGGTAGCCCGCCAATTCATCATCAGGCAGGGTCGCTTTGTGAGTGCGGTAAAGGACAATATCCGTTTCGCCCAATGCGACCAGATTACGCATATGGCGTCTTCCTACAGATCCAAGACCAGCTATTAGATATTTCATGTTTCCGTCCTTATATATGAAATGCAGGGGCGGGGTATACCACGTTGTGGCACAAGCCCCGCCCCTGCAAAATAGTTACCAATTCAAATCTTTCTCATACCCCCACTTCGTCAACACATCCCCGGCAATTTCTTTGAACAAAGCTTTATCGCGCGCTGTGAACAAACGCTGCCAATTCCCTGCCTGCCCCTTCGGGAGGAAGGAGGCAATACTTTCATTGCGTTGCGCCTGCCATGCTTCATCCGGGTTGGAGGACATTTCGTCGGTCAATTTTTGCTCAAGAGCAGGGTCCACACGCTGCACGCCCAGGAATTTCCACAAGCGGGAGAGTTCCTCAAAGGGCTTGGAAAGCATGTCTTCATAACGCAGCGAGATGTAGTTCTCACCATATAAGCGTTTGCTTTCGGTATCGATCTCGTTAAGGTCATCCACCCAGCGCCTGGCAATGTTGCGAATGGACGCCTCGGTAAAGATCGAGCGGCGCCCATCGCTAAATGGAGCCGAGTCAGTTTTCAGGTCCGCGATGATGCGCTTGTCTTCGGCGGTGAGGAATTTAGACTCCTCTACAAAGTTACGGAAGCGTTCCGAGATCAATACGTCGCGTCCATCGCGGACGATGTAAATGAGTTTGGCATCGGGATATAAAAGATGTGTATCGCGCACGAGCTGCCCGTGGATCGTGGATGAAGGGCTTTTATCTCCGACGATATGCTTGCCTTCGCGGGCGGCATCCCGCTCCATGATGAAGTCGGCGGCGGCACGCAAGACAAGAGGCGAAAGGTCGCGTCCCTGGTTCCAGCGGTTGGATTTTCGCGAGAGCCATTCCTCCGCCTCGGGCGTATCGACCAGCGATTTGAGCATGGGTTTGCGCGTGAAAAAATGTGCCTGATAATTCGCGTGGACTTCTCCATGCAGACGCAGGAGACGCATAAGCAGGGTTGTGCCTGAGCGGGCGTGACCCAGGATGAAGAATTTTTCGCGTGGAAAGAATTGTTTGATCTCTACCAGTTCTTCAGCAGTAATGGCAGGGATGGGGTTGCGGGTTTTCTTTTTGGGTTCGCCTTTGATCAGAATACGGGCAGCGGCTTTTAAGCGTGATAGCATAGGGTGTACAAGTCCAATAATTGAGGTTCAAAACAAAATACAGGTTTTCAAAAGCAATCTATTCAACCAGTATATGAGTTGATCTTCTGAGATAGTGAAATTATAGCATGGGGCATTGCAAGGTAAAACAGAAGCGACGCGCTTATAATCACACCATGGTCACCAAGCATAAAAAAGCGGAAAGATTCTGGGTCTCATATCAAAAGAAAATCTTTCAACTTGCAGAGCGTCTCAACGAACGCAGCAATAATTGGCTCTGGATACTGGCGAACTCCACATTAAAAACACTACAACCCGAAACATCGATCCGTGCATCTGCGATCGCTTATATTTCGTTGTTTTCCCTTTTCCCACTTGTAATTCTTAGCATTTCCATTGCCAGCTTTGGTTTCGATGCCTACATCAACCAGCGCACCATGTTTAAGAGCCTTGAGTTCGTTGCCCCTGCATTGGAGCAGTTGTTGGGCAGGAATATCAATGAAGTCATTCGCACTCGCGGGCCCGTTACCGGGTTTGCTTTGCTTGGTTTGATGTGGTCCGCTTCAACCATTTTTTACACCATGACCCAAACTCTGAATGAGATCTGGCATATTAAACAACGCCGGTCCTCATGGAAAGTCCGTGGGATAGCGATCTTATCTGTATTGGCTCTCATAGGTCCAACGCTCTTTCTCGTTTCTCTGGCAGGCAGTGTGATCACCAACATCCGCTTTTGGGCGCCGGACCTTGTGATCCCCGTTGGGTATGGGCTCAGTTTATTATTAACCGTGATCCTGGATATAACACTCTTTATGGTTTTGTATATGGTTTTACCTCATGGCAATGCCACCTGGCGAGAGGTATTAGCAGGAGCAATTGGAGCCGGTCTGCTATGGGAGCTGGCAAAGCGCCTTTTCCTCTATTTTGTATCCACATACCTCAGCATAAACAACCTTGTCTACGGAACCATCTCCGCCATTATCGCGTTTCTCTTTTGGGCATACATTGGCAGCTTGATCTTTATCTTCGGAGCACATTTCAGCGTCTCTTATTTACATGTTCGCCAAAGGTCTTAAACAAAATAGTGACGACTTGCGTCGTCACTATTACGATCAAAGAACTGAACTGGCAGGTCTTTTACCTATTCCAATTAAGCATCACGAGCCCCAAAAGGCAGACTAGTATTCCGGCAATATTGATCCACGAGATTTTATCCTTGAAGACAAAGATCGCCACAGGCACAAGGATCAGCGACGCCAGCACGGTGACCAGCACAGCGGCAATGCCCAGGTTCCAGCCCGCACGGTACATCAATAAATAACCAAATTCGATTCCCATAACAGCCGCAGCCAGACCAAAACTCGCCCAATTCAGCAGCTTTAGTTCTGCCATCACATTTTGGGTCGGGAAGAAAACGAACGTAAAGAGGGTCGCCACGAAGGCGACCCCATATGTCACCAAAAGTGACACCGTAAAATTCACATTCGCAGGTGTGCTTTTGGCGACGAAGTGATACAACGCGCTGGAGGCGATGGCAAGAACGATCGAAAAATAAAAGAGGAACATGGACCCGGCTTTGCTCATGGACAACTAACGAAAATCCACCCGTTCCTGTGTGATCCGGATCTTATGTATGACCGAGGTATCGGTAATACAAATGGTAACATCGCCAGATTTGGCCACCGAGTTCTCTGCGCTGGTTGCCCCGGTGATCCATGCCCATCCCCAATAGCAGCCAGCCAAAACTTTTGTACTCACCACATCGTCTTTTCCGATCGTATAGGAATAGGTATAACACTCGCCTTTATCGTTCGGATAGCTCATACCAAATGATAAATTGGTGCTACCTTGAGAATCATTTCGGAACTCAACACTCACCAAATCGCCCTTGGGCTCTGGTCCAGGTATCTGATTGCATTCGGAAGTAGGCGTAACCGCAACGGAAATCGTAGCCGGAGGAAGTGTAGGAAGGAGCACCAACGGCGCAGGGGTATTGGAAGGCTGAGGGGTGAATGTCGGCGGAACAGCTGTCACAGTAGGCACGGCGGCGGCAGTCTGGGTGAGCACCAACCAGGCTTCGGCAACGGCCGTAGAGGCAAGGTCTTCTGCGCTGATCTCAGGCGTGGCTGCTTCAGCGCCTCCACAAGCAGTCAGCACAGTTATTAATAGAACAGACAGTACAGGTATAAGTATTCTTTTCATTTTTCTCCATTTTTATTGACACTACCCAGGCAGTATCAATTATTAATTAGCTTTGAAGATCCAGACCTGGAAATCTCCAACCTTTTCCACACGGATGTAATTCTCCTCAATGAAGCGGATCAAGCCCTGAGTTATGGGCAGATCACTCCACATCTTTGAACTGAGGCGGTTGATCGTCGCATCTCCGGCAGTGGCATCCAGAATAAGCGGGCGCTTTTCAGCAATATCTTGCTGTAATTCATCGACCATTTCCTGCGAGACATACGGAGACACCCCAAAGGCATAGGTGTAAACAAATCGCGAAGGGGATGCTCGGTCCGACAGGAAATTATAAACGCTGGCGTTGCCCCAGATAAGCACATAATCGCCGGGTTGGGTATTTTTCAGGAGATAGTCAACGTATATTCCCTCATCCACCTTGGAAACATCCGGTGGTGGGAACGATTTTTGTACCCAAATCGACCTGGAAAGATTACCCAAAATTGCCAACCTGCCAATGACAGGCTGCAGACCAAGTCCCAGTACCAACCCCAAAATAATGAAAAAGCTCAGAGTCCGTAGGTACGTAAAGCTTGGAAGGAATCTGTCAGCCAGTTTTTGAACGAAGTAGATTAAAAATCCGACCAGAAGCGCCAGTACAGGCAGCCAAGCAATGTAGTAATGCATATATCTCCTACCCGAAAGCAGGGATAAAAAAAGTTGAATCGGAAGCGCTGCAAGGATAAAAAAGAAATAGCTCTTCAGCAGTCTGCCTTGCTTCCAGGGTCTTAAGAGTAGCGCACCAGCAAAGCCTGCCAACGCGGTAAGAACGAGGGGTTTTAAAAGTTCAATCCCTTTGCCAAGCGCCAGCCAGGAAAACTCGCCAAGCCGCGAATAATAATAATTGAAAATAAAGACCTGGTCGATTAGCGCTCCAAGTGAACCATGAACAGCGAAATAAAAAGCGATCGCAATCAGCACACACGCGCCTCCCGCTGCCATGGCAACGAGCTTAACCAGGGCTGGCTTTCGTTCCTTTGCAAAAAACAGCGGAATTAAAAGGACCAACCCAATAGCAAGATGCACTCCGATGTTATTGGGGCGCAGGGAAAAAGCCAGGGCAGCCGTTACCCCGATCATAAATTCGTTCCAGGAATGCTTCTCCGTTTGCAACCCTCGCAGGTAAAAATAGATCGCCGAGAATTGAAAGAGCAGGGAATATTCCTCAACTGAATTCCCATGATCGATGATCTTCGAAAAAGCGGACAACCATAACGCCGTACTCACAAGTGCTGTGAATGGGTCGAACACCATCTGCAATGCCAGCAGACATGCCAACGCTGTCAGAAATAGAAAAATAACCTCGACCACCCATACTCCCCAAGTAGACCCAAACATCCACAAGCCCAAGGCATTGATGTAATAAATGAGCGGACCTTTGTGATCCCAAACATCTCGATATGGGATCTTCCCATCCAAAACTTGCTGCCCGGCATATAAATACACTCCCTGATCCCGGTCAGGAACAGGCTGATACAGCGGTGCAACTGGAGCCAAAACCGCAAAAACGATCAGCAACAAAATAGAACTGGATATAAATAAACCTGGCTTCATCCTGCCCTATGAATTTAGTACGTTTAAAATAAATTCTGCTGTACGCCTGCCAGATAACGCATCTGTAAACGTGATCTCGTCCTCAACGAATTTTCTGCGCTCGACGGAATCCACACTTCGGTCTTGCAGGTACATGTTCAGCGCTTCGAGCAGCTGCTTTTCATCCGAAGCGACTCTGCCCGCATTGGCTTCACGGAAGCGCTTATGCGTGGGCCAATCGCCGATCTCTTTGAGCGAGAGCGAGAACTTGTTCGGCTTGTTCCAGCCGCCAGGGACATCGATCGTCGCGGCGATCATCGGAGTATCGTGGACGGCAGTCTCAACCAGCATGGTCGAGTAGACCGTCACCAGCACATCCGAATACGCCATCATGGACGATTTCTCGTCCATGTCTTCGCCGCCGTAATAGCCAAGTGAGCCGCCTAAAGCCACAGGCTGGACGACATGCACATGGGGATATTTCTTTTCCAACTCAAAGACTTGCACACGTTCATCTGCAAAGATCTTTGGCTTGTCTTGAAAGTGACTCGGGTGCAAGCGGATCAATAGTTGCGAAGGTTCTGCCAGCGCATCTGATGAAACTAATTTTGCCAGGGCTTCAATATTCGGGAAGTTCGGCGCGAAATGGACAAAGCTGCTGGCATAGGAGATCAACTTGCGTTTCGGGTCGAGGTTGTGCAGTTTGAAGTACTCATCACGCGGCATGAGCCATTGCTTACGGAAGTAGCCGTCATACGAAGGGATGCCGCCGATGTTGACATGTTCCGGGTCCCAATCTGAGCCGTAGACCAGTTCGTCCTTTTGCAATTGTGACCAGCAGGTCGCCCATTGCACATCTGCGCCGCTGACGTTGTACGAGGACGAATTGTCCCAGCCAACGATGACGGTCATATTCGGGATGCCACGGCGGGCAGACTCACGCAGGAGATAACGGTCCATGCGCCAGCCGGGGGTAGAGGCGATGACCATGTCGGGTTGATACTTGTCAAAGAGGTCAGTGTACAGCCCCGGGGTAGGCGTGAAGCGGTTTTGCATCCGCACAAGCAGTTTGCGCGCCCAGGAAAAATTCCGCAGGAAGAAAAGCATCACAGCGGCGGGCATCCACACCCCAAGGCGGAACTTCCAGCCGTTCTCGCCCCACACTTCCCAGACGTGGCTATCCATCGCTTCGGTGTTGATGCGGCGTGAACCGCCCACACGACGCAAGTAGATCAGCAAAGATTGCAGGCGCGGGCTGACCTTTTTAGCGTAGTCGTTGGCTTGTTTTAAGCGTAAGCCTTCGAAGCTGAGACCCGGGCGCGCAAAGCGTTGGGCGATCTTGTCTTTGGTATCGTCATCGGTGAGAACGATGACTTCAACACCCGCATCCAGCAGCGTCGAAACGACGTCACTTTGCAAGAAATAGATGATTGCCATGCCGTGATCGGCGGAGATGAAGATGCGTTTGGTCATAGGGCTTATATTTTAACACGCAGATGCGAACATTGATTTATTATGTTGACCCATTTACAATCCCTCTGTGTTCACGATTACCCCCATAGTCGTCTCGTCCTTTATCTCGATGATGCTGTTCTTGATTGTTACCGTGATTGCCTGGCGTCGCAGAAACGGAGCATCTGGCTATTACTTTGCCATAATGGCTGCGTGTCAAACGTTCTGGACGGCGATGGTAACCCTTGGATATGCGGCAATACCGATCTCGTTGAAGGTTTTCTTTGCTACTTTAGATGCATGGGGGTATATGTCAGCAAATCCTTTTATGCTCTTTTTCGCCTTATCGTTTACAGGGTATGAACACATTGCGCAGAAAAAATGGGTGAAAGCGGTTGCGGCATTTTCTGCCATTTCCAATATATTGTTGGTCACTACCAACTCATGGCATGGGTTATATTGGAAGAATTTCATTCCTCAGGCAGATAATGTCATTCTGTTCGAACACGGACCCGCGTTTGCATACACCGTAATCACAGGTTACGCATTCACTTTGTCTGTCCTCGTCATCTCTTCCGTTGGCGCATTTCGTGGATCGAATATTATGAAACGTCAGGCGCGCTGGGTGGTGGCTGCGCTTCTTACACTCATTTTTCTGAATGTTGCGTATCACACCAATGCAGCCAGGATGCCTGGGGTGGATTGGTCAGCTGCCACCTCATCACTCTTTGGTCTCATTCTTTTATGGGCGTTATACGGGGATAAATTACTGGATATCTCACCCGTTGCACGTAATAAACTGATCAACAATTTGAGCGATGGCATGATCGCGCTTGATTTGAAAAACCGTATTATTGACATCAACCGCTCGGCAGCGGGCGTCCTTGGCGCCGCGGAGGATGCTTTGCTGGGAAGGAATTTGGAAGATGTTTTCCCACGCTTCAGTTCAGAATTAAAAGAATCGCCAGAGAAAGAGATCAAATTCGAGATCAATATTGACGACCAACGCTATTATGATGCGCTGCTTTCTCCACTGCGTGATGAATGGCCCAAAGGGCAGATCGGCAGGTTGATCATACTGCGCGATATTACCGAGCTCAAGCAGAAGGAACTGCGGCTTTTGCAACTTCATAAGGCTGTGGAACAGAGTCCCGTTTCAGTGGTCATCACCAATGTTCAGGGCAACATCGAGTACATCAACCCGCATTTTACAAAGTTGACCGGGTATGGGTTCAATGAAGTCATCGGAAAGAATCCGCGCATCATTCAGTCGGGAAATACAACGCCAGAGATTTATGATGAAATGTGGAAAACTATTCAATCTGGCAAGGTCTGGCGTGGTGAGGTCTGGAATAAAAAGAAGAACGGCGATCCCTATTGCGAAGTGGAGATCATCGCCCCCGTCATCAACAGTGACGGCGCCATTGTCAATTACATTGCCATCAAAGAAGATGTGACAGCAGAGAGAACATCAGAAGCGGAACTGCGCAAAGCGTACACAAAACTGGAAACGCAAATGCAGGAGATCCAGGGACTCCAGGATGAATTGCGTGAGCAAGCCGTTCGTGACCCGCTTACAAAGCTCCACAACCGGCATTATCTGAATGAAACGTTGAGCCGCGAATTATCGCGCGCCATGCGTGAACGATACCCGATCTCATTTCTAATGTTGGACATCGACCACTTCAAACGCGTCAATGATACCTATGGGCATGCCGCCGGTGATTTTGTATTAAGAGACCTTGCCGATCATCTGGCGGAATTCACCCGCACAGGCGATATTGTATGCCGGTATGGGGGTGAAGAATTCCTTGTGGCTTTTCCAAACACAAAAGAAGGGGATGCTTTCCTCATCGCAGATCGCTTGCGCGCTTCCATTCAAGAATCACCCATCTATGTAGATCACCACGCGATCTCGATCACAATTTCGGCAGGCATTTCGGAGTTTCCCACTCATGGTCAATACGAAGCATTAATATTCGAAACCGCAGATAAAGCCCTGTATCATGCGAAGCATACTGGGCGTAATCAAGTGATATTGTGGTCGAAGATAAAGCCGCCTTTTTAAACGATTTGAGCAATTACGAGTAATACCAACTGAAAATCTTGTTATACACCGCCAGCAACATTTTCTTGATAATTCCAATCTCCAGGATTCGCTTCCCAAGTGAGATGGGTTTCTTTTTGCCTGCATCTTTTAACTCGTCACGCAAATACCCCAGCGTATTGGACATGTTCATCGCCAGCGGATCGCTGACCATCAGGCGCAGGTAACCGGCATCGTTCATGCGCTTATCCAACTGGCGGACTTGCCCCATGGGCTTGTCCATGTCGAAGGGCAGGAACTGCTGCAAGGTGGTTTTATACGCCGTGAACTGCCAGTGACTTGCCCCCGCAAGCGCGGTCACACCTTTGTATTGAATACGCCAGTCGCTTGTCTCGGCATAGACTTTTACATTCTCTTCTTCGGTCTGCCCGAGCGAGAGGTTGAATTCCAAAAAGGTTTTCCACGGAATGAACTGACCTTCATCGAGAGTCGCGTTCTGCTTCGCCCACTCCAATGTAGACGAGTACAACTCCGGCGAGGTGCGATACGGTCGCGCCGTCACCATGCCAACATTTGGGAAGGTTTCGAGCAACTCCACCGAGCGTGAAAGCCAATTCGGGGAAAATAAAACGTCCGCATCGGTATAGGCGATGATCTCGCCCGGCGCGCCTGCCAGCATCACATTCCACGCGCCGCCCTTGCCCATATTTTTTTCAGAGAGGATCAAATATTGAATGCGCCCCTCTTCTTTTTCACTCACAAGATATTCGCGCACTTCTTCGCAGGAACCATTATCAAAGATCATCAGATCAAATGGCAAACCTGCATCCTTGCGCATGGATTCAAGTGAGACTTTCAATACATCGAGAGTCTCGGCATAGAATCCGCTCAGGAAGGGGATGTAATTCAACAACGCAACCGTGATCCGCTCGGGGCGGGCAACGTCTTTGACGAACTTGGCAGGGTTTTGACCTTTTCGCATTTTCGATACTCGTTATTCGGGATTCGATATTCGCAACTCGTCATTCGGAATCGATTGGTCGATTCTCGAATATCGAATTATCGGAATATCTTCTTGATTCGCTTTTGCCATCGCTTGGGGCGGGCAATGTTTTCAAGCATGGTCTCGGGGAGAAAAAAGAACAGGGCACGCAGGAACAGCTCAAACTTACGTGTGAAGCGCAGCGACGTCAGCTTTGGGCGGGCAAGTGTGTCACCAACTAATTGATGAGTTGAATCCAAAATGGTGTAACGCACATTCGCTTGTCCGCCTGCAAGACGGATGTTCTCATTCGTCTCGGGGTGGTCATAGTGCGGCTTCGCGCCAGGCAGGTGGCTGTAATCGTGGTTCTGATGCACGATCATCACGGACGGCGTGCAATCGATGACCGCCCAATTTTCTTTGCGCGCTTTGTAGATCATCCAATTATCCCAGCCCGCACGCCCAATGGTGAAGGCTGGGATGTCAGCATAGCAGGATTTTGGGAAAAGGAAAAAATCGCTTCCGGCGGGACGATGAAGCTGACCCTGACCATGGACCATGGACCGTAGACCGCGGCTCCAGTCTCCTGAAAAATCAAGCGGTGTGGTCACGTCCAAATCCCAACGCTGACTGAGGAGGACGAACTCTGACCTTAGACCTTTGACTTTTTTCGCCGCTTCGACAAAATCGGGCATAAGGACCATGTCTGTGTTGATGATGCAAAGTAGATCGCTGTTCGAGTTCTCGCGCGCCAGCGTGAACATGGACGAGATCAACGGCGTGCCGTTGGCATTGCATTCGACATGAGCAACATGCTTCACACCCAAATCACGCGCCGCCTCGGTGAGACCTTCTTCATCGCCAAGCAAAACGACTTCAACATCCGGCAGCAACGTCCACGATTTGATGGCGTTGCGTTGGATCATCGCAATATGCGGATCGGTGAAAGGTTTGGGGGCAGAGAATAAAGTAATTAATGGCATGGGGGAATCGTAATTGGTTATTTCTTTTTCGTTGCACGAGTATCGATATCTTTGAGGGTTTTATGCTGCACACCCGCATTGATCTTTGCCAACTCAGGATTATCGTGTACCAAATCCAGGACTTCTTTCCATGTAAAGTCATCACGTCCATCGAAACGAGAATAAATTTCTTGCATGAACTCAAGGTCTTCGGGCGTGTCCACCGTCCAGCGGTAATCACCGAAGTCGGTGGTGTGATGGAGCAGGGCGATATTATATCCGCGCGGGGAAGTACCAGTTTGTAGTTGACGGTTAACGGTTGATAGTTGAACGCCTTCGTAGAAGTATGGCATGGCGTGTTCGCGGTGCTGTGGTTCTTTCGCCTCTTTCCATGCTTTCTTCAAGACCTTGAAGGTGCAGGCTTCCACATCCAATCCGATGGGATAGGTTCTCGTCCATGGCGGCGGGAGGCGATTGCAGACAAAATCATATTCATCTTCGAGTAGGGTGTTGACCACGTTATCGATCAACTCTGGGTCAATCACTGGGCAGTCCGCCGTGATGCGAACAACCACGTCCGCTTTGGCTTCCTTGGCGGCTTGATAGTATCGGTCGAGCACATCGAACAGACTGCCGCGGGTGAAGGGAATGCCAGAGAAATCACAGTATTCCGCCACAGGGTCGTCCGAGGCGTCTGTCGTCGTGGCAAAGATAACTTCGTCAAGCGTCTTCGCCCGCGCCGTGCGGACGTAAACCCGGCTCAACATCGGCTGTCCGCCAATATCGGCGAGGATTTTCCCCGGCAGGCGGGAGGAGGACATGCGTCCTTGAATGATGGCAACTACTTTATTTGGCATAGGGTACAGAATTTACCACAGAGAACACGGAGGGCACAGAGAAAATTTACTGTACCTTACTCAACATCCCCTTCAAACGGAATCGGCAACGGATTCACGAATCCCTTCGCGCGGAATTTCTCCACATAATCACGCACGGTCCAATAATCCAAGCCAACCTGTTCGGCGATCTCAAAGACCGTATGCTGACCTTCGAAACGCATCATGATCTTTTCGATGGCGCGGTTGAGCGCCCAGTTCTCACGCCAATCCACCCACAGACCGTAGCCGCTGAGAAAGACCGGTCCACGGAAGGTGCGCTTAGGCGTGTAATTGCTGGCATAGATGCGGATGATATCTTCGGCAGTCTGCGCCGCGCCGACGAGCATGTCGTCGTGCATAATGTCGAGATTATCGTCGGTGGTGTGATACTCGTCATAAGGGAAGCGGTTAATGGAAATACACGGCACGTTCACGCCCGGTCCATTGATGACGCGTTCGTCGTTGGCAGGTGCGGCGGCGAAATCACGTTCGTCATGAACGGTCTCGCGCAAGACAAATTTTGTAATGCGGTCAAGCAGGTGATCGTGTTGGCGGGTGTGATGCCAGGCGATCTTGTTTTGATTGCCCGTCATCTCCATAAAAATTCCACCGCGCAGGTTGGGAATCAGACTCTCGTTGTGAGCCAGCCAGGCGATGGTGCCGATGGTCTCCGGTCCGAACCAGAAGCGGACGCTCATCGAGCCGCGCGGCAACGGCTTTTCAGCAAGGCGGCGCGCCAGTTCAATCGTGCTGACCACGCCCGCACCGTCATCGTTTGCCTGCATGGGGTGACAAGTATGTGCCTGCACAAGGAACTCGCCAGCTTCGGGGTTCGGTCCGCCTTCAGGGTGGACGACCGCCGTGGCGACTTTGAATCCCTGCGCCGGGTCGGTGATGAATTCGCAGTTGATAACTGCGCGATATTTTTTGTCACGTGGGAGTTTATCAAAAGTATTCTTCGGTAAACAAAACCCCCAACTGCGTTCGTAATATTTGAAGACCCAAGGCACGGTGTGCGGAAGCTTCTCGTTGAAATACAAATGCGGTTGGAGTTCTTCAAAACTCAAAACTGTATCGACAGGCAGTGAATACGAAACGATGTGCAGCGGATTATCTTTGAAGTCCACGATCCGCTCGCCGCCTTCGATCTCCAGATACGCTTCATGGACAACATAGCGTTCCGGCACTTTCCACGTCCAGACCTGCTTGAGCGGGGCATAGGTCTCGATAGTGTAACTCGAAGACTCGGGCATGTACGAGCCGACGATCTCCAGGGTCTTGTCATGGTCATCGGAGACGAGGGTACGGTGCAGAGGAAAGAATTCTGCGAGGATGGATTTGAGGGAGGTGTAGGGTTTCATAAGATTAGGATAGGGGCGACTCGCGAGTCGCCCCTACTAGAAATTAATACTTCGGCTCTTCAATATAATGCAACTTCTCAGGGTGCTCACGCACGATCACCGACATATTGTCATAAAACTCGTTCGCCGTGGAGTGATGCACCTTCGCCGCGCCAACCTGCACTTCACGGATCACACCGGCTTCCAGCAATTCATTCATCCCTGGCACAATATAGGTCTTTACCCGCTCATTATTGCGCACGAACATCGAGTGCATCTTGATCTTCGGCACACGGTCATAACCAAGATAAATTCCAGCAAACTCTTTCACACGCCGATAATTGCAACCGACATTGTATTCAATATAATGATGCATCGAGAAGGTGCTGTTGAAATCCAAGCCGATGCTCACAATGGTTCCGTTAATTTTATGAAACAACGCAAACGCCGAGTTCGGTCCATAGGCTTCCACATCGTCTGCTTTCGAAAATTCCTCTGCCCGCGCGCCGATGACAGAAAAACTATAAATGGGATGCGGTGTGCGTAAGGCATTCGGTCGCAAACGCGCGATCTCCGTGATGGCACCCATCTTCGACGGAGTTTCCTTCACGTCAAAATAATGAGTCTCCGTCCACGACTGAAAATTGAACGCTGGGAACATCACCGTGCCGTCCTTGCCCGCCAGCTCAATGAATGCGTCGATGACCGCATCTGCGCCGCCTTCCACGCCGCCCAATGACTTGTACGACGTATGCACGATGACCGTATCGCCATTCTTGATCCCAATTTGACGAAACCCATCAATAAGTTGTTTTTTAGTGAGCATTCTTTTCTCCAAGACTTCGATAGACTTCCATCAACGCCGCGGCATTCTTTTTCCAATCCGCGCGCTTCTCTGCTTCGCTGCGGCTTGCCCTGCCGATCTCGGGCAGTTTCTCACGCTGATTCATCGCCGCCAGAATCTTCTCTGCAAGGTGGTCTACATCCCCATCACGAAATAGCCATCCATTCTGATTCTCGAATACCCATTCTTTATTCGCAGGGATATCCGAAACCAGACATGGCAGCCCGCACGCCAAGGCTTCCATCAACGACACAGATGAACCGTCCACATGCGAAGGCGAAATGTACAAGTCTGCCATATGATACCAGCGCGGAAGTTCGGTCTGCGAGATCTGCCCGCCATAGGTGACGTATTCATCCACACCGCCACTTTGAAAAATCTTGCGGATATTCGCTCCCTGCGACCCACCGCCTAAAAGGATAAGTCGAACATCTTCACGCTGACGCGCCACTTTTACAAATGCACGCGCCAGTACATCCACACCATAACGAGTCTCCCAAGAGCGGTTGCAGAACAAAACAAACCCTTCACTCTCTTTTCTTTCTTCTTTCTTCGAAAAGTGTTCCAAGTTCACACCCCAGGGGAAGACGATGGTCTTATCAGGGTTCATGCCATAGACAAAGGCTTTGTCTTTGGTCACATTGGCATCACTGGTGAAGAATGTGGAACGTTTGAGTGTGTACTTCGTGGCGAATTCCCACATCCACCCTTTGTGGACGTCGTCCATCAAGTCGAATCCCCAAGACATGGTAAGGAGTGGACTCGCGCCAGCGAGAACGGCGATAAAAGCACAGGTCTGGATCGGACCCGCATGGATGAGGTCCGGCTTGAGGTCCCTTAAGAGGCGCTTGAAATCCAACACCAAAGCCGGGAGTTTGCTCCATGTAAATGCTTCGCGTCCGCCCTTCCAAATGACTTGATGTACATTTTCAGGCACCGAACGGCTTTCTACCTGTCTGCGATTGCCTTCGAGTTGAACAAAGTGAACATCATGCCCGCCATCAGAGATGGCTTTGAGAAAACGATAATCGTGGGTGGAGTAGCCGAGGGAAAAATATAGAATTCGCATGTTGATATTCGATATTCGATATTCGGAAAAACATGTTCGAATATCGAATATCGATTCCCGAATATCGTCTTACGCGCCTAAATCTGTCCAGCGCAATTCTTTGCCTTTGGGCATATCTGCCAATGCTTTGGTGCCGATAACATTCTCGATCTCATGCGGTTTGACCGCACCAATGGTGGCGGGACGCAGGACATCGATCATATCGCGAGTAAAAGTCTCACCGGCTTTGATATCGCGCGCAGCTCGCAGGCAGCGGCGTTGAACGACTTTGGTCTCCTGCTCATTGGCAGCAATGAATTTGTCGGAGCTACCAAACGAACGTTCCAGCAGACGTGTCTCTTCGACCATCTTTGCCCAATTGGCAGGGTTCATCGCAAATTTGTGGTCAGGTCCTTCGCGGTCATTACTATCAGTGAAGTGCCGTTCGATCATGCGTGCGCCGAGAGTAACAGCCCCCAGAACAGGCGCAACGGAATGCGTATGATCAGACAAACCAAGGATCACATCAGGGTACATGGCGGCAAATGTTTTGAGCGTGTTCAAATGCAAATGATCGTAATTATCAGGGCTGGCTGTGTAGTTCGTGTTACATTGCATCAAACACAACTGCTTGTTGACCTTGAGAATCGCCTGCACAGCACGCTGTACATCGGCAATATCCGCGGCGCCGCAGGCAATGATCATTGGTTTGCCCTTGGATGCCATATGGACGAGCGCTTCGATCCAATCAATTTCGCCGGATCCTGCTTTGAAGGCGGGAATGTACGGGGCAACGTGTTCGATGGAGTCATAATCGTAAGGGGATGTGAAGAAGTCGATGCCGACCTTGTCACACTCCTCTTTGAGGATGGGTGTCCAGCTCTGCGAGACGGAGGCAGCCGCATAGACTTCGGTGACGGAGCGCTTCCAATTTGCCTGGTGACTGACCTTGGAATTCATGTGGGTGAAGCCGTATTCAGAAACGATCTTCGGCGCTTGAAAATGCTGGAACTTGGCAGCATCGGCTCCGGCTTCTTTGGCGAGGCGGATCAGTAGCTTGGCGCGTTCCAGATCACCGTCATGATTCGCGGCGATGTCAGCGATGAAGTAGGTGGGGTGATCCAGTCCGACCATATGATTGTTAATTTTGAAATCCATTCGATCTCTCCTTTATGTAGATTACAAAGTGTTCAGTTTTGCAGCCATAAAAGCAATGCAGTTAACGAAAATCCATCTTTGACCTTCTGGTCCTTTAGCAATTCCTTGATCTCATCCCGCTTAAACCAGCGGATCTCGCTGACCTCGTTGGTATCAAAACCCTGAACCTGTTCGCCTGCCTTGCAAAACACAATATGAAATACCTGATTGGCATTCCCGTTCATCGGGTAATAGGTATAGATCAATTTGTGATCGGTAGAGCTATAACCAGTTTCTTCCAAGAGTTCACGCCGGGCAGCTTCAAGAATCTCTTCGCCAATTTCCATACCACCTGCAGGCAATTCCCATTCAATCGTGTTACTAGGGTAGCGCGGGATCAGGGCAAAGATCACCTCTCCAGCCGCATTCTCCATAAGGGCAACAACCGCTTCACGTTCGAAATCTAACAAATGGTATTTATCGATCACAAAACCATTGGGGAATTTCACCGTGTCTTTGTACAGATTTACCCACCTGCTTTGATAAACAACTTCTCTTGCGAGCCGTTCAGGTTTCATAGGCGTTTCCAACGTATATGCTCCGATATTTCCCAAATACTCTGAGTGTAAGGTGTTTTTATGTGGGTTCTCTGTGAATAACTGCTAAAAAAGCTGTGGATAAGAGGGAGGAATCTGTGGATAACTGGGGGTAAAAAAGCGGGTTTTTGACTGATTTTCCCCAATTCTTGTGGAAAACTTACACAAGAATTGGGGAAACCTGTGGATAACTTCCGGACAATTTTGCAGTTTCAAGCTATGAATGTTGATAACTGCGGATTTTCTGTGGATAACCCTCGGTATGCTGTTTATAAAACTCCTCCAATCCTGTGGAGAAGCTGGGGAGATCCTCGCCCAAGTCTGTGGATAGCTTGCGGGTAGAAAGCCAAAGGTTGTTGGAACGCTTCGCGATCAGCCCCGAGAAGTTGACCGATTTAGGCGTAATGTCGCTTTCGCGCATATTGAAGCGGCGTGCGATCTCCACACCGAATTGATACTTGCTCATCGCCTGCGGACCCACCAGGTGATACAGTCCCTTCAAACCTCGCTTTTGCATTTTCGTCAGTGTACGCGCAGTGTCATTCACCAGCATCGGGCAGAAGAGCACATCAGTAAAGCCGCTCATGCTTTTGTTATGGGTCAGGTTATTGTAGAAGAATTCAGCAAGGCTGCGTCTTCCGTTCAAGCTCCAACCATAAAAGTTGACGCGTGCCACAATGGCTTTGGGATTTTCGGTCAATACCGCCCACTCGCCATCCAGCTTTGTTTTGGCGTACACACTCATGGGGCTGGGTGAATCTTCCTCACTGTAAAAACCATCCTTCTGCCCATCAAAGACGGCATCGGTGGAGATATGGGCAAAAGGAACGCCGCGCATCTTGCTGGCACGGGCAAGGCGGCGGGGCAGGTCAGTGTTCAAGAGCTTGGAAAGCTCAGGATCGTCTTCACAAATATCGAGGTCGGCAAGAGCCGCGCAGTTGACGACCCAATCTGGACGGGCGTCGTCAAGAATCGTATCCACCACGCCAGTCTCAAGAAGGTCGTGCTTAAAAATTTTGAAGGGGGCATTGGTCAACTTGCCGCGATCCACACCAACAACTTCATGCTCCTCCATCATTTCCTGAGCAAAGTTAATGCCGAGCAGCCCGCTAACGCCAGTGAGTAAGATTTTCATATTCCAAGTTCCCAGCTCCATGTTCTCAGGTTCCCAAACTTATGGCATTGGGACCTGATACGTGGGACTATCCTTCCAACTTGCCTTGAGCGAACAGATCTTCGAACGGGGCAATGTATTTCTTAATGCCTTCCACATCAAGCCATTCGGTATTGTTATCACTCGAATACGAAAACCCTTCCTTGAGTTCCCTGCCCTTATCCTTCCAGGAGTAGCCGAACCAGGTCGCTTCGGCAGGCTGTACCACGAACATCTTATCCAACTCAACTGTGTGGCGCGCTTCATCTTCCGAGATGAGCATCTCGTGCAATTTCTCGCCAGGGCGAATGCCAATGACCTTGATCTCGGCATCCGGAGCAATGGCATGCGCAAGATCGGTCACTTTGGTGCTGGGGATCTTCGGCACAAAAACCTCGCCGCCTTCCATCTGTTCGATGCTGTCAATGACGAAACGTACACCCTGTTCGAGCGAAAGCCAGAAACGGGTCATGCGATCATCAGTGATGGTGACTTTGCCAGTGGAACGCTGTTTAAGGAAAAGCGGCACAACGGACCCGCGGCTGCCAACGACATTCCCGTATCGGACGCAGGAGAAGCGGGTTGCTGAGCCCCCGGCATAGGCATTACTCTGGATGGTTAACTTCTCGGCTGCGAGTTTAGTCGCTCCATAAAGATTCGCCGGGCTGACAGCTTTATCGGTGCTGACAGTGAGTACCTTCTTCACGCCCGCATCCAATGCCGCTTCCACCACATTTGCCGTGCCCATGATATTGGTCTTGATGGCTTCCATGGGATTGTATTCGCAGGCGGGCACCTGCTTGAGCGCCGCCGCATGCACAACAATATCCACGCCCAACATGGCACGGAGCAGACGTTCGCGGTCACGCACATCACCGATGAAATAGCGCAGGCGTTCATCATTGAATCCGCCCACCTGCATTTCGTGCTGTTTCAACTCATCGCGGCTGAAGATGATGATCTTCTTGGGTTGTTTTTCTTCGAGCAAGATCCTGGTGAATTTCTTGCCAAACGAGCCGGTTCCGCCGGTAATAAGCACTACTTGATTTTTCCAGTCCATGAATTCTCCTGTTCAGGGCTTTTAAAAGCCTGCTTTAGTTTAATTTTTTAACAAACCTACTTACAAACATACTCTTCCAACAACGCTCCAATTTCTGCAGCAGGAGCGAACTTCGAATCAGACCGATGCAGCGCCGTACAGACCTGCTCATTGAAAAACGTATTTGCTGCCGTCTGTTGCAGGATGTTTTCCAACCTGTCGGCATTGCCTGTCATGGCATATGCCTGCACAAACGGAAACCACTCCACCTGATCTTGAGGCGCCAGCCCAAGGGCAAAAGCCTCATCGCCTAAACGCGCAGCATTCGTCCAGTCCGCCGACTGAACAGCCAGGTCGACTTTCTCAAAATAATAACACCATCCACGCTCGGGCTCCCTTCCAAACGCATAAGCAGGCAGAATGGGAACTTCTTCTGCAACACGGATGGAATCAACCCTGGAATATTCAAAAAGGCTGCGAAGCGCTTCAGGGTCATTTGCCGAAACGACAAAATTCTCACCATCCACAACACGCACACATGAGAACGAGGTGGGCTGGGTCAGCACCATGATATCGGCATATTGAACGACCATTTCATGCGTTCGATAGCCTTCGATCTTCTTCGGCTTTTGCGCCAGGATCGCTTCAACATTGTCTTGTGTGGGCATCAAAGTGGAGGCGAAATAACGGATGGGGTCCTCCTGCCGCGGCTCGGGGAAATAGATCAGGTTCAGGGCTTCAGGTAAACCGAGGGGATTATCCACAACTCTCTCGTATGGATACCGGGTCACCAGGGTGGCATCCGGCTGAAGCCCGGGAATGCGCCAGGATGCCTGCCACCAGAAGGTTTCGAGGGAGTTCTCCAACACCAGCGTCCGCTCGGCAATGAGCGAATGGGTCAATGCAGAAGCGGTGATAAAAACCGAAAACAAGATATATTGCAGCCGTCCTGACGGGAAGATACAGATCACCCCGCCCAGCAAAATGGCGGCGGCAAGAGAAACTGGAAGTCCATAATGAGAGTAGATGCTCAAGTTGATAAAACGCCCAAAGGCGATCACAGGAATGACCCCGAACAAAAGGGAGAGCCCGCCCAACAACAATGCCTCACGTGCCATCATCTGTGACGCCTCCGGTGCAACCAAGCCTCCACGCCTCAGCCAAAGATAACCAGCCAGTGTCACAAGAAGCACTACTGCCCCCGTCAGAATGACACCCAACAACGGAACATCAAATCTAAAATCCATCAGACGCAGATATGGCTGACGGAACCAGGCATGCACGCCTGCATTCATAATGCTGTTATAAAAATCAGCACCCATTTCCGTCAGATAGCCAAGCGGAGAGGTTTTAAATTTTTCCACATGCAAACCGATATCAGTGGCTTGGCGGTCACTCTCGAACAGAAACACCCGCCAGAACACAAATCCCAGCGACACCACCAAGTACGGCAGCCACGCCTTGAGTACGGCAGACACCCGCCGTACGAATGGTCCTTCCATGCCATGTGAGATAAACAAATAAATACACAAAAAACGAAAGACTTCAGCACCGATGGCATAGTCTACGAGTGCAATGTACGCCCAGCCCGTCAGAGTAGCGCCAAGCAGATAAAGCGCTTTTGGCAAGAGCCCGGCAGAGCGGATCGAGAGCAGGGTAAAAAATACAGAAAATACCTGTAAAGCAAGGCTGACCGCCATGGGTTGATATTCGATCGCACTGACCCACCAGGAATACCCCGGGTAGAGAATGAATAG
Source organism: Candidatus Villigracilis vicinus (assembly GCF_016702885.1). NCBI lineage: Bacteria > Bacillati > Chloroflexota > Anaerolineae > Anaerolineales > Candidatus Villigracilaceae > Candidatus Villigracilis > Candidatus Villigracilis vicinus. The sequence goes on from NZ_JADJDD010000030.1 coordinate 306,234, forward strand.
AATGGCTATCAAAAAATTATTGCGACGACCGCCTGACCAGATCACATTCAAAAGCCAATACGCCCCAACCCCGGCAATCAGGCGCCACAAATAAGCGCCCAAATGATAAGGCAGCGGGTGGGGACCGAACACTGAAAAGAAGACATTAAAAAAATAACCGCGAATGGGACGATCCACGCTGAACATCGAGTGGAATATTTTTGGTCCTGCCACGACCCCGTCATAAACATAATACCAATCATCCAGATAATAGGTCAGGCGGAAGGCATACGGCAAAAACACAACCGCAGATATCAGGAATATAAAAAGCACATCGGGAGAAAAATATTTTTTAATAGAAGACATGGTCAGGTTGTGAAAATGAAGCGCGGCGGGTTCAATTCGAACCACGGCAGTAATCCTCGGCAAGGATCGTGCGTACATCTTCGCTCAAAGGCTGTTGGATCCCGCTCAACAGTTCACATGCTTGCAGCCGGACGGATTTTTCGCCGACTACACGTTTGGCAAGTTGTTTCAAGGTTTCTGCATCACTGGTGATGGCGTAACCTTTCAGAAAGGGCAGCCACTCCACACGGTCTTCAGGGCTGAGTTCAAGTGCAATGGCTTCATCACCCAGCACAGCAACCTTTTCCCAGTCGCCAGTTTGCGCGGCCAGATCCGCCGCCTGGAAATAACTGCACCAGCCGCGTTCCGGCTCATTGCCATAAATATATCCCGGCGGCACAGCATGGTCTGCATCCACGATCACATTCTCGATCCTCGACTGCGGTGCAACCAATGAAAGATTCACAGGATCATATTCAGAGATCAATGGCTGAGCGCCATATATAACATGCACACACGAGTTCAAGGTTGGCTGGCTCAAAACCAACACATTACTGTAATCCAATGTATACGTATGACTGCGATAGCCTGACTCAACAACCTGGGCACCTTCCAAAATACCGGGCAAGTTCTCGCTGTTCAGGGTCAACCCTGAGAGTGGATAATGCACAGGGATTTCACTGGTCGGCTCAGGAAAATAGATCACATTCGCGGCTTCCATGAGTGCGAACCCGCCGCTGCCGATCCCAGGCAATGGGTAATGGATCACCAATGTCGTACCAGGGCGAAGTGCGGGCACGCGCCAACTCACCTGCCACCAAAATTCCTGCAACGCCGCTTCCTCTGTCGCTGCCATTGTCGCGATCCCAAAATGCGCAAGTACAGCAAATGCGACGACCGCATATAACACGCCCTTGCGCACCTGTGGAAGGGAAATGATCTCAACCACACCTGCCATGAAAACTGCCGCCGCCAGCGAAGCAGGCAACCCATAATGCGAGAAACCTGAAATATTGATATATCGATTCGCCATGATGACCGGTAGAATGCCGAGGAGCATCCCCCGCCCACCCAACATCAACGCCTCTTTCATGACCCGATCCTGCAAGCCAGCCCCAACCTTTGACTCCGCTGAACGGCTTATCTGCCTCTCTACAAAGACGACAAGTAGAACTGCAATGACGGCAAGCAATAGCCCCAAGGCGGTATCACGCAGACGCATCGCCTGTACGAACGCCGGGAATTGATTGATCCACGCCAGTACACTAAGGTTCAATAAACTGTTATAAGACTGAAAGAGCCAATCGATGGTTGTACCTGCCGGATTGTCGAGGAACACGCTTAATTGCCCGCCAATATCAGTTGCTTTACGTTCATTGGTAAAGAAGAAGGCGCGCCAAAAAACGAAGCCAAAGGGAACAAGCAGTGTCCATGCCCAGGCTTTGGCAGAGGCAAACAAACGCTGCCAGAATAAGTTCTGAGAATTACGGTTGACCAGCAAATACACAGCAATGAAGCGGAAGGCTTCCATGCCAATTGCATAATCTACAAGGGCGATATAAATCCAGCCGGTGAAGATCGAAGCGAAAAAATAGGCGGCTTTTTCAAAATTCTTTTGAGATTCGATCGCCTTCAGAGTAAAGGCAATCGATAAGACCTGCAAAGCAAGGCTGGCGATCATTGGCTGGTATTCGATGGCGCTGATCCACCAGAAATACCCAGGATAGATCGCGAATAAAAGCGCGGCAATAAAATTGAATCTTCGGTTATCGCGCCAAAGGGTATTGAAGATTCCCAACGCGCCAAGGGCGCTTAATCCGCGCCAGAGAAAAGCGCCCAGGTGCCAGGGCAACGGATTCGCGCCGAACCACGTGAAATACAGATCAAAGAAAAAACCACGCGCAGGGCGATCAATGCGAAACATTTCATGAAAGACCTTCGCCCCCGCCATCATGCCATCGTAAATGTAATACCAGTCATCCTGAAAATACGTCAAACGCCCAATGTACGGTAAATACACAATGGCGGATATGAGTAGGAGAAATAGGATTTCGGGAAAAGTTTTTTTCTTCATGTATGATTGTCGATGTACGTCTCACACATTACGATTTACGGACTACGATCAACGGATATTGCCCGTTCTCAGCAAAGAACGTGGGGAAGATGCCCTCAAGCCAGAACACAAATTTGAGGAAGGTTCGCCCGCCAAAAGGACGTACGAACCAGCGCATGATGCGTGTGCTCATGCTGCGCCAGGGCTTGATCTCCACGGTCATCTTCGAACCGATCTCTTTTTTGAACCATTCGGGAGTCATCTTCTGAACGAAAGTACCGGCGGGGTCTTCCTCGTTAAGCCATTCCTTCTTTTTCTTTTCAGAACGACCCGATAGTTTGCGCATCAAACCGATAAGCGGCTCTGCCATGCGGATCAACAACGGGTTGTGCCAACCATTGACAATGGCAGCCGTCCGGCTGGGTGCAAGTACGCGGTGGATTTCCGCATAGGCTTTCGGATGTTCCGGCAGGGCAAGGTGATGGATGGCATGCATCGAAACCGCGCCATCGAAGGCATCCTTTTTGAAGGGCAGGTTTGCCAGGTCACCGACGACAAATAAGCCGTGGTCGCCAATACGGGTACGTGCCTCGCGCAGGGCTTGGATGGAAATATCCAAACAAACGCGTTTTTCGTAACCTGCCGAATAGGTCTTGTACTCTTCATACTGGACGGGACCAGACCCGGCGTCAAGAATGAAGCGCCCGGTAGGGATGAGCCCATTCATCACGCGTAGGCGTGTCTTATGGATATATTCGCGTGAGACTGGGCGCAAGTCTTCGTAACGGGCATTCTGATAATTGCCGTCATTTTCCTGCATCCAACCGATCTCATCATAAAATTCGCGGACTTTTTGTTTGGTGTCTGTCATTGTTAATCTCTACCATCCGTTCTTTCTTCTTTCCTCTTTCGTTTACAGGAAAGAAGAAAGAGGAAAGAAATTAATTTTCCCAACGAAACGGCTCGCCCACCAAAAATTCAAACGTATCTTTGAATTGAGCCATGCCTTCAGTACTCAATACTTTGTCGAGCGGCCATACTTCCAAATCATCCCAGAAGTTCATCAAGCGCCAGGGAAATGGGCGCGGGTATTCGAAGAAGAAACGATAGGCATAATTCCAGGCGAATTCGACCTGCTTTTCGTTCATTTGATGAGCTGAAATATCGCCAAGGACTTTTTCAAGGGTGGCGTAGTATTCATCCCACGTATTCGGGTCGATGGTGATGCCGCGCCCGCGATAATGGGTTTGTCCGCACGAGATGACAGGCCGTCCATTCATTGCCGTTTCCAGCCCAACCGTGGTGGTATAGGCTAAACCAACATCTGCGATCTCAATCAGGTCATAGGTGTTGATCTTATCCAATGCGCCGATGACATGAATATGATTCGGCAGGTCAGGCAGTGCCTCACGGACAACCGTTCCCATGGACTTGGCTTGCGGCACCAATTTTTCGCCGGGGTGAACACGGATGACCAGTTGTATATCCGTTCGCTTTGCAAAATATTGAACCGTCTTTGTGATCCACTCGGTCATGGAAGAGGCGAAGATGTCGCGCCCAAGGGTGAGGCTATCACCCAGAACATTTGCGGCAAGCATTACCACGGGGCGGTCATCAAGATTGAGCATCTTGCGAGTCTCCGCCGCCCCTTGCGAAGAGATGTATTGCCATAGTCGTTTCGATTTTCCCCAGACACGGGCGCCGCGGCGGGCATTTTCCAGGTCCGCTACGCGCTCGAACATCGCATCGGTGACTGGCAATCCGCAGCGCGCATTGACGAGGTAATCCGTCTCCTGCTGCATAATGGATGAATTTTGCGCCAGCCAGATCTGTTCGCGTTGGTCGTTAAATTCGTAGGTAACGGCATCAATGCCAAGGTAGCGTGCCACACGGAAAACAATTCCCATTTCGAGGATCAAACCATTGGGGATCAGCACCACATCGGGCTTATTTGTTTGCATCCAATCGAGGGCGGACTTGGCGGCAAAGGTGTTACGTTCAACACGCAGTTCATACAACGCACGGTCACCCGCATCGTTCATGTCCACTTCTTCGCGCATAAGCGTGTACTGAACATCCCAAAGAGAGATCTCTTTGATGTCTGCCAGGATCTTCTCAGGCAGGGCAGCGTGCTGAACCGCACGCAGAGTCCCATGTGCTGCACGGGATGACGATTGCATATCCAGCATCGAAACATGCTTCACCAATGGTGCAAGCATCTTCAATGTATCGTGCGTATGCAATATCCGTTGGCGTTGGGTGAATTTATCTTTTTCTTTGTGCCACTCGGAATAAGGGAGGGTCAGCAGTGTAACGTCATGTCCTAGTCCGGCAAGCGCCAAGCCAAGATAAGCGGACTGCTCGATCCAGTAATGAAGCGTGGCAAAGAATAAAACCTTCTTACCCGGCTTCGCACTCTGCGCGAATGGACGAACCGCATCCATCGCCGCAGGTAATGAGGTTTGCAGACGCGTCAGATTGTAGTGATCCTTACGCGGACGTTTTTTCGACCGGAGCATCCAGTCGATCTCAGCTGTGAGGGGCAGGTCGCCCAAAAATTCTCGGAGGGGGTTTGATTTCGCCATGTGGTAAATAGTAAATGGTAAATGGTAATTACGAATCACCAATTACCATTTACCTGTTATCCAATCTTTTCGATTTTCCACGCAAGTCTTGGTCGCACAGGTCCTACGCGCGGCTCTGCCCATTGTGTACCAGGCGCGCCGGAAATATCCACATTGAACGCTAAAGCATTCTCATCCATGAAATAACGGCGTACACCAAACGAGCTGGCATTCACGCCCACGGTGTAACGGCTGTCGTTAAAAATATCGGCGGGGATTTCCGCACGACTGATGTAATGACCCGCAGTACGCGAATCAAATTTATCGTAGAGCGCCGGGTCATCTGTATCGAAGGAGGCAAAAACATATTCGCCGCGCATGGTGCTGACGTAAATCCCGATCCGTAAACCGGTAATGGGCGCATCGAGTTTATATTCAAATTCAAGTGTGACGGGTTCAGTCGAGCGGACGGTATCGACAACCTTCCCGCCTCTTTCTTTAACCTTCAAACTGATCGGCGTAAATGGCACACTCGCCGCTGGAACCTCGTCTGCCTCCCAAGTGCGTTCGCCTGCCTGCGACTGTCCGAAGGAAAGATAGTAATCGACGGCTTCCTGGGTGGGTCCACGCATAATGAGCTGACCTTTGTTCAAGACTACAGCTTCTTGTGTGAGGCGCAAAATGGCAGACATGTTATGGCTGACGAACAAGACCGTGCGTCCCTGCTGTGCCACATCGCCCATTTTGCCGATACATTTCTTTTGGAATTCGGCATCACCCACTGCGAGGACTTCATCCACCACGAGGATCTCAGGTTCAAGATGCGCGGCAACTGCAAAAGCAAGGCGCAAATACATGCCTGATGAATAACGTTTGACAGGCGTATCAATATATTGTGTGACTTCAGAAAAGTCCACGATCTCATCAAACTTGGAGTCAATCTCAGAGCGGCGCATGCCAAGGATGGCGCCATTCATGTAAATATTCTCGCGCCCGGTCAACTCAGGGTGAAAGCCGGTGCCCACTTCGAGCAGGGAGCCAACACGTCCACGTACAGTGACAGTGCCTGTGGTCGGTTCGGTAACGCGGGAAAGGATCTTGAGCAAGGTACTTTTGCCCGCGCCATTCCGCCCGACAATGCCGAGAACTTTACCTTCTTCGAGGTCGAAGGAGACATCCTTCAACGCCCAAACATAATTTTGATTCTGGCGGCGGTCTGACTTGCCGATCATCGCTTTCGCCAGACGAATAGGCGCCGAGACCGTATCCACGATCACATCACGCAGCATGTTATAGCGGAATTTCGTCTCCGCCGCGCCGATCTTGTATTGCTTGCCAATGTTTTTTACTGAAATCGCTGTTGTCATAAACTCTCATTCCCGTCATTGCGAGGGCGATGCTCTTTCGCCCGAAGCAATCCCATGAAATAATCATAAGATTGCTTCGTCGGGCTATCGCCCTCCTCGCAATGACGGTTAACTAGATCGTATCTGCAAAAGTTTTTTCCATGCTTCTAAAATAGAAAAGCCCGGAGATAAAGATCAAAATCGAAATTGCAACTGAGACCCAAAGCGAGAGATCGGGTCCGTTGCCGGTGCCGAGCAATGCCCAGCGGAATCCGTTAACTACGCCTGCCATTGGGTTCATCGAATACACGACCTGCCATTTTTCCGAGATCACAGAGGCGGAATAAGCCACGGGTGTAGCAAACAGCCAAAACTGAGTCAGAAACGGGAGGGCTTGGTTTACATCCCGATATTGAACGTTGATCGCAGAAAGCCAAAGTGCCACACCGAGAGCAGTCACAATGGCAAGTAACAAAAAGAGCGGAAGGGTCCAGAGCAAATGCCAGGCGGGCGTGACTTGATAGTAGAACATCAAGATCACGAGAATAACGAAGGCGATGGCAAAATCGACCAAGCCCGCAAAAACAGAAGACATCGGCAGGATCAGACGCGGGAAGTAGATCTTCGTCACCATGTTGTTGTGTGCCACCAGTGAACGGCTGCCCTGATTAAGCGCAGTGACAAATAGCCCCCACGGAAGCAGCGCGGCGAAAGCAAAGACAGGGTAGGGAATGCCTTCGGTGGGAAGTTTGGCGACCCTGCCAAAAAGGAAGGAAAAGACCAGCATGGTCATCACAGGTTGAATAACCGCCCATGCCATGCCCAGCAAAGTCTGCTTATATTTCACTTTTACATCGCGCCAAACCATGAAGAAGATCAGTTCACGGTAAATCCAAAGGTCACGCAGGTTAAGAGACGCCAGACCTTTGGAGGGTTTGATGTAAACGGTATGAGGTTCGTGTTTTGTGAGTTCAGTCATTTTCTACCTTCGTCATTGCGAGGAGGGTGCTCTTTGCCCGACGAAGCAATCTCACATTTACACATGAGATTGCTTCGGGCGACGAACAAGAGCGCCCACACAATGACGTTACTTGATCTTGTCTCGATTGGCTTTAAACCATTCAATGGTACGTTTCATGCCTTCTTCGAAAGATACTTGCGCGCTCCAGTTGAAGAGTTCTTTTGCACGGCTGACGTCAAGTCCGCGGCGGGGCTGACCATTGGGCTTATCCGTCTGCCAGACGATCTTACCGGGGAAGTTCGTCATTTTCACGACCAATTCGGTGAGGTCTTTGATGGAAATCTCGTAGCCTGAGCCAAGGTTAACTGGCAGGTCACCGTTGTAATTTTCGGCAGCAGTAATGATGCCATCCGCGGCATCTTCCACGTATAGGAATTCGCGGGTGGGAGAACCATCGCCCCAGGCGGGCATTTCCTTGTCGCCGCGCTCACTGGCTTCCACTGCCTTGCGAATGAGCGCGGGGATCACATGCGAAGTTTGCAAATTAAAGTTATCTCGTGGACCATAGAGATTCACCGGCAACAGGTAAATGGCATTGAAACCATATTGTTGACGATAGGTCTGTGCTTGCACAAGCATCATTTTCTTGGCAAGCCCATAAGGAGCATTGGTCTCTTCGGGGTAGCCGTCCCATATGGCGTCTTCTTTGAATGGGACTGGTGTGAATTTGGGGTAGGCACACACCGTGCCGGTAGCGACGAACTTACCGACGCCGTGCTTATATGCCTGGTGCATCAGTTCTACGCCCATGATCATGTTGTCGTAAAAGAACTCCGCAGGGTGTTCACGGTTCGCACCAATTCCGCCTACATTGGCGGCGAGATGAATAATGACCACATTCTTCGAGTCAACACCTTTAAGCGCATCCACATACAGACGTTCGATGGCTTCACGTTGGGTCAGGTCGTAATCTTTCTTGCGCGGGATAAAGATATCTGTCGCGCCGCGTTCCTTTAGTTTTTCCACCACGAACGAGCCCAGAAATCCGCCGCCGCCGGTGACGATCACACGTTTATTTTTCCAAAAATTTTCTGCCATAGAGTCTCCATTTTGTTCTTCATTACAAGCACAAAGCTCCCTGCAGTAAAGCTCTGCAAGATAAGCCCATGCAATGAAAAAATATTATTGAACAATAAATTGGGCGTTTCTATACCTGTCATCAGTAGGGTTACGGATCAGCCCAGATTTCAAGGCAAATAGAACTTCGCGCACACCGTCATCCACAGTAAGGGTGGTTTCGAAATTGAGAACACGCTTGATCTTCTCAAAAGAAACTGTAATATCGCGCATATCGCCGCCGAAGGACATATCTTTGTATTCGACGATGGTTTCCGGCATGCGTTTTAATACGTAGTTGACAATGTCATTTTTTGAGTAATTGCCGTTATCGGTGCCAAGGTTGAAAACCTGCCGGCGGATCTTATCCTGTTCAGCTTCGAGTCCCATGATAATGCCACGCACCACATCGCGGATGTGAACGAATGAGCGCGAGTATCCACGCTGGTAAATGATAAGCTGTCGTTTGGTGAAAGCCTCAAGCACGAATTGATTGACAATGAGATCGAAACGAGTGCGGGGGGAAACGCCATATAAAGTTGCAAAGCGAAAAAGGAGCGGAGTGCAGGCGGTATCCTTTTGTGCCAGTAGATATTCCTCCGCTGCGATTTTGGTCTCGGCATACAAAGATTGAGGGTTAAGGGGCGTCTCTTCGGTAACGGGTTTGCCATCTTCAGACAGACCATAATTGCTATAAGTGGATGCAAACACGAATCGTTCCACACCCAGGTCTGCTGCCTGCGCATAAACCAATTTCGTCGCTTCGACGTTATATTTCCAAGCGACCTGTTTACCAACAGCCTGACAGGCTGGAAAACCAACAATACCTGCAAGATGGATCAAAGCGTCCGGCTTTTGCCAGTCTCTTTTAACCGCATCTCGCACAGCGCGTGGTTCGGTCACATCAGATTTGATGAAATGGAAGTTGGGGTGACTCATATAGGGCAGGATACTTTCGCCGCCAAAGAGCAATGAGTCAAGGAGTGTGACCCGGTAATTTTGCCGAAGCAGTTCCGAGGTCAGGAGAGATCCGATGTAGCCTGCTCCGCCTGTAATAAGGATATGACGATGCGTCATTCCAAGCCTTCCAATCGGATCTTATATCCGTCTAAAACAAGAGCGGGTGCAGATTTATCGTTCACGACGGTGATGCCTTGTTCAATGCAGGTCAGTTTGCAGATATCCGCCACATCACCGGAACCAACGATGCGCACGCGATCGAAACCGGCTTTCTCGACCTTGATGAGATAATCCTTTACACGTTGGCGGGTGCGGCGATAGACGGAAAATGAACGTTCCACATAATCTACCGCGAGGCGGGCGCGTAGGGCGAGTCCTTCTGGCGTGATGATATAGCGCAGTTTCTTACGTTCAGCACGAGCAACCTTCACCGCGCCTTTTGCAATGAGGCGCTTTAAATGCCAATTTACCGTGCCAACCGCTACGCCCAGTTGAGTGGCAAGTGCGGATTGGTTGACATCGGGGTCATTTTCGATCTGCTCGAGAAGGGTGAGTTCCCGAATTTCTTCGTTTGTAGATTCAACAGTCATGCTTTATAATTCCAAAATTCAGTCACTGAATTATAACCCGGAATCAAGCAAGGTCAAGCCGGGCATTTTATTCCGCAATTCGCCCTCCAACGCAGCACAAAACCGTAACATACTAATATAAAAATGAGCCAAACATATGAATTCTAAACCTATGCTCAATGAAGCCGAAATAGAATACAAAAAAAAACGCAGCAGCCATTGGGATCGTATCGCAAAGAAACGTGAAACCTGGCGAGGTATGGGGGCTAGTATCACAAACGCCTAATCGAATATTATCGATTTCTTGTGAACCCCAATCAACGCATCTTGGAGATCGGTTGCAGGCTCGGAAGTTAATTGCCCGCCTGCAACCCTTACATGGTGTAGGCGTGGATTTTTCATCAGAAATGATCGTGCCAAAAGTCGCCACCGAGATCGAATTTCATTATCTGGATGTCCATGATCTAAGCAGCCTTGAAGGAAAATTTGATGTGATCATCTTTTCAGATACGGTTAATGATCTGTGGGATGTTCAACGCGCATTGGAACAGACAAAAAAATTCTGCAAACCACACACCCGCCTGATCCTAAATTTTTACAGTCACCTTTGGCAGTTTCCACTTAACATAGCCCAAAGCCTTAATATGGCTGTTCCTATGCTCCACCAGAACTGGCTTACGATTGAAGACGTACCCCAATAAACACTGCTTAAAGCTTGCCGGTTATGGAAAGATTCCTTACTTGGAAGAAATCCAGCCCAACCCTTGGTGGATTCGCCAACCGTTACCTTGTAAGGCTCTGGCCCTTCCGCGAATTAGCACTGTCTAATTTTATGGTCGCGCGTCCTGCACCCCAACCGGTAGAAAGACCAAGCGTTTCCGTCGTTGTTGCGGCACGCAATGAAGAAGGCAACATCAAGAACATTTACGAACGTGTTCCGCGCATGGGATCCAAAACAGAATTGATCTTTGTAGAGGGACATTCTCGCGACAAAACATACGAAACTATCGAAAAAGAGATGGCGCTTCACCCTGATACCCCCAGTATGCTCTTTCGTCAGCCAGGCATTGGCAAAGCAGACGCAATCCGCCTCGGCTTTGAGAAAGCCTCTGGCGATATTCTTATGATCCTGGATGCTGACCTGACCGTTCCGCCAGAAGACCTGCCCCGATTTTATGAAGCCATCGCATCCGGCAAGGGTGAATTCATCAATGGAGTGCGCCTCGTTTACCCAATGGAAAAAGAAGCCATGCGCACATTGAACTTCCTTGGCAACAAGTTCTTTAGCCTGGCTTTTTCCTGGCTATTGGGTCAATCTATAAAAGATACGCTTTGCGGGACCAAGGTAATGTGGCGAAAAGACTACGAAGAGATTGCCGCCAACCGTTCCTATTTTTGCGATTTCGACCCCTTCGGTGATTTCGACCTCATTTTCGGCGCAACAAAACTCAACCTGAAGATCGTGGACCTTCCCATCCGGTATCGCGAACGCACCTACGGAACCACGAATATCTCCCGCTGGAAGCATGGATTATTATTGTTCCGCATGGTTGCATTCGCCGCTCAAAGAATCAAATTCGTTTAACTCATGAATCTTCACTGGATTTCACCATGATCACGTCTGGACATAATTAGATGGGGACAACACACACTACGACAAACAGCTCTCTGGAACCAACAAGTCTATACTGACCTATATCGAACGATGCAAAAAAACGCAGTCAGGCAACCGGATAACCGTGGAACTGGAGCGGGTACACGAAGTCATGCCGATGTGCCTTTTTGGCGGTTGAAAATGCGTATTGTCTTTCTTTCAAAGACCTTGATCTCAACCTGTTAATGGTGGATGTTTTCATCACTACGATACGGCACTGTGAAGAATTCTTGCGATCCTTGTGCCGCGGACGTTTATCATGCTGACGGCTTAATGCTCTTGGAATGTTGATCTATGGCTTGCTGCATGTCGAACCATTGGTCATGCTAAAAATATTTCATGGTTCGCTGAGGGTTGGCAAAGGCACGAAATGGATTACTATGCGGCGCAGGGCAATGCACCCAAATTTTCGTGCAAAAATGGACAACTGAGCATGGAAGATCCGATACTAAACGAATAGCGCTGGAGCGCTTCAGGCGGCTATTCAGCAACTCTACCGCTGGGTCCGTTAATAAAATCTCTTGAACGCGCCTTCCCTATCTTATTTACCACCCGGTTACTGATCGTCCTGAAAAAATGAACATGCAAGTGTTACTTGTAAGTTCATTTTAAAACCGCGTCAGCTTATTTCGGCTGGCTGGCGATGACATAGATAAGCGTCACCGCATCCACGGCTTCATCGCCAATCTTGAACTCTGCAAGGATATTCCCTTGCACTTTACGGAATTCATCGACGAGTCTTTCCAATACAGTAAATTCAACCTTCGAAAAATTCGCATCGAACACACGTTTGTAATCGTTCCAACGATAACGGTTCAAATTACTAGTCGGGTTGAGGAAATTCTTCCAAACACCCTCGGGAAATTTTAGCATCTCGAATGGGTATTTAAAGAAATGATCGCGCAGATCCACAAAATGCAGATGGATGCCTTGCGGCGCAGTCAACTTTGCCAACGCTTTTGTGATTCCCGGCACATCATCCAAATGTTCAAAGACCGAAGTACTGAGGATAATATCCACTTGCGAAACCTGTCTTTGGATGACGTCTTCACGGATATCGCCGTGAAGCAACGTAATAAATTCGCCGCGCGGCTGGACCTCGTCCCCCTCCACTTTCAGGTACTGTCCATACGCCGAAAGCAATTCTCGGTTACGTTCCGTATCCAGCAGCACAAAATGATCACACAAAACTACATGCGCTGCGCCTCGCTTGAGCAGGTCCACGCCGACAGCAAAACGTCCACCGTACCCAAAGACTAGTACGCGCTTTCCAGCGATGGAAACACTCTGTGCAGACAATGTGTCTACATAGCGTGCAGAAGCGGAAAATGGGTCTGTAGATTCAAGCCCGGGTTTAATGATCCAGCGTCGTTTGAGGAGGAAGCGGGCAAGTCCCTCAGGCATGAAGTGGCGTAAAAGTCGTAGGAAAAGATAACGAAGATTCATAGGGTTTATTGATTTGGGTTTCTCGGTGGAATGTACTGCGAACAATCATCCGGCACAGGTTTGGGGACTAACAGCATCACATTAACTTCTTTATACGTCTGAATTTCTTGATAATAACAAAGCACGGGAATGGAAACCCATTCCACCCAGGCATTGTTCTCTTCGCCGAACTCAAAGGTGCTGTCTTTGACGGGAGTCCGTAATGGCTCGGTGACAATGAGGGAAAAGCGCTGAGCAGTGATGTCGCGATAGAAGGAGGAATAATATTCATAATTTGTGCTTAACGCCTCATTCATCAAGACTTTTTTCTCATATTCCGGAATAAAATGGTCGACATTTATATAACCAAATGTCAGTAATTGACGCTGATCCATAAAGAGGACATCACCATTCGGTTGCGCCTCATCCACAACTTCCTGGATTTCCTTCAATGCAATATTGACCGTTTCGCTATTCGGCAGCATATCAAACGCCTTGCCGTCCTTCTCATCCGTTAATGCCAGCAAGGTATTCATCTCATCGCCATGATCATGTGAGCGTAGTTGTCGCGCAGGTGTAATGGCAGGGATAACCATTGCTGCTATCAAGGTCATTCTGACCCATACAGGCATTTCGTTCTTCATCACAACATCTCTGCCACCATTGACCCACGCAATGAATACGGTGAATGCCATGCCGATCAGGAACATATCCATATTATGCAAATCACCGCCACCGCCGATCTTGGTACTGGCAACCAAACCCACTCCAAGAAAAGCAAGCAAAGGTCCGGCAATGGCAAGTTTTTGCCAGAGGTTCAATATCCATTTCTTCGAAGCAGAAAGCCAGATTAAAAATATCGCCACAGGCAGAACCGCGATTACCAACCCAAGCAAAATGCCAGTACCATACGTTGGGTTAGGCAGCAATCGATACCATAGGAGCGGTTGGTCTGTTACAGCATATGCAACAAAATCAGAAGTGACACCTATACTGGTGATCTGCTCCGTTATATCTACAGCAACAGGTGTTACAGCGGGAACGGAGGCGATCATAATCAATGGCACTAGTTTCGGAAGAACAAATCCACCAAAAGCACCTGACAGTCCTAAAGTGATGGCGCGAACCCAATGGGCACGATCCAACTTCCCGTTAAATAAAGAGACACCTGCTAATTCGAGCATCCCAATCCATAAACCGGGAGCGAATAACCAAGTGAATCGGCTTGTTTGAGCATAATATCCAGCGTAGATGATCAACGGAATAGCGACCCACAATGGTTTGCGCCAAAGAAAAACTGTGAGAGCGGCAGCAAGAACCAGCGGCGAATGAATGGGTCCCTGCCGCAAGAACAGAAAGACCCACAACATCATCAAGAGCCAAACCCTTGCATTCTTTTCAGCAACGATATAAGCAGCAAGCCCCACGAAAAAATATGGGATGATGAGCGTAAGCCCAATCCACAAGCGGACAATTTCGATATTGACATCCGAGAACAGAAACGGAAGCCCGCCCACGAACATGCGTGCTTGATCAAGCAGAACGTAAATGTCCTGATTATCAGCAATACCGTACCGATCACGCCCGAAACGAATCGAGTAGTCCCAAATACGATTGCCTTCAGACCACCCTAACGAAAACGGATAGTCTGTGACGCCTTGCAAGGACACAGCGACGGTGAATATACTCGAAGCCAGTATTAGTGCAGCAAGAAATGGTTTCCAATCAATCAGTTTATATTCTTGTGTCATCAAAAAGGCGATGAACAGAACGGTCAACGCCCACAACAGTATGCGGAAATATATTCCATCAAATACAATGCCCCACATTGTGCGCTGCAAGAACCACGCCGGAAATATAAGGAACAAGATCACCAACAACCAGCGTATAAATGAAGATCGATCTCGAAGCTTAATTATTTTTTGAAATACAGTAAGAAATTTTTCTCGGTCCAAAACCAACACCCCAAGACCGATATATGCAGCAGCACAAAATAAGACAAAAAATGCAAAGAGCGCCAACCATTTCGGCGAAAACAACCCAATCGCCTTACCCGTGCCCCATGCCACATTGTAAAATTCGATGCACGCGCCGACAAAGATCCAAGCGGCAACAGTAATCGTGATGATCTTTCCAAAATCAATAGACGAACGCTTCATCCTTTAGCCTCTGCTTAATCACGCTTACCCGGCTTTTTCTGTGCTCAAGCCGTGTTCAATCACTTGCAAATATGATTCGCACATACGGTTTGTTGTGTAGGAACTTAAGACCCGTTCCCGCGCCGCCTTGCCCATACGCTGACGGTCTTCAGGCGAGCGGAGCAATTGTAATATAGCCTGCGCCAGTTCTAAGGGAGACTCAAGCGGCACTAATAGCCCATGTTCACCGGGTTGGACGACCTCATCCACACCTTCCACCTGCGTGGCAATGACGGGAAGCCCCGCCATCATCCCCTCAAGTAATGCCATGGGAAGACCTTCCCATCGCGAAGGCAGAACAAATACATCCGAAGCAGCAAGCAGTTCCGGAATCTCATCCCATTGTCCCAGCAATTTGACTTTATCGTTCAAACCCAACTTTTCGATCTGTGCCGTTAATTCACCCTGCAACGGACCTGCTCCGCAGATTCCTGCAACAACATGGTCACTTTCCCGCACCACAATAGACATGGCTTCCACCAGGAACTCATGTCCCTTTTCGTACACCAAACGCCCCACTGCTACAAAAAAAACATCGTCAATCTGCAGCCCAAGTTTTTTGCGCACAGCCGCCCGATCAATGTGTTGGATATCAAATGGCATGATTGCGTTATAGATGGTTGTGATCTTTTGCGGGTTCACACCCACCTCAACTGCATTATTTTTTGTCCGTGCTGAGGAAGCAACCAGGGTTTGGATTACACCACGATTAACAAGAAACGTATGCAAATTCTCCCGCCATGCAGACATACCGCGAATTTCACCTAGATGTGTCCCAACGCGGGAGCGAATTCCTACCAGCCAGGCAAGCGGGAGGCCTAATACATTGCTGTCATGAGTGAATGTGATGATAGCATCGAATTTCCCGTGTTTGAAAATACGCCATAATTTGAACAAACCAGTAAGCAGCCTGGGCAGGCTGCGAAATCCACCTGCTTTTTTATCGAAAGCTTCAAGGTTATAAATCTCGAAAGGATAAGTGTTCGCCCATTTTTTATGAAGGTTATCGCGGTCATAAAAAAACACAACAGTAACCCGATGCCCCTGAGAGCGAAACCAGAGTGCCTGCTCCAGCAGAAGTTTCTGCGCTCCTCCAACCGCCATTTGGGTGCCAAGCAAGATAATGGACAATGACTTCATCGTTCGCCTACGATCACGCTTTCAAAGAACGCCAGCCGATCTTCTTCTTTTTTAGACTGATCCAAATACGGCGCTACTGCATAAAAATCCAGGCGTTTGCCCATCATTGCAAAAGCAAAATTTCGGACTTGCTCTGCATACGTCGTAAGATTATCTTCTGTATTTGGAATTTGCAGGACAGTCGGCAGATTGAGGTCACTCAGGTCGGTATCATAATAGCCAAGCAGTAAAGGCAAGCCGTATAAAACTGCTTCACGCACTTTGAGCGGACAAGCTTCTTGCATGTTCTTTCGATGCAAAGCCAGCGTGCCGCAGGCTACATCCGTCTTCACCAAAACTTCTCGAATCTGAGCATACGTCAAATAGCCATGCATGATCACGTTCGCAGGTATGGGCTGTTCCACATCTGTGGGTGAATAACCAACAATATTCACGAATACATCCGGGTTCGCCTGAGCAAAGCGAATAAGTTTATCCACGCCATGCCAATTCATGCCAGGGGAACCGACCAATGTGAGAACAGGTTTTATATTCTCAGGAGGCGGCAAAACATCAACAGAGTCAACATTCACACCATTGGAAATGATGGCAGTTGCTTGATCCTTTTTTAGCGGGTAAATTCGTGCCAACTCCTGGGTAGGGGCGATCACTCCGGCAGCAAGGGAAAATGTAAGTCCGCGTGTGAGGCGGTTCAACCAATAAAAGAATTTTCCACGCGTAGAATATTCCACCCGATCATCCGAATTCACTTCCAACACTGTTGGTGCGATTTTGAAAAGTTTATGGAGGGGATACGAGTACAGCCCAAATCGAAGATAGATTATATCCGGCTGGTAAATCCGGACCGCATCAAGCATCCGAATCAACCCCAAGGCGCGGTTTGCTTCGCGTTTCAGGAGATTGGTCTTTGCATCGAAGATAAATTGACGTTCTTCAGAAAAGGGAATCGTATCAGGAGTAAGGCTGAATAAAACAACTTGATGCCCCGCTTTGCGCCATAGATCAAGTTGCGTTTTTATTTTTTTTCCCACACCACCCCGCATCAACTCCGGGGCAATATGAATGGTGATATAAGCAATGCGCATTATTTAAACCAGCTAACAACCTTCTTTACAAAAGGCACCAATTTCAACACGAATGGTCGATTCATAAAATGTCCATAAGAGGGATAATCCCAATAGCTCTTTACTGTAGATTTCATCAGAACGGAAAACGCCTCTTCAGTAAACCCAAGCTTTTTGACAACATACTCGCGATCCTCCTCCTGCATGGAGGGAGAGTACGTCGGGATATTTAACTCCTCAAGTGCCTTCTCACGAGTAATCTCACCGGAGCAGATCAGGCTGGAAAGATGGCTGCGGCGTTTATCGAAACCAAATTTTTCAGGGAGGATAAAACCCTGGTAAAAACGTGTATAGATCGACTCATAATGCTTACCGCCATAATAGCGCCAGCCCAGCTCGTCTTGTAATATTTGCAGGGCTTTCCCTTTGTTATAGCCAATGTAGTTTAATATCTCAACACGCTTCTCGGTAAGCATCCGACGGTAATAAGTGAAAAAGCCATAATGCGGGAATGTTTTGAGTGGACGTATACCAAACACTCGATGCAATCCACGAATGTACTTCCAATCCTGATGTCCTTGCGACCATGCTCGCGGCAAATGCGATTCCGTACGGACATTCGTACCAAGAATGATGTACTTAACTCCGATCCTTTCCGCCATACGGCTTAAGACCGCATTAATGGCGTGATCGCTCGGAACCTCGGAATCAGGGGTGGATGCTTTTAAAAAAGCCGCCTGCAAATCTTTGAATTCTTCCCAATCGAGAACTTCAGTATACAGGTCAATATTAAGGCGTTTTAGAGTCTCTTCGATATTCTTGACAGCAAGCTCAGAATCCCAACCATTATCCACATGGATGGCAAGCGGACGCAAGCCATATTTTTTGACTTGATAGGCAACATACGTGCTATCTACCCCTCCACTGATGCCAATAATACAGTCGTATTGTTTACCCTGTCCATCGCGGCGGATCTTCTCCGCTATTCGTTGGAACTCACGCAAACCTTCTTCGCCATCTACGACGTATTGGCGCACCATACGATCGTACGTGTGGCAATGATTACACACACCATTCTCGTCAAACGTAATTTCAGGGTCGCTGGTGTCCATCACACAACGGGTACACATTCGATAGTCGGTCATTTAGATAAATTCCTTCAATTCTTTCGGGGTCGGGTAACTGATCAACACACCACGCAGCGGACCTTGGAAGACAAAGATGCTGCCAGCCGCTGCCGCAGAAGCGTGACCCTGTTTGATGACTTCGGAAACATGGGTTAAATTCCCGGCTCCTCCACAGGCGACGACTGGTACGCTCACTGCATCTGCCACCTTGCGGACGAGTTCAAGGTCGTAACCTTGCATTGTGCCGTCGCGGTCGATCGAGTTGATGAGTATCTCACCCACGCCCATCCGTTCCATTTCGACAGCGTGTTTCACCGGATCAAGCCCGGTCTTCTTCTGCCCACAATGCGCGAGGACCTCATATTTACCAAGCAGCCCCTTTTTCACATCCATCGAAACGACTGCCGCCTGGCTGCCCGCATGGTCCGCCACTTCACGCACCAGAGATGGGGTTTCCACAGCGGAGGTATTCATGATCAACTTTTCGATACCGATGCTGAGCAGTTTTTTCACATCATCCATTGAACGAATCCCGCCGCCATATGCCAATGGGATGAATGCTTCACTGGCTATATTCTTCAATAAATCAAACTGCGGGCCGCGTTTTTCAGGTGTGGCAGTGATATCTAATAGAACAAGTTCATCCACTTCTTTATCGTTGAAAATACGCACGATGTTGATCGGGTCGCCAAGATATTTCGGCTCTTTGAACTTGACTGTCTTGACCAAGCCCTGTCCCTTCAACAACAAGGCTGGAATTACTCTTGGTTTTATCATCGGATATTCTCCGCAAAATTTTTCAGTAAACGCATCCCAAAGCGATGACTTTTCTCAGGATGAAATTGCGTGCCCATGATGTTGCCGCGCCCTAAAATGGAGTGGATATTCACACCATATTCGGTTTCGGCAAGGACTGCATCGGTTTCCTTCGCCACAACATGATACGAATGAACAAAATAAAAACGCGACTCGGGATCCCAATCTGCCACGAGCGGATGCTCGCGCACGACATGCGCTTCATTCCAACCCATGTGCGGAACTTTGAGATGAGCGTTCTCACCATCGAACTTAAAGCGGACCGTTTCCGCATCGAACCAGCCCAAACCTGCTTCGCGTCCTTCTTCGCTGCCCTTGGTCATGAGTTGGAGTCCCACGCACAAACCAAGCACGGGAATTTTCTTTTCCAAAACAAGTTCACCTACTACGGGAACCAAACCCGTCTCATGAAATTTCCGCATTGCCGCATCGAAAGCGCCGACGCCGGGCAGGATCAACTTCTCGGCAGTTTTTATCACCGCCGGGTCAGATGAAGCAACAGCTTTTGCGCCAACTTTCTTGAACATGTTGACGATGGATCCAAGGTTTCCAACGCCATAATCTACAACGACGATCATGCGGCACTCACTTTCTCATTAAACATATTCAGCAATGATTGTGCCTGCACCAACCGCCATGCTTTGTGAATACGAGCCTTGTCATCGGTTTGGAAGGCGGCTTCAAGTCTGTGTTTACGCGCTTGCCATCCCAAAGAGAAGCTGATCTGAAATCGGCAGAAGC
Source organism: Candidatus Villigracilis vicinus (assembly GCF_016702885.1). Classification (NCBI taxonomy): domain Bacteria; kingdom Bacillati; phylum Chloroflexota; class Anaerolineae; order Anaerolineales; family Candidatus Villigracilaceae; genus Candidatus Villigracilis; species Candidatus Villigracilis vicinus. The sequence goes on from NZ_JADJDD010000030.1 coordinate 326,292, forward strand.
ACGGCGTCTTTGATAAATTGATGCCCACGCGGGAGGTCCCAGCCTTCGTTGAGGTTTGGGAAACCCATTTTCTTGGTACGGATACGGATGGGATCTGGCAGGATGCCTTTCATCGCATCACGCAGAATGCGTTTGGTGTATCCACCGCCGATCTTATGCGCGGACGGAATGGCAAAGGCAAAGGTGACCAAACGCCAGTCCATGAACGGCGAGCGAACTTCAACTCCGTGCGCCATGGAGAGGCGGTCAAAGTCGCGCAGGTTCATGGGCAGGTGAGTGAAATGGAAATCAGTATAGAGCGTTTTGAAGAGTTCATCCCGCCCGGCGAGGCGAGGGGCATCTTGCTCCATTGCAGGCGTAGAGAAAGGCTTGGGTTGAGCAACCAGCCATGAAGTCCCGTTCGAGGCGGATTTTTTTCCAGTCAAACGATTTTTGATGGCGTTGATGTAAGTATCGAGTCCATGCGTCAAGCTCATGCTGTTGCGGATGAGAGCGAGTTCGGCATAACGCATCGGGTTGGCATCGCGCATAGCAGCGAAAACGTGCCAGGTGTAGCCGCCAAGTGCTTCATCGCCACCGTGACCATCGATGGTGACGACCACGCCGTTCTGACGCTGCATCTTGTGAACGAACCACGGACCGAGATGAATGTCGGAGAGTTCTTCGAATTGATAAAGGATCTCATTGAAATGTTCGAGGTACATATCCGCGTTCATTTCGCAGTAGATCGGGTTGACGCCGGTTTTCTTGATCACTTCATCGGCGTAATGACGCTCATCGATGACCTTGCCGGGCCATGTGCCGATGAATGCCTTCTGCCATTCATGCGCCATGCGCATGGTGGCATCGCCCGATTTGCGGATGTGGCTCATTGAAGAGAGAACTGAACTCGAATCCAAGCCGCCGCTCAAAGCAGTGCCGATGGGCACATCGCTGCGCATGCGAATGCGGCAGGCATCGAGAAATAACTCACGGTACTGTGCGACCTGGTCTTCGTATTTTTCAGGCACATTGGGAAGATGGTCGAGGGTATGCCACCAACGGCGGATCTTCATATCGCCATTCGCAGAAAGCGTGAGGCAATGACCACCCAATAAACGTTTGAGACCCTGAAACAAACAATCTTCTGCGCCTTCAACAAGTGTTGCATCTTCAAGCGAGTTGGCGAACACGGTCGGGTTGTATTCAGCACGGAAGTTTTCGAGCGCGAGAAGGCTTTCATCTCCGAAGCAAACGCGAAGCGTTTGCCATCAAAGGAATAGATCATCGGCTTCACACCAAAACGGTCACGCGACACAAAGAGTTTACGCTCGCGGCTATCCCAGATGGCACATGCCCACATGCCGTTGAGCCTGAACTGAAAATCTTCCCCACTTATCGTATGCAGCCAGCACAACTTCTGTGTCTGATTCGGTCTTGAAAAGATAACCTAGACTTTCGAGTTCTTTTTTTAATTCCAAAGTTATAGATCTCGCCATTGAAGACGATCCAATAACGTCCATCCAGTAAGACATGGGCTGGTCGCCGGTGTTTCAAGTCGGTGGTGGCAAGCGCCGGTGACCAAACCAAGTTGGCGGATTCTTCGATGTGAATATCCCAGCCGTCGGGTCCGCGATGAGCGAGTTGATTTGTAAAACGGATCAACTCTTCACGATTGACTGGTCTGCCGTCCAGATTCCAAAATCCAGTAATGCCACACATAAAGATCTATTGCTTCCTTATCTCTACCAATTTTTGGGCAAACGCCTCAAAGTTGGTCGTTTCATTATATCGTTCCTGCCAAACCTCGCGGCTGCCTTTACGCTTCTCCAACCATGCTTCACGCTGGTCACAGACACTCAAAAGCGCGTCGGCAATTTCATCGGGTGTGGGGTTCTCGCTGAGCAGAAATCCATTCTTCTCCCGGACAACTTCCACATTACCACCCACTGATGTAGCAATAACTGGAGATGCCGCAACTGACAGCTTCCATCATGGCAACGGAGGTCCCTTCGGTGTAGCTGACATTGAGGAAAACATCCACAGGTTTGGAGAGATAGGTATGGATCAACTCCTGTTGACTTTGATAGCCGGGGGAATCCGTTGGCATTGACAGGAAATTCTGCAACACCTGCCGAGAGTGTATTGCCTTCGATCTCTTTCCACCGCCAAAAGTGACCATTATTCATCTGCGCAGGTCGTTTTGCAGCAGCAATCACGCTATCAAACAATAGTCAATACGTTAATGACGTAAAAATTGGAGCGGAAACCATTCGTAATACCATTTTCTGAAGGTTTGGAAAGCCTCCCGGGTTTGCACCAAACAGAAGGCTGCTTCGTATTTTTCTTGGAACTGGGGATGTTTTTCCGTAGATAATTTGTGCCAACTTCCAGAAACGGGAATAAACGATCCATTAACTCAATGGCTCGCGGACGGCACGGCTAATCCCCATAGAGTTCTTCATACAGGTCATAACCATGTGCACGGGAATCACCCTCAAGAGGTTGAGTTTCTTTTAAAGGACTAACCCCATTGTGAGTTCATCAAACCAGAAAGTATTGCAAATCACTTCGCTTGCCGACACGTGATTAGTTTTTAACCAGTTTTGCATCCATTTGCGGGTTAGGTTGGCACCTGCCACAAAGGAAAAAACTCTCCGAAGATAGGCAAGCTTAAGCGAGGAAGGCAGGCGATGCTTGATATCAAGATAAAAATCTTTCGAGAAAATGCCGGCACTTTCCAAAAGCCGCATGCCAAGTGTAAAGTCTCTGCAAAACTTGTGTCCACCCACACCTCAGGGTGGGAAGTAAATTCCCCTTCGCAATGCGCGGGATAAGGATGACACGTTCGAACCGCCTGTGGAGAATCTCCACTTCACCTTTGAGAAAGGTCTGTTCGGTTGCGTAGTC